>JABMNK010000032.1 GCA_013204595.1 Flammeovirgaceae bacterium
ATAAAAAAACAGATAAACTTAAAGTGCAATTAAAAGAAGGAAATTGGTGGATGCGCTCTGGTGAACAGCCGGCCATATACGAGCCAGACTTACATCTTCTTTATACTGAAAGAATTCAAAGTTATTTGTTTGCACAGGGATATTTTGACGCCGCAGTAAATTTCACAACCCAATTTAAAAAACAAAAAGCCAATATTACCTACCTAACTGAATTAAAAGAGCAATATTGGATCGATTCCATTGAATATGTTACCGCGGACACTTCTATAATAAATATCCTCCAAAGTGATGAAGCGGAATCTTTTATAATCAAAGGAGCTCCCTATAAACAACAAAATATCGATAAAGAGCGTGATAGAATTATTTCAAAATTAATGGACAATGGATATTACCAATTCAATAAAAAATACCTGACTTTTGAAATCGATACTTCTCTTTTAATGCCTTATAAGGTACTAATTAAAAAAATAATTTCCATTCCCTCATGGCAAAAATCACACAAACAATATAATATAGCTGAGGTCCGCTTTTTAACCAACATGAATACTAATGAGCCGGATACACTCACGCTCCCAAATCAAGATGGGGTGCACTATCACTTTAAGGGCAATAAGTACAATGAAAATATTCTAAATCAAAAGATTTTTATAGCAAAAAATCAGCTCTACAGTAAGGAAAAGACCTTAATCACCCAGCGTCAACTATCCTTATTGGATACTTATAAATTTATAAATATTCAATACGACTCTTCTAGCAACCAAGAACTCATAGCGAGTATTTTCGCCAAACCTCTTGATAAATACCAAACTTCCAATGAATTCGGATTTATTCAAGATAATTTTTCTCAAGTACTTCCTGGTCCCTTTATCACATTAGGCATTAAAAAAAGAAATGCATTTGGGCATTTTGAAACGGCCGATTTAAATTTTAACTTTTCGCTATTGGGGATTTCTAATATTGACTCTAGACAGCAGCCTTATTCACTCTTTGAATATGGCGGCCGATTGTCTTTTACTTTCCCACAATTTCTTTTTCCCATCTCACAGAGATATCGAAAAATAATAGCCCCATTTAACCCTAGGACTAGATTGTCTTTTTTGTATCATTATGAAAATAGGACCAAAGAATATGAACGAAATCAAATAATTACTGATTTTTCATACCTATGGAATAACAGCAACGAACGGCAGTTCATCGTAACTCCCTTTGGCTTCAATTTCACGGATATCAGGACGATTAATGACGATTTTCAAGCGTTCTTAGATAAGCAAGACTCACTAGGCAATGGATCTTTATCAGCAGCATTTAAACCTTCACTTACTACTTATTTATCCTCCGACTTCAACTACAACCAAAATGATTATGGTAATCTCAAAACAAACTCTTATTTATTACACTTGTATGGGGAATCTGGAGGTTTATACATTAATGCATTCAATAAAATAATTCCCGATTCAACTTTTACCTTGTTTCAGTGGGCCAAAATAAACACAGATATTAGAGGATTAATCATACTTCCGAAAGGGCAATTAGCCTTTCGGTTCAACCTTGGCTTGGCATATGCCTATGGTGAAGCAAGATCGCTACCTTATGAAAGAAGGTTTTACGCTGGTGGAAGTAATAGCAATAGAGCATGGCCTGTGCGCAGACTCGGGCCAGGTTCTTATGGTGTCACTGAAAATGAAAAAGACGCTGCAAATAAGAAGGTTGCCATTATCAACTACCAAAGGGAGCAAGGCGGTGATATGATTATTGAGGCCAACTTGGAGTATCGAGATAATTTAACAAAGAATTTAGATTATGCTTTTTTTATGGATGTAGGTAATATATGGATACTGAATAGTGATCAAAACATTAAAGATTGGGAAGGAGATGACGGTAAGTTTTATTTCGATAAATTTTACAAAGAACTTGGCGTGGGGATTGGCATGGGATTAAGATTCGACTTCTCTGTAGTAGTTTTACGCCTAGATGGTGCCATTCAGGCCATAGACCCAGGACAACCCATCGGCAGTCGATATATCTTAAACAAACTGCTTAGTCACTCCGGTGTTTTTAGGAACAAATCCAATATCAGTATTGGCATAGGACTACCTTTTTGATATGAAAGAAGAAATTAGCAATTGGTTTAAAGCACTTCAAGATGGTATCTGTGCCGGACTCGAAGACAGCGATGGGAAAGGGATTTTCAGACAGGATCATTGGGACCGTCCAGGTGGTGGGGGTGGCCGCTCCCGTATCATCTCAAATGGAGGTGTAATTGAGAAAGGTGGTGTCAACTTTTCTGAAGTAAGTGGAAGGGTACCTCAAGCGCTTATTGATTCAATGAAGATTGCATCAGGTGATTTTTACGCCACTGGCGTTTCTATCGTTATCCATCCAATCAATCCTTGGGTACCTATCATTCACATGAATGTGCGGTATTTTGAAATGTCCGATGGCACCAGTTGGTTTGGTGGCGGCATGGATTTAACACCTCATTATGTGCAAGCTTCGGATGCCCGTTTTTTTCATCACACCTTATCAACCCTCTGCAATCGACACAATCCAGCATATTATCCTAGATTTAAAAAATGGGCAGATGACTACTTTTTCATTACCCATCGCAAAGAAACTAGAGGTATTGGCGGTATCTTTTTTGATCATTTGTCTCAAGGTCCACAATCCTCCAAAGACCAAATTTGGCATTTCGTACAAGACGTTGGAAATGCTTTCCTTCCGATTTACACTGAACTAATCAATAGAAACAAAAACCAAAAATTTACAGATCAACAAAAAGAATGGCAATATCTTAGAAGAGGCAGGTATACCGAATTCAATTTGGTTCTCGATAAAGGCACCAAATTTGGTTTAGAAACAGATGGCCGCACTGAGTCCATTTTGATGAGTCTACCTCCACAAGCACGCTGGGAATACAATCATCAACCAGATGCGCAAAGTTTGGAGGGCCAAACATTAACCTTCCTTCAAAAAGACATCAATTGGCTAGATAATGCTTGATCTCTTACAATCAATTGATTTATACCTTTTAGACCTCATCAATGGCTCCGGAAGACCCACTTTGGATCCCCTAATGATTTGGCTTTCAGATAAATTAATCTGGATTCCTTTGTACCTCTTTTTAATATATAAGACCTATGCACAATTTGGGAGAAACTTTTGGCTGCCCCTAATATTTATCGTGCTGACCATCACCTTATCTGATCAAATCACCTCAGGTCTTATGAAACCTTTTTTTGAAAGACTAAGACCCTGCAGAGACGCATCAATTTCATTTATCGTTGAAATTGTCAGCAATTGTGGGGGCAAATATGGATTTGCTTCTTCACATGCGGCTAATACCATGGGGCTAGCGACGATCTTTTTATTCCTTTTTAAGAAGAAGAAGAAACTGCTTACTTACGGATTATTGATTTGGTCTTTGCTTGTCGGATATTCACGGGTATATTTGGGCGTACATTACCCAGGTGATGTCCTTTTCGGATTTGCTGTCGGTATGTTATGTGCAATCTTTTGTTATCAAAGCTATTTGTATTTTGCAAGGAAATTAGCTCATTCTTTCTCCTAATATCTTGGCCACATATTTGCCAATGATATCAAATTCAATATTGACAACATCCCCTTTTGAAAGCAATCCTAAATTGGTATGGGTATAGGTATAAGGAATAATCGCTACTTGAAATGAATGCGCTTTAATATTGAAACAGGTCAGACTGATGCCGTTAATAGTGACGCTTCCCTTTTCTACCAAAAGCGTGGTTTTTTCTTTAAACGAAAAAGTAAATAGCCAACTTCCATTTTGATCATCAATGGCTTCTGCAACAGCCGTAAGATCCACATGACCTTGCACTACATGTCCATCAAATCGACCATTTGCCGGCATGCAACGTTCTAGATTGACGCAATCCCCTATCTTCAATCGAACCAAATTGGTTCTTTTCATGGACTCATCAATGGCTGTTACCCAGTGACCTCCGTCGGTTATTTTGGTCACCGTAAGGCATACTCCGTTATGTGCTAAACTCTGATCAATCCTTAGCGATGAAACAATGGGTGACCCAATTAGGAAATTGACATTTGTTTCGTACTTTTCAACTCGAAAAACTTCTCCAAGAACCTCTACTATTCCTGTAAACATGCTATTTATTTATCAATAATTACCTTTGATTTGCAAGATATGGAGAAATTCGAAGATAGTTATAGAGCTAGGGGTTTAAGACGACTATTGGTAAAAGAAATAACGGCCAAAGGCATCACCTCTAAAGAAGTGCTAAATGCGATTGGTAAAATACCTAGACATGCGTTTTTTGATTCCGTTTTCCTAGAACACGCCTACGAAGACAAAGCCTTCCCCATAGGAGAAGGTCAAACAATTAGTCAACCATTTACTGTAGCCTTTCAGACTGAATTACTTCAACTATCACCTGGTCAAAAGATACTGGAAATAGGTACAGGCTCTGGCTACCAAGCAGCGGTCCTTAGCGAACTAGGCGCGGAAGTGTTTACCGTTGAATACAATAAAAAAATCTACCAAAAGACCTTGATGTTTTTACCCAAACTCGGCTACAATCCATTTTTTTTTCATGGAGATGGATCTTTGGGATTGCCTCAACATGCCCCGTACGATGGAATAATTGTAACCGCTGGAGCACCTACCGTCCCCAATGCATTGATAACACAATTGAAAATTGGAGGAATCTTAGTGATCCCTGTCGGCAATGAAAAACATCAAAAAATGTTGTCTCTAAAGAAAATTTCAGAAAACAACGTATCGAAAAAAGAATTCAGCCAATTTAGCTTCGTACCTTTACTAGGCAAAGATGGATGGTAAATTAAAAAATATAAAAACATGTAAGGCCTCGTTGGTCACTATGACAGAGTTAATTCTGCCTAATGACACAAATACGCTGAACAATCTAATGGGTGGTCGTTTAATGCATTGGATGGATATAGCAGCGGCAGTATCTGCTCAACGGCATGCAAATAAAATCGTGGTTACTGCTTCCGTTGATAATATTTCCTTTTCAAAACCTATTAATCTGGGAAATGTCATCACCATTGAAGCTTTTGTCGTTCGGGCATTTAACACTTCAATGGAAGTTTATATTAAGGTGATAGCCGAAGACATACCCAATTTCAAGAAAATAGATACACACACTGCTTTTTTTACATTTGTAGCGGTGGATCAAAATGGACAACCGGTAGGAGTACCTGAGGTGGTTCCCCAATCAAAATTTGAACGAGACCTTTATAATGGCGCCTTGCGCAGGAGGCAATTAAGATTGATTTTGGCCAAAAGAATGTCCCCAGATGATGCAACTGAACTCAAATCTTTGTTTGTTCATTAAACATGGAAAAAGTAACCGACGAAAACTTGTATCTCGTGATCAGCGAAGACCTGTATCTGGCAAAAGATATGACCTTAGTTGTATCCGCGTCCGCTCATATCGAGCAAAATGAGCAAAAAAATAGCGCGTCACTTCCTATTATTGATATAAAACCTGGTTTATTAATTCTCACCGAACCATTAACTGAACCGGCAAAAAAAACCTTAGAAAACCTCCTAAAAGCCATCAATATAGATATCAATACCGCCAACATCAGTGAAACCTGGGATGCCCAATTCCGTTTTGAAAAAACACTCATCTTCGGATTTAATGATGGCGCAAAAAACTTAAATAAGATGGAACAAAAAGGAGCACATGAAATATTCCATACCTATGCCATACCTGTACTTAATGAAAATAAAGATCTGAAAATTGCGCTCTGGAATGAACTCAAAGTTTGGTTTCAGCTTTAGTAGTTAAAAAGCTCTTTCAATTTCGCCTCTAAGGTAGGTCCTCTCAATCCTTTGATTAGGATTTTACCTTGCGGATCAATGAGAAACGTTTGAGGAATTGCCGTTATTTGATAAGCGTCTGCGGCAGCGGAGTTGAAATACTTCAAATCCGAAACGTGCTTCCATTGTAATCCATCATCTGCTATAGCTTTCAACCAGGCCTGTTTGGTTCGATCCAATGAAACTCCAAGAATTTCAAAGTTTTCATTACGATATTTTTGATATAATTTCACTACATTGGGATTCTCCTTTCTACAAGGGCCACACCAGGCAGCCCAAAAATCAATTAACACATATTTCCCCTTAAGAGAACTCAATGCAAAAACGTTACCATCAACATCAGGCAATGCGATTTCTGGAGCTTCCACACCAGGAGAGAGGGATCTTAACGCATTTACTTTTGATAGAAGATCTCGACTCAAAATGTGACCCGGAAGCATTTCTTGATATATGCTGGCAATACTATCTGCAAAAATAAAGTTGTTTTCCAAGTCTATATAGTTCATACCATAAATCCCAGCTAAGCTTGGAGCTGCCATCTTTATCAGCTCCATTAAATTATTCTCATGCCGTTGATTCAAATAGTTAAACTGCTGAATGATTGCATTTAAGGTTGCGATATCACCTGCTGAGCGCGCCTGAATGGCTTCTTGATTCAGTAGCTGGGTATCGCTTTGCCTTTTGAGTGAGGTACTGTCCATGGACATGATTAATAAAGTTTCTCTTGAACCCTCAATGAGAACTGGTTTTAGTCCACCAATTGAGGTGATAACAGAAACCTCTTGGTCCTCTTTTCCTAATATTAAATTGATGGCTTTCCTACTGAATAGGTCTAATCTATAAAAGTCCGTTTGCGTAGCGGAAACCAGGAAATGTGCTTTACCATCAATTAATTTGGCCGAATCAATAATCAATAATCCTTGCTCAGTGGCTTTAAGCAAATTAATTGTCTCTCCCGATATGGCCTCATCCAATTGTATATTCAATATTATAGGATCATTCGTTTGACTCCCGCATGCAGCGATCATCAATAAAACCAATAAAAAATTAACTATATTCCTCACTGCTTATTTTTTTTTAAGGATTCAATAATCATTTGTTCGAGCCTTACTGGGTCCAAACCGCCGGTAGCCCTTTTCTTAACCAACCCCATAAACATACCCGCAATTCCTTTTTTGCCATTGTGGTATTCTTTTACCTTTATCGCATGTTCATTCAATACAGCATCTATGAGCGGTTGTACGTCCTGTTCCTCACCCTGCTGGGTCAATCCCAAATTTACAAGTATTTCAGTAAGTGCTATTCCTGAATCTTCTAGCATATATTTAAAAACCCTTTGAGTCGCATCCGAATGACTCAATAATTTATCATCTACTGCTTGCAGCAGAGAAGCCAATTGTGCAGGGGTGATCACAAATTGGGTAATTTCAATGCCCGACTCCTTCAAGAAAGATTTTATAATTCCCATCATCCAGTTGGAAATGGCCTTGTAATTCTTACATAGCTCAGCCGTCTTGAAAAAGTATGCTGCTTGATGGTGATCTTCGCTCAATAATTCCGAATCATAACTAGGCAGCCCATATTTAGTTATTAACAAATTTCTTACCTCTTGAGGAAGCATCGGTAAAGATGCTTTTACTTGATCATACCACTGGTCACTGATGAAAATCGGGCTGATGTCTGGTTCCGGGAAATAACGATAGTCATTTAACGCCTCCTTTGTCCTCATCCCTGAAGTAGTATTGGTTTCTGGATGATACATCCTCGTTTCTGAAATTATCGGGATTCCTTTGGTCAGAGAATTGATTTGTCTATCAATTTCATAATCAATCGCTTTTCTCACATTTCGAATTGAGTTCATGTTTTTAACTTCAACCTTGCTGCCAAGGGGTTGACCCGATCGCCTAACGGAAACATTGGCATCACAGCGCAAGGAACCTTGTTCCATATTACCATCACTAATTTCCAAATAACGCACGAGTCTCCTTAAAGTGATTAGGCATAACCCTGCTTGTTCGGAAGAAACGATTAGCGGTTCAGTTACAATCTCTACCAAAGGAACCCCTGCTCTGTTAAGGTCGACATTGGTGTATTTTTTCCCCTGGACGTGAATTGATTTTCCAGCATCCTCTTCCAAATGTATTTTAGTCAGCTCAACACTAAAACTAGCCAAACCTTCCTTAATCACCTGAATACTACCTCCCAAACAAATGGGTGTGGTATCTTGAGTTATTTGATACCCTTTTGGTGAGTCTGGATAAAAATAATTTTTACGATCAAAAATTAAATTTCGGTTGATCTGACAATCCAAAGCTATACCCAATTTCATCGCCATGGCTACTACTTCCTTTGACACAAGTGGCAACGTCCCCGGATGCGCAAGGGTGATCGCTCCCACATCGGTATTGGGCCTATTACCAAAAGAATTACGATCCCCAGAAAATATTTTACTCTCAGTATTGAGTTGTACATGTACCTCTAAGCCGATTACGGTCTCCCATTCCGTCCTATCTACCACCTCATTGTAATTTAGCTTGTAACATTTCTTTACCCGCCTCAAGTGCCTTGGATAATCCTGCCATCTTTTTACCCCCCGCTGTCGCGTAAAAAGATTGACCACCACCTCCTCCTTGAATAAAACTGGCCATTCCTTTTATTAATTCGTTGGCATTTAATGATTTTTCTTGAGTCACTATTTCATCTATCATCACGGTCAAATTGGGCTTACCCTCAATCTCTGCACCAATCAATAACACCAAATTGGATACTTCTTTTTTTAATTCAAAGGAAATCTGCTTTACTGAATCATTACTTGGAAATTCTCCTTGAAAACTGATCAAATTTATATCGCCATAATTGACCATTGCCGCCAAAAGATCTTTTTTTAGCTCTTTAGACTTACTTCTATTCAAGGCATCTACTTGTTTGCTCAGTTGGTTCTTTTCTTCCAACAAGGAAGCTAACGCCTTTAGCGGGTCTTTGGGATTTTTAAGAATTTGTTCGATCTCATTTAAAAGATTAATTTTTTCATAATAAAAAGTCTCTGCACGATCGGCCGTGATTGCCTCAATCCGTCGAACGCCCGTAGCTACAGAACTCTCGGAAAGAATTTTAAACATTCCAATTTCACCCGTTGCAGACACGTGCGTACCACCACATAATTCGATAGAATATTTTTTATCGAAGATGATAACACGCACTGAATCTCCATATTTTTCACCAAAAAGGGCCATTGCCCCCATTTTCTTGGCCACTGATATGGGTACCTCTCGAACTTCCTCTAATGGGATATTTGACCTAATTTTTTGATTAACAATCCTTTCAATAGCTATAATTTCCTCAGTAGTTAATTTAACGAAATGAGAAAAATCAAATCTCAAAAGATGCTCATTTACCAATGAACCACGCTGTTGAACATGGTCACCCAGCACCTCTCGCAAAGCCGCATGCAAGAGATGCGTAGCACTATGGTTATTTTCTGTCAATGATCTTTTTTTCTTATCGACAACCGCCTTGAAAGAACCCGCTATCTGCTGGGGGAGCTTTTTTGTTATATGAATAAAAAGCGCATTCTCTTTTTTAGTGTCATGTATAATGACTTGCTCATTATCGGATATCAATACCCCTGTATCTCCAGTTTGACCCCCACTTTCAGCATAAAAAGGTGTATAATCCAAAACCAATTGAAATAATATTTGCTCTTTCTGCTTGACTTCACGCCATCTGACTATTTTGCAATCATGTGCCAATTGATCATATCCAACGAATACTGATTCCTCATAAACCCTATGAACTTTGTTCCAATCACCGGTATCTTGAACAGCCGCTTTTTTTGATCGGTCCTTTTGTTTGCTCATTTCCTTTTCAAAACCATCCATGTCTAATTGCAAGTGGTGCTCTTTGGCAATAAGGGCTGTCAAATCCAAAGGGAATCCATAGGTGTCAAATAATTCAAAAGCCTCCAAACCAGAAATCATCGAACTTGCATTAGTCTTCAATAAATCAAACCGCGCCAATCCTTTCTCTAAAGTTCGAAGAAAAGCCAGCTCTTCCTCTTTAATTACCTTGGTGACAAAATCTTGCTGAGCAGACAATTCAGGAAAGGTTTGAGAAAATTGCTCACTTAACATGGGGATCAATTCAAATAAAAAGGGTTGATTAAATCCGAGAAAAGTATACCCATAACGAACGGCCCTTCTTAGTATCCTGCGGATTACGTATCCTGCCTTGGCATTACTAGGCAGCTGGCCATCAGCAATGGTGAAAGCAATCGCTCGGATATGATCGGCAATTACACGGATGGCTACATCCGTTTTTTCATTTGACCCATAGCTAGTGCCTGCTCGCTGCGCAATATTTTTAATGAGCGGTTGGAAGACGTCTGTATCATAATTGGATTGTTTTCCTTGTATGGCCATGGCCAATCGCTCAAAGCCCATTCCTGTGTCGACATGCTTTTCTGGTAAACTTTCCAATTCCCCTGAAGCAAGTCGATTAAATTGAATGAAAACTAAATTCCAAATCTCCACGACCTGCGGATGATCGCAATTGACCAAATCTCTACCGGGAATCTTACTCCTTTCTTTCTCCGACCGTAAATCTATATGGACCTCAGAACATGGGCCACATGGGCCAGAATCACCCATTTCCCAGAAATTATCTTTCTTATTTCCATTGATAATACGGTCTATAGGCACATGCGTTAGCCATAATTCTCGCGATTCATTGTCAGACACAAGTTTTTCCTTCTGATCTCCCTCAAAAACGGTAACGTACATCCGTTCCTCAGGCAACTTATAAATCACTGTCAATAACTCCCATGCCCATGAAATCGCCTCTTTCTTGAAGTAATCACCAAATGACCAATTACCCAACATCTCAAACATCGTATGATGATAGGTGTCAAAGCCAACCTCTTCTAAATCATTATGTTTTCCGGAAACTCTAAGGCATTTCTGAGTGTCCACAATGCGTTTGTTGGCAGCTACTTCGTTTCCCAAAAAATAATCCTTAAACTGATTCATTCCGGCATTTGTGAACATTAATGTCGGATCATTTTTAACCACAATAGGCGCAGAAGGGACTATTTTATGCTGTTTGTCTTTAAAATAATCTAAAAATTTCTGACGTATTATCCTTGACTCCATAAGAAAACAAAATATTAAATTTTGAGTGATCGTTTGTTATTTTTTAGTCAATAAGATAGATTTGCACCTTATTTAAGGTATGCTTAATATCTTATAAGCTATTTTACTGCTACAAAATTAGCGCTATAAACATCAATGGCAAGAATAAAATACTATTACGACACAGAATCCTGCCGATATGAAAGGATAAAGACGAGTAAGTTGGATGTTTTCCTTAATTCATTGGCCTTTTTAACTTTAGCATTGATGACCGCTATGGGTCTTGTTTATGGATATATGGCCTATTTTGAATCTCCAGAAGAGGCCCAGCTAAGAAAAGAAAATGAAGAATTACTCATTTACTACAACTTGCTAAATAAAGAGATGACCAATATTAATGACGTTCTTCAAGGAATGGAAGATCGAGATGATGATATCTATAGAGTTATATTTGGTGTTGATCCTTTACCTGAAGAAGTCAGAAAAGGGGGTACTGGCGGAGCCTTTAAGTACCGTCAATTAATCAATGAAGGTTTGGCAAGAGAAGATCTTATTCTGACAAACCTTGAGTGGATCGACGACTTGAAAAAACAAATGTACATTCAAACCAAGTCCTATGATGAAATCGTCGAGCTAGCTAAGAATAAAGAAGATTTACTGGCCGCCATACCGGCCATTCAACCAGTATCCAATAAAGAGTTGAAACGCCTCTCTTCTGGCTTTGGTTATAGAATTGATCCTTTTTTAAAAACTCGAAGAATGCATGAGGGAATTGACTTTTCACTAGAAGTGGGAAGCCCTGTATATGCTACTGGAAACGGTGTGATCAGCTATACCAAAATTTCATTAAGTGGTTATGGTAGAGAGATTCAGCTCAATCATGGATTTGGCTATGAAACCAAATACGGCCACCTAAGTAAGATATTGGTAGTAAAAGGACAAAATGTAAAGCGGGGAGACTTAATCGCCTATTCAGGTAGTTCAGGGCGGTCAACCGCACCGCATCTTCATTACGAGGTCTTTAAAAACAATATCAACATCAATCCAATACACTATTTCAGTCAAGATTTGACACCTACGGAATATGAAGAAATTTTAAGACTTGCTTCAATAGAAAATCAAGCGTTAGGTTCTTATTAATTAGTAGCATAAAGTTTCTCTTCAAAGTAATTAACAAAAACTTCCATTAGTTATTTTAATATTCCAAGATCACTCAATGGAATTATTTTTATTTAAATAAATCAAGAATTAACTATGGAATGTGTCAAAATACCGGAGTTAGAGTTAAGCTATAAAACCAAAATGATTAAATTCAAGTTTTATGGCAGAAGAAAGAAAAAAGTACGATAAGGAGTTTAAGTTCACAGTTGTTGAATTA
>JABMNK010000003.1 GCA_013204595.1 Flammeovirgaceae bacterium
CCATAGTAGTTTATATTTAGGAGGTTTTGTGTACGCTCTTGTGTACGCTGTGCATAAAAAAAGCCCTTTATGAGTCATAAAAGGCTTTAATTGTAGTCCGTAGGGGAATCGAACCCCTGTTACCAGGATGAAAACCTGGCGTCCTAACCCCTAGACGAACGGACCATTTTCTCCAAGATTGCTGCCGTTTTGATACTGCATCAATTTTTCGAGTGGCAAAGATATAGCTATCGCCATTATTTGCAAATAAGCGCCGATATTTTTAAGTGAATATTATCCAATCTCACGACTATCGCTAAATAAGTCGCGCTGATGGGTCAATTCACGCCCCAGACCTTCCAAATATTGTTGCATCTTATTCTCTTCAATGACCTCACCGTCGTTAGTTAGGTACAATGATTCAGAGATTTCTTTAAAGATGACTTGATAGGCCGCTGTAATCTCCCTTAGCAGCGCTTCTATTCGATCTCCGTTGATACTTTTAGTAGGCCTAAAAAGAGTAAGCATGATTTTTTTGTGATGTGTGATATTAAAGACCCACTAAGCGGTCATATAGTTGTAGTACTACTAAACGATAAAAAATACTTGCATGTCCATTTGCAACCCGCCAAACAAATGATAACTTTGCGTTTTGAATTATTATACTTCTCAAGTTAGCAAACTGCTATTATCATGTCTAAAACCAAAATTGCTATAAACGGATTCGGTCGAATTGGTCGGTTGGTATTTCGTGTAGCCACTCAAAGTGAAAATATTGAAGTTGTAGGAATTAATGATCTCATCGATGTAGATTATATGGCCTATATGCTCAAGTATGATTCAACTCATGGCAACTTCAAAGGAGATGTTGCCGTGAAAGACGGTAAACTAATCGTCAATGGACGAGCCATTCGAGTCACTTCTGAAAGAAATCCTGCTGATTTGAAGTGGGGTGAAATTGAAGCAGAATATGTGGTAGAGTCCACAGGTCTCTTTTTAGACAAAGCATCAGCCCAGGGTCATATTCTAGCTGGAGCCAAAAAAGTAGTAATGTCCGCACCTTCAAAAGACGACACCCCTATGTTTGTGATGGGTGTAAACCATACCGACTACACGCCTGACATGCAATTTGTATCCAATGCGTCTTGTACCACCAATTGTTTGGCCCCTATTGCCAAAGTATTGCATGATAATTTTGGCATCAAGGAAGGCTTAATGACCACCGTGCATGCGGCTACTGCCACACAGAAAACAGTCGACGGGCCCTCTGCCAAAGACTGGAGAGGTGGACGTGGCGCATATCAAAACATTATCCCCTCTTCTACAGGAGCTGCAAAAGCAGTTGGGAAAGTAATCCCTGCCTTAAATGGTAAATTAACTGGAATGTCTTTTAGGGTGCCCACTGCCGATGTCTCTGCAGTCGATTTGACGGTTAATTTAGAGCGCGCTGCCACTTATGCGGAAATTTGCGCAGCGATGAAGGCGGCTTCTGAAGGGCCTATGAAAGGCATTTTGGGTTACACAGAAGATGCAGTGGTTTCCAATGACTTTTTAGGCGATCCAAGAACGTCTATTTTTGACGCTGGCGCCGGCATACAATTGACGCCAACTTTCGTCAAAATAGTGTCTTGGTATGACAACGAGTGGGGCTATTCTTCGAAAGTAGTGGCGCTTATTGAATACATGGCTAGTCGATAAGTATTAGAAAAACACATCAAAAAAGGCCGCTCCTATGGAAGCGGCCTTTTTTGATTCTTCATACAGAGTAGCTTATTCCTGATTTTGCACAAATGCAATATGCTCTTGAATTTCAGAAAGCATAAGGAACTCAATGTCTTCAATATCAAGCGGCACTTTGCAAACCTCGAGGTATTCTATATCTGTCACCGCAGCCTCCTCTCCTATCAACGCTTCTAGCATCAAAAAGGTACCCCCCATAAAAAGCTCTTCATTTGATTCCTCAAAATCCTCAAAGCATATCTGAACGCCTACTGAATCCGGAAATTCATCATTGAGCAATGGGATGACAATCGTATCATCAGGATCAAACTCACGTCCTTCATAGGTTATCTTAAATCCTATAGGTTGGGCTTGCTTAAAGGCGATAATCTTCCAGTCTTCAAATTCTGGCGCCGCATCCACCAATGTTTTGACCTGAGGAAAATAATCGGGATCTCCCGCAGCGCTGATGATTAATTCTCCACGGTGGTCCTCCGAATCTCCCTCGATTTCAAAATAAAGTTGGGCACAGAATTTTTCTAGCTCTTGTTGCATCGTGTCAATAGCGGCGTCTCGCTGCGAATCTGCGATCTCCCCTAGGGTTAGGTAAGTCGATTGGTTCTGACCAAACCATTTCCAGAAATCTTCGGGCTTATACATTAGGCAATATTGGTATAAACAGCTTGAACATCATCATCCTCTTCTATTTTATCAAGTAATTTTTCAATTTCCACCAGTTGTTCTTCTGAATATTCGACAGGAGTCGTAGGAATTCTTTGCAAGGAAGCCTTTTTAATGGCGACACCTAAGTCTTCCAATCCCTTGGATAGCGTACCAAAATGAACATAATCACCGTAAACGTACACATCCCCTTCATTTTCATCAATTTCATCTAAGCCGGCATCTATGAGCTCTAGCTCAAGCATTTCCAAATCAGTGGCCTCCGATTGATCAAATTCAAAGACTGCCTTACGAGAAAACATAAATTCCAGTGAGCCTGTAGGCACCATACCCCCCCCCAATTTACTGAAATAAGACTTGATATTGGCGACAGTTCTGTTGTTATTATCTGTAGCACATTCTACAAAGACCAATACACCATGAGGTCCTTTACCCTCGAAAGTAACTTCGTCGATGGCCTCGGCATCCTTACCTACTGCCCGCTTGATGGCGTTGTCAATATTATCCTTAGGCATGTTTTCCGCTTTGGCATTTTGAATGGCCGCACGGAGCTTGCCATTCATCTCCGGATCTGCGCCTCCATCTCTAGCAGCCATTTGTATGGCCTTGGCTAGTTTCGGAAACACTTTGGACATTTTGTCCCATCGTTTTTCCTTTGCCGCCCTTCTATATTCAAATGCTCTTCCCATTGCTCATGATTTTGTACAAAAGTAAAATAAACTCTTATTTTATATCAAACCTTGGGTTTGAATCTAAAATTTAAAATCACCCCCACCAAGACAAAAGCCATTCCCAGATAAGTGATTAGATTGAAATATTCATCAAAAAGAATGAATCCAAACAGAATAGCATAAATAATACCTAAGAAATCAAAACTGGCCACCTGCGCTACTTTGGCAAACTGATAAGATTTGGTCATGAAATACTGCGCCATTTGGGTACTCACCCCCACCATTCCCAAATAGAACCAATCCCAACCACTGGGCACTTCCCAAACAAAAAAGGACCAAATAGCCGATATGGGCAATACCATTAGTGGGAAATAAAAGATGATAACTAATGGGTGCTCAGTGGTACTTAATTTGCGCACAAGATTATAGGCGATGGCACTTAGAACTGATGATGCCAACCCTGCGCCAAGATGAATTAGGGAAATACGACCATCAAATCCTTGGATGATCAACACCCCCATAAAACTCACGAGAAAAAATACAATCTGGATCGGCCGTACCTTTTCTTTGACCAAATAGATACCCAATAAGGTTGTAAAGATCGGCGTTAGGTAAGTCATGGTAGAAGCGGCGGCCAACGGGATTTGTTGAAGCAAATAATAATTGAGGATCAAAGCCATTGCTCCCACAATTCCACGGACAACAAGCAATCTTTTCCGGTTACCGAAAATAGGAATTTTCTTTGGCCACAAATACCCCAAAGTCAAAAACAACGAGATCAAGGCTCGAAAAAAAACAATCTCAATGGCTGGTATGTGTGGTATGTACTTTACAAAAACCTTCATCCCTGTGAAGGTTAAAGTAGCCAGTAACATGTATTGCGTACCTTTTGGGATGTTCATACCATTATTTTATATGCATTTTACAACATAAATTATTCAATTTGCATTTCTTCGGGTACTATCTTTAAAGCCATGAAAATACACTTACTCCTTATCTGCTACTTGCTCTTGCTCCGTCAAACCTGGGCGCAATCGGAAAAAGGGTTGCTCATAGATGCCGATGATCAAAAACCCATCGTCGGAGCCTATATATTTGGTTTAGATACCCTACTAAGCGATTCAAATGGGCAGTTCACCTACACGATTGGACATCTGCTACGCATACAAAGTTTGGGATACTTAGATCAGACCATACAACCCAAATCACCCGATTTGGTGATTAAATTGGTTATAGATCCCATCCTCATGTCTGCGATCACGGTAAACTCAATGGGAATACCTCAAAGCTTTCAATCCTACCCTGGATCTATCTCTATGATATCCAAAGAACGGATCGAAAATACGGACCCCACGCTGATTACAGGAGTGCTCAATGAAATCCCAGGCATCTACATGCAATCTGGATCCCTAAATACCAATAAAATAATCATTCGCGGGATTGGTGCCCGTTCCGCTTTTGCAACTAACAAAATAAGGGCCTATTATCAAGATATTCCACTTACCAATGGCAATGGAGAAACGACCCTAGAAGACATCGATTTAAATGCCATAGGCAGGGTTGAAATCATCAAAGGACCGAACTCCAGTATCTATGGAAGTGGTCTTGGCGGTACCATTAATATTTCCCCAAAAAACACACTCCTTGGGACTCATTATCTAGAAAATCGACTAACCACTGGTAGTTTTGGCCTGCTTAAAAGTGGCATCACCTATGGTCTTCACCAAGATCGTTTCAAAAGCCTAATAACTTTTAATCGGCAGACAAGTGATGGTTATCGGGACAACAACACCTTTAGTAGAAATTCCTTATTGACTACCCAATCTTTCTATCAGTCAAAAAATACCTTCAGTCTACTGACCTATTTTGTCAAACAAAATGCTGGCATCCCTAGTTCACTGAATGAATATGACTATCTCCAAACACCTACAAGTGCCGCCTACACTTGGGCGCAATCACAGGGCTATGAAGATTATGACAAACTCTTAATAGGCGCTTCCTGGATTCATACCTATAATCCCCTATTGATACAACATACAAGCCTTTACACATCGATTTATGATGGCTTTGAGGCCCGTCCCTTCAATATCCTTGAAGACAAGGTCTGGGGGTTCGGATTCCGGTCTAGATGGGTGAAAACTTTTGATCACGTGTCCCATATTTTGATGGCAGGAATAGAAACCTATCGCGACGCCTACGATTGGCAAACCTTTGCCAATTTGTATCAAAACACACCCGGACAAGGAAGCATACAAGGCAATTTGGTCTCAGACAATGAAGAAATCAGACGTTATTACAACCTTTTCATAGAAGCCAACCTCAAGCCTAGACCTGAGGCGAGTCTAGATATTGGTTTGAACTTGAATCAGACCCATTACAGCTACATAGATACCTATGAGTTGGATAGTATCGATAATAGTGGCGGCCATGGCTTCAATCCCATCATCTCCCCGAGGATCGGGTTTTCCTATGCTTTTGATCCCCACACAACTAGTTTCGCAGTCATTAGTCACGGGTTCTCCCCGCCTAGCGTTGAAGAAACCTTGACACCTGATGGGAATATAAATCCTGAGATTCAACCCGAAACTGGTTGGAACTTTGAATGGGGGCTGAAAGGGACGGTATTAAAAAATCGCCTGCGATACACCACGTCGCTCTACCAAATGAATATTCAAAATTTACTGGTCGCCAAAAGAACCGCACTAGACCAATACATCGGACTCAATGCTGGCAGCACCGTTCATAGAGGTATAGAATTGAGCCTCAACCATCAACTCATATCTAGCGATTATTGGGACGCTTTGGCTGTTTTTAATTACAACCATGCTGCCTATAAATTCAAAGAATTCCTAGACGCAGATATGGATCATTCAGGTAATCAATTAACAGGTGTACCCACCAATCAAATTAGCTTTTCTTTCATTGGTAATTTTAAAAAATGGATATATACTGAATTGATGTATCAATATGTGGACAAAATGCCTCTGAAAGACGATAACTCCCTGTATTCTGACGGCTATCAAGTGGTCAATTTTCAAGTAGGGCTTAACAGCACCATCGGGCATCATATGAATTTCTATATCTCCTATCGGGTCAACAACGTATTGGATGCTCATTATGCGGCAATGCATCAAATCAATGCCAGTGGATTCGGTGGCACTGCTCCAAGATTCTACTATCCAGGATTACCGAGGAATCAATTGATCAGCTTAAAAATAAAATTTGAACTTTAATTGATCTTGCCATCTCTGATCAGCAACTTTCTGTCCGCCATATTGGCCAAGACCTCATTATGGGTGACAATGACAAAAGTATGGCCTAAATCGTCGCGCAATTCAAAAAACAACTCATGAAGCTGCTGCGCATTTTCTGAATCTAAGTTACCCGAAGGCTCATCTGCAAAAATAATATCAGGCTTGTTGATCAAAGCTCTAGCGACGGCTACGCGATGCTGCTCGCCTCCAGACAGCTCGGAGGGTTTGTGCAATGCCCTGTCTTTTAAGCCCATTCTATCCAATAATTCTATTCCAAGTCTTTTGACGTTAGCGGCATCCCGATTGCCAATAAAACCCGGAATACATACATTTTCTAATGCGGTGAATTCGGGTAAAAGATTGTGAAACTGAAAAACCAATCCGATGTGGTCATTTCGGAATTTGGCTAGTCGATTAGAGGACAACGAAGAAATAGGAACTCCTTTTAATTTGATTTCCCCTTGATCTGGGCTATCTAAGGTTGCTAAAATATGTAGCAGCGTACTTTTACCCGCTCCAGAGGCTCCGACAATGGATACTATTTCCCTATCTGCAATACTCAAATCAATTCCTTTAAGCACCTCCAGGCTTCTATATGTCTTGAAAATACCACTTGCATCTAGCATAATTACAAATATAGAGTGCCAATTGTTTTGATCGACTTGATTAAACCCAAACTATCAATTAGATTCGCAAAAAAAAAGATTTTGGAAACTTGTCTTTGCACTTCTGAAATAAATTCAATTCAATGAATATCCACGAATACCAAGCTAAAGAAATTCTCGCAACCTATGGAGTAACCATCCAAAGAGGAAAAGTTGCAAGCAGCGAAGCAGAGGCCATCGATGCCGCAAAAACACTCAATGCCGAAACTGGCACCAGTTGGTTTGTTATCAAAGCACAGATTCATGCCGGAGGAAGAGGCAAAGGCAAGATCAATGAAACAGGGTCCAATGGCGTAGTAATCGCCAAAGGCTTAGAAGAGGTGGGTCCAAAAGCTAGAAATATCTTGGCAGGCACCTTGGTGACCCATCAAACAGGCCCTGAGGGCAAAAAGGTAAATAAGGTATTAATTGCTGAAGACGTTTACTACCCAGGTGCTTCGGAGCCCAAAGAATACTATTTGTCCATATTACTAGACCGCACCACTGGACAAAATGTGATAATGGCTTCGACAGAAGGCGGAATGGACATCGAAATCGTCGCGGAAAACAATCCAGAAAAAATAATTAAGGAATATATTAACCCAAATGTAGGCCTTAGGAGTTTTCAAGCTCAAAAAGTAGCGTTTGCCCTTGGCCTCTCAGGTGTGGCGTTAAAAGGCATGGTAAAATTTATTCATTCTCTCTATGCTGCCTTTGAAGGGACTGATTCGGCAATGTTTGAAATTAATCCAGTGCTCAAAACCTCAGACGATCGAATATTGGCAGTAGACGCCAAAGTCACTATTGATGATAATGCACTCTTCAGACAAAAAGATATTGAAAGTTTAAGGGATTTGTCAGAAGAAGATCCGCTTGAGGTCGAAGCCGCTGAGAATGGATTGAATTATGTCAAACTAGATGGTAATGTGGGGTGCATGGTCAATGGTGCTGGGCTCGCTATGGCTACTATGGATATGATCAAATTAGCGGGAGGTGAGCCTGCCAATTTCTTGGATGTTGGGGGTGGGGCAAATGCGCAAACGGTTGAAGCAGGGTTTCGCATTATCTTAAAAGATCCTAATGTAAAAGCTATACTCATCAATATCTTTGGCGGTATCGTTCGATGCGACCGAGTAGCTAATGGTGTGGTAGAGGCCTATAAAAAAATCGGTAGCATTTCGGTACCAATTATTGTTCGCTTGCAAGGCACAAATGCCGAGGAAGGTGTTAAAATTATTGAATCTTCAGGCTTAAAAGTCACCTCAGCTATTTTATTAAAAGACGCTGCTGAAAGAGTAAAAGACGTTTTGGCTTAGTCGCTCGTTGTTTTTTGAAAACGTACCACTTTATTATGGACTGGGATTCAAAATCACTACAAAAAGGGCTGAATTTTTATAAAAAAAATAATTAACTAAAAAATAGTTTATTACACAAGGATTTTTAGTTTTTTTTGTCTTATCTTGAATCTGAAAGCTTTGTTGGGATTCTTGGAAGCAAGATACGCAAAAAAAAACAGTAGTTTTCTTCATAAATTGGTTAAAGTATTGGACTATCTACGGATAGTCCAATCTTGTTTAAAAGCAATTTTAATAAATTTCCTACTTATAAAAAATACGAATGAAGCTTAATTTGATGATGTCAATTGCACTCTTTGCGATAATAAATACGGGTCTTTGTCAAACCACTAAATTGACAGATAAAGCACAGCAACAACCCTTGTATGAGATAACGCCATCAACATAGTCATCCTTGATTTTTGTTTCAATTTCAAACTCAGGGCAAGCCTCCCAAAGTGTACGGATCCAAATTCCGTGATCATTACTTGCGGTCTTAGGACCTACTGGATACAGTTTTTTCATTTGCTTTTAATTTTAAGTAAAAAAATAGTCCTGGCGACATGCCAGGATTGCCCATACTGAGGATCAAACCTCCACGATCAAGAGTCGGTATGGGTATCATGATTATTCTTGCTCAGAACTTTACCCTGCCTTTTTTGATGATATAATTTGCTGCCTGCTGTTCTATTTCATCCTGGGTATCTTGTCTATTACGCAGCAACCAGTCATCCATGTCAGTACGTTTGAAGTAAAGCCTTTTGCCCTGCGGACAGAAGTGTGGTATAGACTTGCTGCTCGTCAACTTGTACAGATGACTTTTACTTAGCCCCAAGTATTTACAGGTTTCACTAAAATTGAGAACATCTTTTTTTAGGATGCTTTGCTCTTCAATTAGGTTTTCTATACGTTCCAATTTTTGCATTAATATATCTATTGACTGTTCCATCATTTTTATTTGTTTAGCCCTTGTCCGCTATCAAAAGCGCACGATCTAAAGTCGACAAGGGTAGCTCCCAGGTTAAAATTGATCTTCCTCTAGATGGTAGTTCAGGTTTGCGAGCGTTTCGCTCCAGCTTTCTTTGAGCTTTTGAAACTCTTCCCTGTTCAAGGGTGGTTTTATCATTCCTATTCCTTTGACGGATAGATCGTCATTGTAAAGCTTGATCCAGCGATAACTAAGCCTATCAGTTGTCAGTTCTGTTTCGCTCCAGGTTGAACCGGTTAAGATATAATATTTCATAATTTTTAAGTTTTAAATAAGTAATAAAAGAATTAAAATAGTACTTTATTATTGTTTATGATTAAAAAAATACCTGATTAAATACAACGGAAATAATGACCGTCTTGCTTATAATAATCATACATCAGCTCTTGGGCTGCGTGCCGCCAGTTGATGCAGGTATAGGGCCAGGCTGGCTTTTCCTCTAGTAGTCCGCATTGCTCGGCCATATCTTGGGCGAAATCTTCATCGCTGGAAAACTCACCGCTATAGCTTTCTTCTAGTGCATCAAAAAAGGTGTCAATATCTTCGACCTTATAATTTCCTAGGTTTGCGAAAGCTTCCACTATTTCGGCATTATATCCGCAAGAATAGGCACGCTCGAAGTATTCAAATAATTGCTCAAAATTCATGCATTCGTCATAAAATGCTGAAGGGAAGCCTTCAAAATCTGTTATCATAATTTCTTCCCTGGGGCTGAAACAGCCTAACGGGCTTTTCTTGTCAGCATTTTGAAAATGCTTTGTTATGTATGCGTTGAGCTCGTCGGCATTGGCAAACTGGTTTAGTTTGACCCAGTGCCCAAATTCAAACTGGCTGCCGTCATTGTAAGAAGCGTAGTCAGTTAAAAAAATGGCTGCATCTTCAGGAATTGTGCTGTTTGTGCCTATTATTCGGGGTGCTATTGTTGTAGTTGTCATATCAAAAATATTAAGTTTATAAATAATTATAGTACAATGATAATACAGAAATGAGTACTTTATTACTATTTATTTAATTATTTTTTATGATTCTTTCAAAATCAATAAATAGGAGCAATGAGGGTAGATTTTAAGCATAAAAAAAAAGTCCTTACTTCCTGATGTTTCCCAGTGTTCAATAATCATTTGTCCATGATAACCTAGATAATACTAATGCGGTCTACCAGGCTTTCAAAAATATTTTGTCCTGCTCTATATTTTGTTTAATTCATATTACTTGTCAAATGAATATTAGTTTATGCTCTGGTATACCCTAAAACCTTGTTTTTAGGTATCGGGTACCAAAGCGGTGTATAATAAGCCATTTGAAACCCGAAATTCGAGGGTACCCCATTCCGAGTCCGCAATCCGCACATCGGGCACATCGGGCAATCGTCATAATAACCCCATAGTCTTAATGATACACAATTTTGGATTTTAAGTGACATTCATTACTTTACTCGTATGAAAAACGTACTATTATTATTCGCCTGGTGAGCTTACTGGTCAGAGTGCTTTCTAGCCATTCGCCAGAAGAAATACTTAATGACGAAATTTATTTTCCTGAAAAGATTGGTATGGGTAGATTTATTGGCAGTCAGCGATCAAATGGTTTTTATGCAATGATTAAGCAAATGAAGCTATATGCTTTAGCCCTGAATTTAAAACAAAAGATATGAGCGATACGGTAGACGATAAGATAAAGTCCGATGATCAAATCGATTTTAAGGAAAAAATTGTCAATGCCATTAAATTGGTATATGATCCAGAGATACCTGTTGATGTTTATGAATTGGGATTAATATATGAAGTAAATATCTTTCCCGTAAACAATGTTCATGTGTTAATGACCTTAACTTCTCCCGCTTGCCCCAGTGCTGAGGAAATACCTGGTGAAATACAGATGAGAATAAAAGAAATTGAAGGTGTCAATGATGTCAATGTAGAAGTTACTTTTGACCCCCCTTATGCAACAGACATGATGTCTGAGGCAGCAAGACTTGAATTAGGATTTATGTAAAACAAATATAAACTATCATATTATGTACCCTGAACAATTAGTAGCACCGATGCGTGCAGAACTTACTCAAATTGGCTTCAATGAGTTAAAATCAGCCGATCAAGTGGATGAATTCATGAAAGACCACAAAGGGACTTCTCTTGTCGTGATCAACTCCGTATGCGGTTGTGCCGCAGGTGCGGCAAGACCCGCCGTAGCGATGTCATTACAAAATACCACTAAAAAACCTAGTGACTTAACGACTGTTTTTGCCGGTGCTGACCTAGATGCGGTAGCTAAAATGAGAGAATACACTTTACCTTATCCGCCCTCCTCTCCTGCCATTGCACTTTTTAAAGATGGAGAATTGGTTCATATGATCGAGCGTCATCACATTGAGGGACGTCCGGCGAAAATGATTGCAGAACATCTTGAGCAAGTGTATGAAGAGTTTTGTTAAATCAGCGACTAGTTAAAACATAAAAACCTGATTCAACATTGAATCAGGTTTTTTTATCTATAGTCCTTTATGGTAGGCAAGAAATCATTTTGCATTAGTTAATTCCCCTTACTAGTTTCGCATATGGCAAAAAGACAATTCGATGATATTTTCATGGAACTGGCAGTAAATCTGGCGGGTAAATCTCATTGTATTAAACAACATGTCGGAGCTGTATTAACAAAAGATACGC
>JABMNK010000033.1 GCA_013204595.1 Flammeovirgaceae bacterium
GGCCTGAAGAAAACAGTATACTGGTATCTTGAAAATGAAGATTGGCTTCAAAATGTAACTTCTGGCGAATATCAGCGCTATTATCAGCAACATTATCCAACAAGTATATGAAAGGTATTATTCTGGCCGGGGGTTCAGGCACCCGTTTACATCCTCTAACACTCGCGGTAAGTAAGCAAATGCTTCCCATCTACGACAAGCCGATGATCTATTATCCGCTTTCGGTATTGATGTTGGCAGGTATCAGAGAGATTCTCATAATTTCTACCCCACGCGATTTGCCTTCTTTCAAAGAATTATTGGGGGATGGTAGTGCCTTGGGTTGTGCCTTTGAATACGCTGTTCAACCTAGGCCCGAGGGACTTGCGCAAGCCTTTATTATTGGTGAAAAATTTATTGGGTCGGACAAGATAGCCTTGGTTTTGGGGGATAATATTTTTTATGCCTCTGGCTTGTCTAAAAAATTACAGGCCTGCAATGATCCCGATGGGGGCATTATTTTTGCCTATCGTGTCAATGACCCCGAGCGCTACGGTGTGGTTGCTTTTGATGAAAACAAAATGGTGCTCTCTATTGAAGAAAAGCCCGAGCATCCCAAATCATCCTATGCAGTTCCAGGATTGTATTTTTATGACAATGACGTAGTCGAAATTGCGAAAGCAATTCAACCTAGTAACCGAGGAGAATTGGAAATTACCACCGTCAATAATGAATACCTCAAGCTAGGCAAGTTAAAGGTAGAAATACTCGATCGTGGCACGGCTTGGCTCGATACTGGAACCATTGACGCGCTATTGGAAGCGGGGGATTTTATCCGCGCCATAGAAACCAGACAAGGACTTAAAATAAGCTGTATTGAAGAAATTTCCTATAAAATGGGCTTCATTGATGGGGCACAATTGAAAAATATAGCGGCTCCTTTGGTGAAAAGTGGCTACGGTAACTATTTAATGAAATTACTAGATGGACATTGAATCAACCCCTCTCAAAGATTGCTATTTGATCTACAACCAACTGCATGGGGATCATCGTGGATTTTTTATGGAGGCCTTTAATCAGCCCAAATTCCAACACTTGGGGCTTACTTTTCAGTTACAACAGATCAATGTAGCCAAATCCAAAAAAAAGGTATTCAGAGGCCTTCATTTTCAACTCGCTCCCTTTGCACAAACTAAGATCGTTTTTGCTCTGACGGGCAGCGTCATTGACTTAGTCGTAGATCTGCGCAAAAATTCAAGTACCTATTTGCAACATTTCAGCGTTCAACTGGATACGCCTGATAAGGCACTTTGGATTCCCAAAGGCTTTGCCCATGGCTATATGACTTTGGAAGACGATACTATTTTTCAATATGCTGTAGACGCACCTTACCACGCATCTTCCGAGCGGAGTCTGCGCGTTGATGATCCTATGCTACAAATATCCACGAGATTTCCGGATGCCCTCATCTCCCCAAAAGACCTGAACGCACCGTCTTTTCAAGAAATTGAACACGAATTATGAAAAAAACAATTCTGATTACAGGTGGTGCTGGTTTTCTGGGGTCCCATCTTTGCGATCGATTTATCCAAGAAGGTTATCTAGTCATCGCCATGGACAATTTAATCACAGGCTCCCTGGAAAACATTGCGCATCTTTTTAAAAATGGCCAATTTGAATTTCATGAGCATGACGTTTCTAAATTCATTCATGTCCCTGGTGCGGTCGACTATGTGCTTCATTTCGCCTCACCAGCCAGTCCTTTGGATTATTTAAAGATGCCCATACAAACCATGAAGGTGGGGTCATTAGGTACGTTAAATTGCCTTGGCCTGGCAAAGGAAAAAGGTGCACGCGTCTTGATTGCTTCCACCTCAGAGGTCTATGGAGATCCTTTGGTACACCCTCAAACAGAAGATTATTGGGGAAATGTCAATCCTGTTGGGCCTCGCGGTGTATATGACGAAGCCAAACGCTTTCAGGAGGCCTTGACCATGGCCTACCATACTTACCATAAAATGGAAACACGGATCGTGCGCATCTTCAATACTTTTGGCCCCAGAATGAGGCTCGATGACGGACGGGTACTCCCGGCTTTTATTGGACAGGCCCTGCGAGGGGAGCCGCTAACTGCTTTTGGTGATGGGTCTCAGACTCGCTCATTTACCTATGTAGATGACTTAGTCGAAGGTATTTATCGGTTATTGATGAGCGATTATGCCTATCCGGTGAATATTGGTAATCCTGATGAAGTTACCATCAACGAATTTGGTGAAGAAATTCTTCGATTGACCGGTAGCGCCTCCAAAATCAGCTACCAAGCCCTTCCTCAGGATGACCCTAAACAGCGAAAACCAGACATCTCTTTGGCAAAGAAGATACTGAACTGGCAACCTCAATATTCGCGTTCGGAAGGCTTAAAAATTACCCTCGAATACTTTAAAACGAAGATAAATCAAAGTATTTAGCTTCAATTGGGTTGGCTAATTAGCATTTTGTCTAATTTCGCTACTCAAAATGATTGAATGGATCAAAATAAGTTACGACATATCTCAAAAGCTGTTACTTGGCGAATAATAGCCTCTTCAACTACCTTCATGTTGGCCTTGGCTTTTTTTGGAGATGATCCCCAGGCCACTAAAAAAGCAACCGGTGTAGCTGTCGCAGAAGCCGTTGTTAAAATGATCCTGTATTATTTTCATGAAAGAATTTGGTTCAATGTTAAATTTGGAAGACAAAAAAAATGAAGCCCAATGTCATTCCTCATCTCCATGCAATCAATCAGGTAGAACGGACGCAAGCAAATGGCCATCAAGCCAAAGTGATTTGGTTTGTAGGGCTTTCTGGCTCTGGGAAATCTACCTTGGCGGGTGCGCTAGAGACTTATCTCTTTGGCAAAGGCTATAAAACATATGTTCTTGATGGAGACAATATTCGCTCAGGCCTTAATAGCGACTTAGATTTTTCAGAAGAGGGTCGCCACGAAAATATTCGTAGAATCTCAGAAGTAGCA
Source organism: Flammeovirgaceae bacterium (assembly GCA_013204595.1). GTDB lineage: Bacteria > Bacteroidota > Bacteroidia > Cytophagales > Cyclobacteriaceae > UBA4465. The sequence continues at coordinate 2,993 of JABMNK010000033.1, forward strand.
AAACTATTAAATGACGCCGGAATGATCGTATTAACGGCATTTATATCCCCTTTTGAAGCAGGCCGCGCACAAGCAAGAACATTGATAGGTACTGAAAATTTTATTGAAATCTTTGTAGAATGCCCCATCGAAATTTGTGAGAAACGGGATGTAAAAGGATTATATGCTAAAGCTAGGAAGGGACTTATCCCTGATTTTACAGGTATCAGCGCGCCCTTTGAAGTGCCTGATCATTCAGATTTAATTGTGAAAACACATACGAGTAATTTGGAAGATTGCCTCAAACAAATGGTCAACTATATTGAACCAATATTAAAGCTAAAATGAGTAACTACAACCTTACACATCTGGCGGAATTAGAAGCGGAATCCATTTTTATCCTACGAGAAGTACTCGCCCAATTTGAACATCCATGTATCCTGTTTTCGGGCGGTAAAGACTCTATTGTAGTCACGCATCTGGCAAAAAAAGCGTTTCATCCCGCCAAAATCCCCTTCCCGTTGGTCCATATTGATACGGGTCACAACTTCCCCGAGACCTTACTTTTTCGAGATCGGTTGGTGCAAGAATTGGGTGTCAACTTGATCATCGGTTCTGTACAAGAATCTATTGATAGTGGCCGTGCGTCCGAAGAGCGGGGGAAAAATGCTTCGAGGAATGCCCTACAAACGGTTACCTTGCTAGATACCATAGATACGCATCAATTTGACGCCTGCATTGGAGGTGCCAGACGCGATGAAGAAAAGGCCCGGGCCAAGGAGCGTTTTTTCTCGCATAGAGACGAATTCGGACAATGGGATCCAAAAAACCAACGTCCTGAATTATGGAACTTATTCAATGGAAAACAGCATCATGGTGAACATTTTAGGGTTTTTCCTTTAAGCAATTGGACCGAAATGGATATCTGGCAATACATTCTACTAGATCAAATTACTATTCCCTCTCTCTATTTTTCCCACCAAAGACAGGTCATAAGACGACATAATACCTGGCTACCCCTGTCTGAATTCACCCAACTGGCAGCAAACGAAGAAGTCGTGACCAAAAAGATACGCTTCAGAACTTTGGGGGACATCACGATTACCGGGGGAGATGAGTCAACCGCTAACACCTTGGAAAAAATTGTTTTAGAAGTCGCTTCTGCCAGACAAACCGAGCGTGGCAATCGAGAGGACGACAAACGATCTGAAACCTCCATGGAAGACCGAAAAAAACAAGGTTACTTTTAAAAAATACGGACGATGAGTGGATACCTGGACATGGAATTATTGCGTTTTACCACCGCGGGCAGTGTGGATGATGGGAAAAGTACGCTAATAGGACGATTGCTCTATGATACCAAGTCCATCTTTGAAGATCAATTGGAGCAAGTGAAACAATCAAGTACACGGAAAGGACTTGATCAAACCGACCTCTCTCTTTTGACAGATGGACTTAAAGATGAGCGATTACAGGGCATTACTATTGATGTGGCTTATCGCTATTTCGCTACTCCTAAACGTAAATTCATTATTGCAGATACCCCAGGTCATATTCAATATACCCGCAATATGGTCACAGGTGCCTCTACTGCCAATTGTGCATTGATTTTGATCGATGCGAGACATGGGGTCGTAGAACAAACTTGCAGGCATGCAATCATTGCCTCATTGCTTCAAATCCCTCATTTAATAGTTTGTATCAATAAAATGGATTTGGTTAATTACCAGGAAGCCACGTTTGAAAAGCTTAAAAATGATTTTACCAATTTTTCTTCTAAACTTGACACGAAAGACATCCGATTCATTCCCATAAGTGCGCTAAATGGTGATAATGTAGTCAACCGCAGCAGCCAAATGACTTGGTACCAAGGGTCCACCTTGCTGTACACCTTAGAAACCATGCATATTGGCAGTGATTACAATCATATTGATTGCCGATTCCCCGTGCAAACAGTGATAAGGCCCAAAAGTGATGCCTACCACGATTACCGCGGGTATGCCGGTCGCGTTGCTGGGGGTGTTTTCAAGCCCGGAGATGAAATAACGGTATTACCCTCTGGGTTTACTTCCAAAATTAAATCCATTGACACCTTTCACGGACCCATTCAAGAAGCCTTTGCGCCAATGTCGATAACCATTCAATTAACGGATGATGTGGACGTGAGTCGCGGAGATATGCTGGTAAGATCCAACAACCAGCCATCTGTACAACAGGATATTGATATTATGATGTGCTGGCTTCATAATCAAAGCCCAAAACCTAAAGCGAAATATCTACTTAAGCACACCACATCAGAAGTCAAAGCCATGATTAAAGAGATACGCTATAAACTAGACATCAATACCCTTCATCGAAACGAGCAAGATCTTGAAATTCGGATGAACGACATCGCCAGAGTACAAATACGGACAACAAAACCACTGTTAATTGACCCCTATAAGAAAAATAGAATCACCGGGAGTCTGATATTAATTGACGAAGCTACCTACCAAACAGTAGCCGCCGGTATGATCATTTAATTACCACGTTCGTATGAATTTAAATAAATTACTTGACCTCGCCATTGAAGCGGCGAAAACGGCATCTGTTGAAATACTCAAGATCTATCATTCAGAAGATTTTGGTACTGCACTCAAAGCGGATCAATCACCGCTGACTTTGGCAGATCAAGCCTCCCATAAAGCCATAGAAGCATACTTAAGGGAAACTGGAATTCCTGTTCTTAGTGAAGAGGGGGCACAAACGGATTATGCTATTAGAAAAAATTGGGATTATTTTTGGCTTATTGACCCTTTGGACGGCACAAAAGAGTTCGTAAAAAGAAATGGAGAGTTTACCGTCAACATTGCTCTTATTCAAAAAGGAACACCTATTCTAGGGGTGGTTCAAACACCCGTCACGCAAGACTTATATTTTGCGGTTTTGGGAAGCGGCGCCTATAAAAACGGTGAACCGATCGAGGCCGCCAAATTTGATATTTCGGATGCCAAACTCAACGTAGTCGCATCTAGATCCCATCTCAATCCCGAAACCCAACTTTTTTTGGACCAATTAAAAAATCCTCAAATTGTTTCAAAAGGAAGTTCTCTGAAATTACTAATGGTGGCAGAAGGTACCGCCCATCTGTATCCCCGATTTGCCCCAACCATGGAATGGGATACGGCCGCGGCACAAATCATCGTCACAGAAGCCGGGGGAAAGATACTGATCAAGGATACTGATCAATCGATAGTTTATAACAAGGAAAACTTACTCAACCCTTATTTCCTTGTTCTGGGAAAACAAGATTAACTAATAAACTGAGTTGCCACTTAATTGACATCAGTGAAAAAAAGTGCTGTCAGTAAGCATGCCGATAGCACCCAACCCCCACCTTCAACACTGCTTTTTAAAATAATAATTGATAAATTTGCTGTTGAATTTGAAAAGCATCAATATGCCTAATTATTTAAAAATAAATTTTATAGTTGTCTTTTTGCTGTTGATGGTCTTTGCTGGAGGCGAACAGTTAATGGCTCAAAACTTTGGTAATACCAAGTCAGTCAAAGTAGATGAATTATCCGACGATCAAATCCGAATGATGATGCAACGCGCAAAGAGCATGGGCTATTCTGATCAAAATATCATTCAATATGCCAAATCAGAGGGATTATCAACTGTTGAAATTAGTAAACTTACAAGAAGAATTAGTAAGATTCGGATAGAAGACAATAAAGGCAAAGAAACGTCAACCAAAAATGATGAGGCTAGAAAAAAGCAGGCACTAACCGAGTATTTAACAGCGCTAGCGCTAGAGGGGGAAAAAGAATCCCTTGAATTAGAAAATTTACCTATCAATCAAAATTTTGGATACAGTGTATTTAACAACGAAACTCGTGAATTAAGTTTTGAGACCAATCTTGATTTTCCCCCACCCCCAGACTACATACTAGGTGTTGGCGATGAAATTGTCATTGATATTTTTGGCGCCTCAGAGTGGAACTATACCGAATTGATTCAGCCCAATGGACAATTGTTTTTGAGCAATGTAGGTCCGATGTACCTCAATGGCCTCACCCTGGCTGAGGCAGAAAAAAGAATCAAAACCCGTTTGACCTCCGTATATCCAGAATTAACGGGGGCAAAAGCCACGACCTTTCTACAAGTATCTGTCGGGATAGTGCGTAACATAAGTGTCAATATTGTAGGAGAAGTAAACGTTCCTGGGACCTACACAGTCAACGCATTATCAACAGTATTTAATGGGTTGTATGCCGCCGGTGGGCCAACGCTGATGGGGACCCTTCGCGACATCAAGGTTTATAGAAATGGGAAAGAGGTCACTGTGGTAGATATTTATCAGTTTTTGGTCTTTGGAAAAACGAATTCCAATATAAGACTCCAACATGATGACGTCATCATTGTCGGACCCTACGCCAATAGAATAAATATTGAAGGGGCAATCAAGCGACCCGGATATTATCAAATGTTGGATGGTGAAACTTTTGAAAGTTTATTGAAATACACGGGAGGATTTACTTCAGATGCTTATCAAAAAAAGATCAACTTGGTTCGAAATAGTACTGAAAAAAAACAAATTTCCAACATCTATGATTCCCAGTTTTCAATTTTTGAAATTAAAGATGGTGATCAATACCTCGTTGGAGAAATTCAAGGCACCTTTGAAAATAGGGTAATGATCAAGGGCTCGGTTAATCGTCCCGGCAATTACGCTCTTACCGATCAAATGACCCTTATGAATCTCATTCAAGTTGCTGATGGCATTACCGGTGATGCGTTTACTGGTAGGGTATTAATTACGCGCATGCGAGACGATTTTAGTATTGAAACCATTTCCGCAGACTTATCCAAAATCATCCAAGGGGCTCAACCAGATATTTCACTCAAAAAAGAAGATGTTATTCAAATTAGCTCCATTTATGACCTCGAAGAAGAACAATTTATACGCTTATCCGGAGAGGTAAATAGCCCTGGCGTCTATCGATATGCGGAAAACTTGTCCATTGAAGACCTCCTCTTTCAAGCAAATGGATTCAAACGAGCTGCCAAAGGCGGAACCCTATTTATTTCTAGGCGACCCGCTCAACAGTCAGCCAATGCTCAAATCGAATCTTTGCAGTTATCTATTAATGAGGATCTAGGGCTCTCCGCAGGTGAATACCAACTTCGTCCCTTTGACCATGTCATCGTAAGAAGAAATCCAAACTACTACGAAGAGAAAACCGTGCAGATAGTGGGTCAAATTAATTTACCTGGTACTTATCCGATTGAATCTACAAATCAGCGAATCTCAGACATCATCAGTAAAGCTGGTGGCCTCAATGAGTTTGCCTATCCAGAAGGAGCCACTTTGATCCGCAAAACCGAATTTCATGTAAGCAACCAGGAGCAATATCAAAGGAGACTCAACTTGACAAACTTCTTGAATGGTCTAGACACTGCCATGTACAGCGAATCCGATTTGCTCTTGATTTCAAAAATAAATGAAGAAATGACATACTCCAATAAACAAAACTCAGAGAGCGCGGAAAACTTCACGGCACTGGCCAAAAAGAATCGAATCCAAGAACTTGCCAATAGTGGAATTCAAACCAATTTGAACAACAAAGAAGCTGAATCAATTGCCTTAGACTTAAAAAAATTAATGGCCCAGAAAGGTTCCCCAGAAGATTTGATCCTGGAAGACGGTGACATTATTAGTATTCCAAAAAAACTCAGCACCATCAGGGTGATGGGCAAAATATTGTACCCAAATACCTTGCAGTACGAAGCCAGTAAATCAGTGAAGCATTACATTGGTCAGGCAGGGGGCTTCAGTAACCGGGCAAAGAAAAAACATACCTATGTTGTGTACGCCAATGGAAATGCAGCCAGAACGAGCAGTTTTCTTTTTTTAAAGTCTTATCCCAAGGTAGCCCCTGGCGCAGAGGTGATTGTGCCGGAAAAGCCCGTAAAAATCGGCGTTAATACGGGGGATCTCATTGCCATCACTTCTTCGCTTATTACGTCTTTGACATTGGTCGCCATCACCTTACTAAATAAACCATAAATTGAACGAGCCAAACAAATACATCACAGAAGACCGAATCTCGTTCAGAGATGTAATAGCTAAGTTTGCGCGATTAGGAACTCATTTAAGGCATCACTGGAGGGTTATTGCCATTGGATCGGTGCTCATTACCGGACTCAGAATTTCCTACCACTTGTTAACCGATCCCATCTATACCGCTGAAACCACATTCATTGTCGACGCAGGGGGTGGGGGGGGTGGCATGGGTCAAATCGGCTCGCTTGCCTCGATCGTTGGGGTCAACCTCAATAGCATTTCAGATGATAGTCAGTTATTTGATACCGATCATATTTTGGAGTTGTATTTGTCCTATAACATGCTGAAAAAAGCATTTTTGTCTTATACGGATGATCGCCATCAAGAACGACTCATTACTCGATACGCCAGGGAAAAAAAAATATTAAAGAAATGGAATAAAAAGGACGAACTCAAAGATTTATCATTTGAAATTACCGAGGGTGCAATGGGCATCAAACATGACAGCCTTTTAATGGAGGTGATTAAAGATTTTAAAGAAAATCAATTGAGCGTGGGCAAGCCTGACAGAAAACTCATGATACTCAAGGTGACCGTGGCGGACAAGGACCCTGTATTCGCAAAACGTTTTAATGAGGTTTTGGTAAGCATCGTGAATAATTTTTACGAGACTACAAGCACAAAAAAAACAGGCGAAAATTTACAAATATTACAGACGCAAGCAGATAGTGCTCGGTTTGTATTGGACAATTCATTGGACAAGTTGGCAAAGCTCTCTGAGCTCCAACCCAATCCCAATCCACTCTACTTCAGCAGTCAAGTCCCTTACCAGAAATTACAAATTGACATCGAGGCTTCAGCCGCTGTCTACGAAGAAATTGTCAAAAACCTAGAAATGGCAAAGGTTTCTCATCGAAATAAAAAACCTCTCATACAAGTCATAGATACGCCTGTGCTCCCCTTAAAAATAGATAAAGAACGTCCTTTAAAATTAATTGTCATTAGTAGTATCATAGCAGGAATGCTTATGACGCTTTTCATCATCATCCGATATGTCTGGAAAGAACTGCTTCAGGAATCCGATTAACCTCTTATGATTGCAATTATTTTAGTCAATTGGAAGAATTACGATGACACCCATGATTGCCTCCAATCCTTAGATCTCCTCGATCATACACCTACTAAAATCATTGTTGTAGACAATGAGAGCCAAGAAAAAAAAGCCGCCCATTTGCTGAAGATGTTTCCGAACATCATACTGCTACCACAAGTAATCAACCTCGGGTTCACAGGTGCCAATAATATCGGAATCCAACATGCACTCGATCTGGACGTTCCATACATCATGCTCTTGAACAATGACACCGTTGTAACGTCTGATTTTATTCGTCCACTTTTGACAACCTTGGATGCCAGCGATGACATTGGAGCAGTACAACCCAAAATCTTATTTTTTGATGCCCCTCATAAAATCTGGAATGCTGGGGGCCTTATACAACCTTTTATCACCTACACCAAGACCATCGGCTTTCGCAAAATAAATTCATCCCAATATGATGGGATCAAAGAAGTAGACTGGATCACGGGATGTTGTATCCTTTTAAAATCTGAGGTGGTTCGAGCCGTTGGCCTTTTAGATGATAGATTTTTCGCGTATTATGAAGATGTGGATTGGTCTTTAAGGATTCGAAACAAAGGTTATCGGCTCCTCTGCTGCGCAGATGCCCCAATCTATCACAAAGTGAGTGCCAGCAGTATTCATGAAACGAAAACCGCTGATGGCTATTTGTCACCATTTGTTCATTTCCTTAACATCAGAAATCATGTCTTTTTGGTACGATTACATTCCAAAGGCATTAACGCAATGCTCTCTCATTTATACCTCCTCTTGAAAATCACCGGTTATGTCGTATATTTCAGTTTAAGAAGAAGAAATAAAAAATTAAAAATGTCTCTTAAAGGATTCATAGAAGGATATAAGACTCCATTATGACCATTCTGTTTATTCTAACCACCCTTTACTTATTAAGTTTAACCGGTATCATTTTTTACAAAATGGCAACCACCGGTGACCCTACGAAAGCCCTTTATTTTATGATCGGATTTCTTCCGATTTACGGCACCTACTTGGCATTGGCCTATCAACAAACTGCATCTATAATTTTCATAAACTTTATTAAGTATGTAAAGGAAATTATGTTGTTAGTTATGCTGATCGCTTATTTTTTATACAAGAAAGATATCTTTAAGCACCCCTTTAGGCTTATTTTTTTAGATAAATTAATCCTCATATTCACGCTCCTTTGCATTGTATTTACTATCCTTCCCATTGGACCTATTGATCCGTTTGAAAAAATGGTCTATCTCAAAAATATTCTTTATTTCCCCTTAGCTTATTTTCTTGGAAGGAACTCTCCATTAATTTTTGTACAATTAAGGCCTCTATTATACATCATTGTTTCCATTGGTGTGCTTGCAAGCATCGTGGCAATATTTGAAAGTGCCTTTGATATCCATCTCCATACACTAATAGGCTATTCTGAATATAATTTTGAAGTAAAAAATATCAAACCAACAGGTAATTATGGATTGACTTGGACCTTTGAGAATGGGTATCAGGAAAAGAGATTTGGATCCTTTTTTGCCGATCCACTTGAACTAGCAGCGTCCATGTTATTAACCTTTAGTACCGCGCTCATCTTGTTTTTGTCCTCAAAGTTTAATAACAACAAGACCCTATATTTCGGGTTGGCGCTTTTAATTCTTTTGGTTTTTTTCATCGCCTCATCGCGATCCGCGGGCTTAGCCCTTTTATTAATGGTACTCTTTATCGCCGTATTGTTAAGATATTACCGCCTACTAATCCTAATTTTTACATCCGTTTCTGGCCTTTTGATATATATCTTTTATTTCTCATCCCCAGATCTGCAATTTTATTTAATCGATACTTTTACATTTCAAAATTCGTCAAGTGTCGGACATCTTATTGAATGGCTTAAAGCGATAGAAAGTATTTATGAATACCCACTAGGGATTGGATTAGGAACCAGTGGTAATTTAGATGTAGTGGATTTGGCTAACCAAATTGGTGGTGAAAATCAATTTCTTATTTATGGGGTTCAAATGGGCTTAATCGCCTTGATCCTCTACTTAATGATTACTTTACTGGCCATCACAAACTCCTTTCATGTATATCGAAATGCCGTTTCTACCAATGAAAAAGTTGCTCCCTTTATCGTTTCCTCTGTTAAATTTGGATTAATACTTCCATTATTTACCTCAAACGCGGAATCTTATCTGTTTATATTTTTTGTAACTTGGTGGTTAACCGGGTACACTATGCAATTTTATGGGAAATCACGGAATATTGTCTGGTATGAAAAAGGCTAAAGCTAAAGTACTGATTGATACCTTTCATCTTAATAATTCCATTTCAGGAATCGGCACCTATACCACCAATTTATGTTTGGGACTTAGAGCCAATGCTTGTAATGAATTTGAATTCATTGAATACCCAACTTTAGAAAGATCACTCGCCTCGTCATTTTTTAAAGGTAAGACCAATAAAATAAAAAAAGGCCTCTACCATTTAACCTACTTCATCTGGAAACAATGTGTGCTCCCTGTGGCGGCAGTGATTAAGCAGGCTGACTACATTCTAAATCCAGACTATATCTCCCCCTATTTCAGTAATAAGAAAAAAATTGTGGTTTTGCACGATACACTATTCTGGGAGTACACAAAAAATTACCACCCACTTTGGAGAAAGTATTTTGTATCCCTCATTGAGATAACCTTAAAAAAATGTGATTTAATTCTCGCTACCTCCAATTACACCAAAGAAAAGATAATCAAAATAATAAGCCCTTCTTGTCCTATTGAAACTGTTTATCAATGCCATAAGTCCCTCCCATCGAATGATTCAAACGCCCTTTATGAAAACTATTTGTTACATGTAGGTACTTTCGATAATCGAAAAAATATCAATGTGCTTCTAGAAGCTTTTTACCTTACTCGAAAGAAATATTCTGATTTAAAATTGGTTTTGGTAGGATTTGAAGGGTCATCAAAAACCCATACCCTATTTGAAAAAACAAGCGTCTTAATTGAAAGATTGTCATTAGAAGAGCATGTTTTTATCACTGGATATGTCTCGGAATCGGTGCTATCAAACCTCTATAAAAATGCTACTTGCTATGTATTTCCTTCCTTAGACGAGGGTTTTGGGATTCCCATTTTAGAAGCACAATCCTTTGGGGTTCCAGTAATTGTGTCCAATCGAGGTCCCTTACTTGAGATAGGCGGGGACGGAGTTGTAAGCTTTGAAGCTTTGGATCCGATTGACTTACAGGCCAAAATTCAGCTCATAGTAAGTGACTTAACCCTGAAAAATAAGCTTGTTAAAAAGGGATATGAAAATCTGAAAAACTTCAACCTCGACCATTTTGCTGAAGACACGATTAAAGCTTTAAAAACAATTAATGAATTTTAAACATAACATTAATAATTTGCCAATCTAAATTTCAACTTATTTGAACATCCTATTTTTACATAGCTCATCTGATTTATACGGTGCAAGCAAAGTTCTTCTCACCACCATCCACTTATTAAAAAAAAATGGATACACCCCAATAGTGGTATTATCTAAAACTGGGCCACTCAGTGAGGCTTTAACAAAAGAAAACATTGAAGTGATCCTCATCCCTTTAGGGATTCTGAGGAAAAAATACTTTAGTCTCCTCGGCCTTTTCAACAGGATCGGTAATATCCAATCCGCCAAAAAAAAAATAATTCGAATTTGCTCAGAAAAAAATATTGAACTGATATATAGCAATACTACTACCGTTTTAGTAGGTGGGTTAGTCGCCAAAAAATTAAATATTCGGCATATATATCATGTGCATGAAATTATTGAACATCCAAAATGGCTTGGATTCTTCCTCCATAAATTCGTAACCTGGAGTGCGCAAAATATCATTGCAGTTTCTGCTGCGGTCAACGAAAATATTAAAAAGAACGTTGATAACAAAAAAACTTGGATCATTCATAATGGATTAGATATTGCTCAATTCCTCTCTATAAAAGATATCAAAAACGAATTGAAACCTCTTTCGCAAAAGATTATCATTGGTATGATCGGAAGAATAAGTGCGGGTAAAGGACAAGATTATTTCATTGACATCGCCGATGAACTTATCAAAAAAAAAAGAAATCTCCTCTTTTTAATAGTTGGTGACCCTTATCCAGGAAATGAATTTGTAGAAGAGGGGATAAAAAATAAAATTCGCTCATTGGGTCTTACGCAATATTTCAGGTTCTTGGGCTATCGAACGGATATTGTGGAAATATTCAATACCCTAGATGTTTTCGTTTTACCCTCCACGGCACCAGACTCATTTCCCACTGTCATTCTAGAAGCGATGGCCTGCCGTAAAGCAATTGTTGCCACCACTCAAGGAGGCGCTTTGGAAATGCTAATACACAACGAATCAGGTATATTCATTCCTTTGGACAATGCCAAAAATTCAGCTGAGCTCATGGTGCCGCTACTTACTGATCCAACCAAACGCTCCGCGATGGGAATCGCGGCATTTGAGCGGGTTCGAGAAAAATTTTCTTTAAGCGCTTTTGAAACTAGGCTCATGGCACTTATCAATACCTTTCATGCCTGATAAAAAAATTCATATCGCCATTATAGGTAGCCGAGGGTATCCTTATGTGTACAGCGGCTACGAGACCTTTGTCAAAGAATTGTCGGAACGACTGGTTGCTAAAGAAATCGATGTCACCATTTATTGCCATAAACATCTCTTTATAAACAGACCCAAAAGCATCAATGGCATCCAGTTGATCTACCTTCCATCCATTGAAAGTAAGATACTCAGTCAGCTCAGTCATTCTCTACTCTCCTTCTTGCATGCCTGTTTGAGACCCTATGATGTGATTTTGGCAGTAAACTCGGCCAATGGGCCGTTTGGGGTATTGACACGCCTTTTCGGCAAAAAAACCATGATCAATGTCGACGGTCTTGAATGGTTGCGCCCCAAATGGAAAGGATTCGGATCCAAGTATTTTTATTGGTCCTCTCGACAAGCGACTCGATTTTTTGACCTTATCGTCAATGATTCCATGGAGATGCAACAAGTTTATTTGAAGGAATTCAATGCCCGGTCAACAGTCATCGCCTACGGTGCGAACCTACGTTACTCCCAACAACCCGATCTTATTAAAAAGTGGGACTTAATTCCCAACGAATATTATTTGATCGTCGGCAGGCTCATTCCGGATAATAATTCAGACCTCATTCAAGAAGGTTTTTTGCAGAGCGCTTCAGAGAAAAAATTAGTAATTGTCGGTGATGCCCCCTACCAAGACCTCTTTGCACAACAGATCAAGGAAAAATCAAAATCAACCGATCGCATCATCATGACGGGCTATGTCAATGACCCCGACGAATTGGCAGAATTGTACCATCAATCCTATGCCTATTTACATGGACATGAATATGGCGGCACCAATCCTACCATGCTCAAAGCCATGGCCTATGGATGCGCCATATTGGCCTTGAATACCCCATTCAATCAAGAGATGTTGGCCAACGGCTCCTTTGGTGAATTCTTTGAAAAAACGAGTAGCTCACTGAAAGAAAAAATCAATTGGTTTGACCAAAACCAATCAAAGATCACAGAATTAAAAAACAACGCCCGACAAGGAATCACCAAAAAATATACCTGGGAGCAGGTGAGCACACAATACATCGACTGCTTTCATTTATTAATAACGCCTACTACCAATCCTGAAGAATAGGTAGCCAAAACTTTCCTTCTAAAAAGAACCTGCTGAAGATAGGTCGCCTTTTTAACACTCAAAAAAGCCTCAAATATTTGCCTTTTTATAGGCGCCATTTGGGCGCCATAAATATCAAAAAAAGCCGACGCGATATCAAATTCTCTCTTTAAATGGGTCTTTGGATGCAAAAGGTAATAAAGATTCTTCCTTCTACGATAGCGCCAGTCTTGACTTATGATCGCCCCAAACGCTTGGTTATGTGCATGCTTTCTGTATCTATTTAAACATTTGTCCACTTTGATCACTTTTCCAAAACTAAAAGCAGCCAGCGCCATCCAATGGTCATGATAACTGTCCAAGTGTTTAGGAATCGTCGCTATATACTGCCCCAATATAGGATTGAACACCGTCGTACAGCCAGTAACAAAATTCTCAAAAAGCAACGTACTTAAATTATGCGCATGGTGCCGATGCCGACACATCCCCCAAAATGAATCCGCAGTTTTTTCATCTTGTTCATTGATCAGCGACATATCGTGATAAACCAATATGGGGGTAGTGAGCACCTCCTTATTTAACTTATCCAATATTTCCACCAACATTTGAAATTTTTGAGGTTCCCAAAGATCATCTTGGTCACTCAACGCCAACCAATTGGCATCTAAATTCTCCAAAATGCCATATTTCACATTTTCCACTACGCCCATGTTTCGAGCATGAAAATGAACATTCACCTGCTGCGTGGCTTCGCATTTCTTTAAAGCAGCAATAAATGCATCGTCCGTAGAGGCATCGTCATAAATACGAATCCCTTCGAGATGCTTTTGACATAGGATACTGTCCAGCTGAGACTCAAAATAAGAACCCCCGTTGTAGGTCATCATCAATACTCGAATATCACTTAAATGGCCTAGCATCTACAATCATCTTTATCATTTCAGTAATAATAACTTCCTTAAATACATAATACTGCAAGAGCAAATAAATCGCAATAGAAGCCAAAATCCCCAATACCACTATGCTTATGGCATCCGCTAAAAAGAAGTACTGTAGTCCATAAATGATGGGGACAAACCAAATAGCGCTAAGAAACGCTTTCAAAATTTTAATCCAAGGCAATGACAAAAGTAGGAGTCGCGGGACAAACATAAAGTAAATGGCCGTTACCATTAATTCCGTACTTATATTGGCGATGGCTGCTCCGACACTTCCCCTTTGGGGAATAAGCATAAAAGACATGAACGTAAATACCCCCAAACCGATCAGCGTTGCGGTGAACATGCCCCAATTTTTGTTCATAGGAAGTAAGATTTGAAACGCCACAAAATGACCCAACCCTATCATAATTGGAAGAAATGCCAATATGGACATGCTTTCTGCCGCAAGCGCAAATTCAACTCCAGAAAAGAGATAAATCAATTCATGGCGCAACAAAAATATTCCGATGCTCATGGGAATAGATAAAAAGACAATAAAGGTAAAAGACTTCACGTACAATTTCTCCAAAGCCTTCCAATCTTCCTGCTGCACCAAAAAAGAAGCCCTTGGAATCACCACCACTCCGAGGCTCGTTAAAACAGGAATCGCCACTTTAGTCAATTTAACTGACGCTGTATAGAGCCCTACGTCATAATTGGATGTTAAAAATCCCAAAATCACCGTGTCCAAGGTGGTATAAAGCATGGTGGCAAAAGCCATACTAAAGATGAGCACCAAAGGTTTTAAATGCCTTCGAAACTGCAAACCGCGTATCGTTAGTCGCACTTTCTGTAACAAATAGGAAAAATTAAATAGGTAATTTCCAACGTGTATAAAAACTAAAAATAACAAATAATACAGCGCATCTTGTGGCGTTTTAACCCAAAGGAACAACAGTAAAACTCCTATTATTTTTATTACAATTGATCGCAAAGCCATGAATTTAAATGCTTCCAACCCGCTAAAAAACCAATCCACATTGAGCACGGATAACAAAATTAAGAGCGCGGCAATACCTATTTCTAGTGGATTACTAAAAAATTGAGGCAAATAACTGCATGAGACCAAATAAGCCCCCGTGAAAATCAAAGAAAATCCCAATCCAAACAAGAGCAGCTCAGAGGTTCTTTCCGAAAGGGCACGCACATTGTGCCGGTTTTCACTGATCACCTTCACACCATAAATGGGGATACCAAATCCTGCAAGGAAAGCAAAAAATTGAGCAAACGAAAAAATAAACTGCGTATGACCGATCCCCTCAGGTGAAATAATGCGCGCTGCATACGGAAAAGTAATGATAGGAAAAATAAGATTTACTATTGATTGAAGCGTGTTGAATTGATAATTTTTCTTGATCGACATTACAAAAGATAGATCAAATTCAGACTTCCCGAAAAATTAATGACGTCAACCCCTGGCACGTAAAATTCAGGAGTTCTTAGTTGATTGTAAATTTGATATTGATAATTAAAGGATTTGATCACCCCTATCTTAGCATCTAAGATCAATCGATCCACCTGAAGCCGCCCTTTGATAAAAGCACTGGCATCAATCCAGTGTCTGCGCGGATCCTGAATGTCTGTGAAAAGTTCAATGTACAAATCATTGTTATGCACATACCGCTCTACTTGAATCCCCAATTTGCGCATCCCACTTACCCAGGCCACGTTCAAGGTCTGCACATTGCTACTCGGACCACTTCCCGCACCTAAAATTTCTCCATAATTGGTGTATCCTTGAAGAACCCTACTATGGATATAAAAAGTACTCGCATTTCGAATGATGCGATTGGCACTCTGCTGAAGTAGGGTCAATTCTATGTTGGATTCAATGTACTGTCCCTCCTTTTGTTGATAACTAAACAATTTGGTATACCCCAAGAGATACCCGGCTGAATGGCCCGGTTCAAGAAAAAAATCTCGTAAGTTCCAAAAAGCATCATTACGCGCAAATTCGAAATAAAATTCATCCCCCGATTTGGGTGCAAAATAATGCATAAATAAGGAGGCCAATTGATCCCTATCTTGTTCGGTGACGTTGTTGATGTCGTCTTTTCTAAACAATGCACCAAAGGCGCCCAAATAATCACGCTGCTCGATGGCTTGGCTACCATACTGCTGAACCACCCTGGTAAAGCCGAGCGAAAGCCGAGGTATCCATTTGGGTTGGTAAGTCGCCATCACTCCTGATAAATAGCGCCAATCCCTATTTTTTGTAGCTGCAGTAAATCCTCCATTCCAAACAAAATTTGCATTGGGTGGATCAAATCCCGAATTTTCAAGTTTGGCCCCGATCACCTGCATTTCAAAATAGCCCAGAGGCGTTTTGATGGGCTGATTGGTATGAATGGTCAAGTGGGCAAAGCCTCGGGCATTATTGGACATTATCAAGGAATTATTTTTGCCAGGACCCCAATAGATGTTTTCATTTGATACCCCTAGGGAAATCGGTCCTATCTCCAGTTTAGCAAAACTCTGTCCCCATCGCTGCTGACGGATCGTTGTTTCACCAAATTTTTCAGGGGTATCCATATATTTTAAATTAGCTCCAAAATACCTGGCCCAGAGAATGCCATAGGCATTCTGCGGAAATCCATCATAGGACTTATTCTCCGCGTACAAAAGTTCAGGATATAATTGTACCCTAAGTGGGCCTACTTTTGCGGCAAAACCCAAGCTGGTCAATTGCTGATATCCGCTGGCCGGCAGTAAGGCGCCATTGTTCCAACCGAAGGGCTGTTTTTGATTGTATAAATTACTACTCAAAACGGGTAAAGCCTCAATTTCAAACCAGCTACCTTTTTGATAATGTAACCGGTCTGAGACCAGCGTATCCACAAACCCATTGGCAAAAACTTGAAAATTGAGTGGTTTGAGTAAAAAAGAAATGGTGGTGTCATAATCACCCGCCAATTGTGCTCGGTGATAATACTCATCAAAAGCACCTAAACTCAATGGTAAATTTGACTGCGCAATTGCCGAAGTAGCTATCCAAAAATTTAACCCCACTCCCAAACAATACCCGAAGATCCGCTTCATGAAGACAAATCGGGGATTTTGATTGTCGAGACTACAATATTGTCGATAGACCAACTTTTAAAACAAAGGTCTTCGCCCGCCTCTTTCAGGTCTGTACCAAATTTGATCTCCATCTTCGGCGCTGAATGAAGCCGCAGTTCGCTAAAGTGAATTTTCTTTGACCCACCTATTTCACCATCAAAATAGCACACACCAGGCAGGCTTGCATCAGACACCATTGCGTTTTCAGGATTGCTCACCGTTTTGATTGTATTTGGGAAACTTTGGGTAGCAGCACACTCCTTGGTAAGACATTTGGTGTTGACGATTGACGAAAAATACAGATTCACTTCATCAAAATTCAGGATAAACACATCTTCGCCATTTCCCCTGAGCCCATCACCTTCCCAACTGTCGTGTACGTATAGGTCAAATTCTAACTTGATGTAGTCGTGAGTAGGTAAATCATTTAATTTTAATAAGATGGCCGCCCAACCAAACCTTCCCAACACTTGACTGTTATCAAATAAAAATGTTTGATAACTTGATTGAAAGGCAAAATCGATAAATCCCAAACCTTCCGATTTGCCATTCAATCTGCTGTCCTGCTCAAAGTCATTATAATAAACCTGGGTTTCTTCAGCTTGCCCGTTTAGACAACTAGAAAGCACACCAAGCAGCAATAGAGAAACCGTAAATAAGCTTTTCATTTTGTAAAATATTGGTAAATCTAGTGGTTTTGATTTAAACTCAACAAATTGCAACATTAGTTAAATAAATATAAAACGGTTATTTTCGAGTTTTTAGGTACATTAAAATGAGCGTCGTGCTAAAAAAGTCCCTTTTATTTTTTTTAGGTGTCCTGTTTTTTCAGTGGATTCAGGCAAAAGATCCAAAGAAAGATAGTTTAGTCCTCTCGGTAAGCACTGGAGTGACTTCCGCTTCGCGAGATTTTCTTCCCTTTTATCTCACCCAAAACCGTTGGGGGCTCATCAACGAAGAGCCTAGTTTATTTTCTGAGATTCTGGCCAGTTATCACTATGAGATAACGAAAAATTGGTCTATTCAATCAGGCGTACATGCAAGGAACAGCACCGTGGGGAGCTATTACATTTCTTCCTCCTTCAGGAATTTTAAGTTCAGTCTTGGTGCTAAAGCTCAGAAAACAGGGGGATTGGCAACCAATCTGGCTATCAATCAGTTTGGCCTGAGCCCCAATGCGCGCCCTTTGCCCTCCTTTACCTTTGAAACGGATGGCTATCTACCGATTGCCAAAACCAAGGACTATGTTTGGATCAAAGGTGGCATGTCAAAAGGCCAATTCGAGAAAAATCGCTATATGAAAAATGCATTATTGCATAGCAAAAACCTTTACATCAAGCTGAAATTAGAAGAATTTATTGGTTTTAATATAAGTTCTGGATTTGTGCATTTCGCCCAATATGGGGGAACCAGTCCATTTGGCGTAGGCCAACCCAGCACACCTAAAGACTTTTGGAAAGCCTTTACCGGTCGTGAATTAATCTCAGAATATGACAGTTTATCTACTGAAAAAAATGGGCGCGGAAATCATTTAGGTATGACGGAAATTATCATAGAAAAATCATTAAAAAACCACCAACTAAGTCTCGACTATCAAACACCTTATGAAAGAATAAAAGATCTACATTATTTCAATTTTCACGATTTTATACTCGCCTTAAACTGGAAACTGCCTGTTACCACCAAATGGTTGGAGGAAGTTCATCTTGAATATAGTCAAACCATGTGGCAAAACGGCCCCGGTCTTCCTCAAAGCTCATCGATATACCCTACCAAAGAAAGCAACTATGGATATGAATTTGGTGGACGGGCCAATTACAACAACCATTGGTTGTACAGATCTGGCTTTACCTATCACCATCAGACCATGGGTAATCCGCTATTCATGACTTATCAATTTACGCAAAATTTCATGCCGCTCTATCCCGCCTATGAAGTCTCTATTACAAATAACCGAATCAAAAGTTTTCATATTGCCATGACGGGCTTTCTCTCAAGTAAAATTCAATACCGATCTCAATTTACTTCTGTGGTCAACTTCGGGTCCTACACAGGGCTCTTCGATGGATTAAATTCCTGGGCTGGAATCACGAATGATCTCGATTACGATTACGTGTTCAGGGGGGGGAAATGGCAATATTATAGTTTACTGGAATTAAAATACCAGCAACCTATAACGAAATATCCCTTTGATTTAAGTCTAATGATGGCTAGAGATTTTGGGGATTTTTACAGCAATTGGGGCCTTGAGATATCAATCGTTTATAACATTCAAAACAAGTGATAAAAATAATTTAAATAGATTATTAATTGGACAATATTTATCTTGTTTTTTAAAAAATATGTGCATAAATTTATAAATCACCCTTTGAGTAAAGGGTCGGTTTATTTTAATGAAATCCTAACAATAATAGATGCTTTCTTTGAATTTTTTGATACTTTTCCTTACCCATAGATTGTTCATTAAATGAGTAAACAGTTTTACCTCTTATTTCCTATACTTTTTATTTTTGCCGACCTTTCGGTGGTGGTAGGTTCATATGCCGCCATTAGCTATTTCATGGATGATGCCACTTCTTGGCAAAATAAGTATCTAGAAACCCTTTTGGTAAGCCTATTCGGTTGGCTCTTAGTTTCCATATTATTGTTCAAGGATTATAAAATTGGCAGACCCATTGGATACGATCGGGCGATTTGGAAATCCCTAAGATCTGTTGCCCTTTTTTTGGCCCTACTTTCCTTTTACTTTATACTCAACGACCTCAATGCTCTCTCAAAATATTTTTTATTAAATTATGGAGGACTTTTACTCGTCTTAACCCCATTAGAAAGATTAAGTGTCCATCTTTTGGTGAACAAATACCGAAAATGGGGGGGTAATTATCGTAATTCCATCATTATTGGCTATGATCAATTGGGATTTTCTTTGTACAATGCCATCAATAGAAACAAAGACTATGGCATTCGTTGCGATGGGTTTTATGGCAATACCAATCAAGTCAATGTTGACTATCCCCATTTGGGGAATTTCGATAATTTTTTAACTGCCAATATTGACCACCTAGATTTCATCTACGTGAGCGATAATGTCTCAAAAGAACACTTGAATAAGATCATCGAAATCGCAGATCGGGATTTCAAAAAAATAAAATTACTTCCCGATTTTAAAACCGATTTTCTCAAATTCTATTCACTGCGTTTAATTGACAATATTAATATTGTTGATGTAAATAATTTCCCATTGGATAGCTTGGCCAATAGATTTCTGAAACGTTCCTTTGACCTCCTATTTTCAATTAGTGTACTTCTTTTTATAATGAGCTGGCTTTATCCCATCATTGCCCTCATTATAATGTTGGAATCAAAGGGGCCAATCATATTTAAGCAAATGAGAAACGGCAAAAGTAATCATCCCTTTCTCTGCTTCAAATTCAGAACTATGTACCTCAATGATCATGCGGACGAAAAGTGGGCCAGCAAGAATGATGATAGGATCACCCCTTTCGGTGCGTTCTTGCGACGCACAAGCCTTGATGAGCTTCCCCAATTATTCAACGTAATAAGGAGCGAAATGACCATTGTGGGTCCGCGACCCTTGCCTATCAGACTCAATAATCAGTACAAAAGTAAAATAAAAAATTACAGTCAAAGACATTCCTTTAAACCTGGGATTACCGGTTTGGCACAAGCCTTAGGTCATCGGGGAGAAATCAGAGAACTTCGACAAATTAGGAATAGGGTTACCCTAGATAAATTTTATCTAAACCATTGGACATTGCTACTTGATGTCAAGATCATCGCAATTACCTTTGTGGAACTCGCTAAAGGACAAGAATCTGCCTATTAAATAAGTACGCCCATTACCAGTACTTCCTATAAGCTCTTAAAATTCTCAAAATTTCAAGCTAATCCAATTAAGCATTGGTAAAAACATCTGATATGTGATGGCTCATCAAATATTGAGACTATTTTTGCCCCATAATAATAACCTATGTTTGACAAAGTTGATCAAATAAATAAAGAGCTTCAATCCGCTCATGCTACTAATCCACAGGAATTAGAGGCATTCAGAATGCGTTTTATCAGCAGAAAAAGCCTTATTTCAGCCTTATTCGATGATTTAAAGGCCATTCCCAACGAACAAAAAAAAGCCTTTGGTGAGGCCTTGAATCAACTTAAAACCGCCGCAAATGAGAAATTCAAATCGCTTTTGGAGCAGGGCCAATCAATAGATTCAAAGCGTTCTGATACAATCGACGTTTCACTTCCCCCAATACCTCATCAAATGGGTGGGTTGCATCCGATTAGCATCGTTAAAAATCGAATGATCGAAATTTTTGAGCGGCAAGGTTTCAACGTCTCAGAAGGACCTGAAATGGAAGATGACTGGCATAATTTTACTGCCCTAAACTTTCCTGAAGACCACCCTGCCAGAGAAATGCAAGATACCTATTTCATTGAGCGAAATCCTGACAAGTTGTTACGGACACATACGTCTACCGTACAAATCAGACTTATGCAAAATGGAACACCGCCCTTTAGATCCATTATGCCCGGTCGGGTTTATCGAAACGAAGCCATCTCAGCTAGAGCGCATTGTTTTTTCCATCAAATTGAAGGTCTTTATGTCGATAGAAACGTTGGATTTAAAGACTTAAAACAGACTATTTATCATTTTGCCAAGGAATTTTTTGGTAAAGAAACTAACATCAGGTTTCGACCTTCCTTTTTCCCTTTTACCGAACCTAGTGCCGAAGTAGACATTAGTTGTTTTATCTGTAAGGGTTCAGGATGCAAAATTTGCAAGCACAGCGGATGGGTTGAGATCGGCGGATCAGGAATGGTCGATCCAAATGTCCTAGAGCAATGCGGTATTGACTCTCAAGAATTTAGTGGTTTCGCCTTCGGAATGGGTATCGAACGCATTACCATGCTGAAATATGAAATAAATGACATTCGATTGTTTTCCGAAAATGATGTTCGGTTCTTACGCCAATTCAATGGCGTTTAACTAAAGTAGCTGTCTAATGATTTCTTCTTCTGAAATCCCTTCGGCCTCAGCTTTAAAATTAAGGACAATACGATGACAAAGAACGGCATTAGCAATTGCCTTCACGTCTTCTATGTCCGGTGAATACTTACCGGCCATCAACGCATGGCACTTAGCCCCTAATATCAAATACTGGCTAGCTCTTGGCCCTGCGCCCCATTCCAAATAGTTATTGGCAAGGGCGCTTGATTTAACCGCTCCTGGTCTTGTTTTATGAACCAAAGAAACGGCATACTCATAAACATTGTCTACGACAGGCACTTTTCTTACCAACTTCTGAAACCTCAGAATATCTTCTTTGCTCAAAATTGAATTAACTGCCACCGTACGATCAGTAGTTGTCCCCTTCACTACAGCCACCTCCGCCTCATAATCTGGATAACCCAATTTGATCATCAGCATAAAACGATCCAATTGAGCCTCAGGAAGAGGATAAGTACCTTCTTGTTCAATAGGATTTTGTGTCGCTAAAACAAAAAAAGGTCGGTCAAGTTCATAGCGTACCCCACCGATAGTCACCGCATATTCTTGCATACTCTCCAGTAAGGCAGACTGGGTTTTTGGGGGTGTTCTATTAATTTCATCCGCCAAAACAACATTAGAGAAAATCGGACCTTTGATGAATTTAAAATTTCGATCCTTATCCAACGTCTCAGAGCCAATAATATCCGATGGCATTATATCTGGCGTGAATTGTATTCGATTAAAATTTAAATTCAGCGCTTGGGAAAGGGTATTGATCAACAACGTTTTGGCCAATCCGGGAACACCTACTAACAACGAATGACCTCCACAAAAAATGGAGGTAATCAATAATTTTACTGCATCTTCTTGACCAATAATAACCTTGGAAACCTCCTGCGTAAGCGATTGATACTTAATTAAAAATTCATCTGCCAGTGCCTTTTCATTCATCTCTGACATGGTGGTTATTTTAAGATATTGCAATAATTATAAGACGGATCTAAATCAACATATACCTCATCTTTCGCTCTTTTAAACCATTCGTCAAGCAAACGGCCTTTTTTTTCATTGAGGGCGTATTGGGCCAGTTTTTGATAATCATCTTTTAAATTGGCCTGATGCGGGGGGACACGCTGCAAATAATAGATCAATCTGAAAGCGGTACTTCCATCAGGCATTGAGAATTTCAGTGGCTCAGTGATCGCCCCAATTTTCATGGTGTCCACAGTAAAGAAAATATTTGGATCTAACACCTCGACCGACACACGGGTTGAACCATCTTGACCCGAAAAGAAGCCGCCATTCATCGCCGTCTCATTATCTGCCGAAAATTCTTTCGCTGCAGACCTGAAATCCATAACACTATCCAAAATTAAATTTCTAATACTGTCAAGCTTCAACGCTGCATTGGCTATATCATCCACTGACGGTTTTGGGGTTATCAAAATATGCCGCGTTTTAAAGGTATTTCCTCTTCTTTCTTGTAATTCTATCAAGTGATACCCAAAATCCGTTTTGATAGGCATTGAAAGCTCACCGACCTCCATTGTCATGGCCGACTCTTCAAATTCTGGTGCCAATTCTCCTCGCTTATAAAATGGAAGCTCGCCCCCTCTAGAGCCAGATCCAGGATCCTCCGAATATAATTTGGCCAAGTTTTCAAATTTAGCAGATCCTCTCAAAACCTGACCCCTTATTTCTAGCAACTGGCGTTCTACTTTGGCACGCTGCTCTTGACCAGGTTCGGGCTTCATCACGAGTTGACCCACTTCAACTTCTGTTGAGAAATAGGGCAAAGAGTCGTTCGGAATACTATTAAAAAATTGTTTTACCTCACTTGGGGTTACCTTGATATCCGCAGTAATCGTTCGCTGCATCTCTTCTATGATTTGTTGCTCTTTGACCTGATCAAATAACTCCGCCTCAATCTGCTCCAAACTTTTGCCATAATAAGCTTCGATTTCCTTAGGTGAGCCAATTTGAGAGATCATATACGACATCCGCTGATCCAAGTTGTTTTGAACTGCGCCATCTGAAACCACGATAGAATCAATTTCTGCCTTTGCTACGAGCATTTTATTTATCACTAAATTCTCTAGCGCTTTACACCTTAAGGATCCACTATTTACCTCTCCTTGTGAAAGATACTCTAAATAGGTCCGCTCTAAATCAGATTTCAACACAATATAGTTATCGACCTTAACGATAATTCGATCTACTATTATCTCCTTTTCCTGGGCATAATTGGTCGTAGCAGTCAATAACATCAACCAACCACTAATCGCGATAAATCTCAAATTTTTTCGTTTTAAGTGCTTCTTCATAAATCATCCTTTGTAAATCCTTCTTGAGTGTAAGTTTACGTTTATTAATAATAATACTCTCGATATCCTCCTGAATATAGTCTAACGGTGCAATTTGATCAGAAATTTTATATTCCACGATTCTCAGCAAATAAATATACTTGTCATCTCGTGTTTCACTGAACACGGTTCTTTCTAGAAATTGTGTTTTATTCTGCTCATTTATAAAAGGGGTATTTGCGATCAATTCATCAAAATTAATCCAAACAGAATCCTCTAGAAATGATATTTCTGCAAATCGATAGCAATATTTCTTAATCCCTTCCAAATCGCTATTTGGATAATTTCTAAGATCCCTTCTAATTTGATTCAAATCGTTGATCGTATTTGGGATTTTAGCAAATAGGGCCCTGACAATGTTTTGTTTAAGTAAAAAATTATCGGATCGAACTTCGTAATAACTCTTGACTTCCGCTACTGGGACGGTGGTTGATAAATGTGAATTAATATAAATTTTTTCAAATTCATGCATAATGAGGTCAAAACGATAATCTTCGACCTTTTGATCTATGTTGACCTCATTAATAGTTAACTCTTCTTCAGCCTTTGTAATCATTAACTGCTTCTTCACCCAATTATCTACGTATTTTTCCGCAAAATTACTACTATCCAATCTAGAAAGACCCGCTGGCAACATCGCTACTAAATCGGTCAAATAAAGATATTTTTCACCTACCCGAGCCACTGGGTTCAGTTGTACAGTATTTTTCTTTCGCAGATAGTCACATCCAAAAAATATCAGGATGATAAATAAAACGTAGATACTTTTTTTTCTCAATTAGTTATGTTTTTAACAAGCCTACAGATATTATGATTCTTTTCTTTTGAAAATTCAATATTATCCATAATCCTTTTTACCAGAATCAACCCCATACCGCCCTTCCGTCCTGCTGTTATAATTTCTTCTAGTTCAGGAGTGCAATATTTAGTAATATCGAAGGCATCTCCATCATCTCTTAATAGAAATAAAATCTGACGATCAGGAATCACTTCAATTTCTAATTCAAAAGATCGATGCTCATTACAATTCTGTGAATGAATAATTAAATTGGCGCAAATTTCATCAATTGCCAAAACTAGTTGGTATATCTGGATTTCCGAAATTTTATAAGTCAGAAGAACCTCTCGAACAAATGTGCGGACAGACGCCAAATGCTGCTTATCATAGGCTATGGAAAGTAGGTGCCTCATTTAATTTTGCCAATGGCAGTTTCCTTGTCTGCGACTATGTCAAGCAAATCACCAAGGCCCAGAATTTCAAAAACACTGGCTACAGCGGGGCTTAATTGAAAAAATATCATTTGAATATCCCTTTGGTTAATGATGTCTAGTTTCGAGATAAAGGCACCCAAACCCGCCGAAGAAATATAGGTCAAGCCGCTCATATTAATAAGCAATACACTATTTCCCTCCAAAATCACTTGCTCCAAGGAGTTTTCTAAATGAATAGAGGAACTGGCATCAATGGAGCCTTCAATAACTAATTCACAATAGGCTTCCGCCATTACCCGTTTAATCTCTACCATTGCTTAAAACTTAATCACTACGGCGGAGTAATCATCTTCTACCATCTTGTGGCTAGTAAATTCGTATAGCTCATCCATGATTCCTTTCATAATTTCTTTTGGACTCATTCCAACATAATTTATTAAGGAATTGCGCAACCCCTCTTCTCCAAACGCAACTCCAAAATCATTCGTCGCCTCTATAATTCCATCTGTATAAAGCACCAAAATATCCCCTGAACAATAATCTATGGTTTGGGCATGTACGTAATTGTCGTAAGTTTTGTTTCTTAAGATTCCCAATCCCAGGCCTTTTCCTTCCAAAAATTGAGCTTTTTGGTCTTTGCTAGTATATTGCAATGCCCTGCAATGCCCTGCTCTTACAAATTCAATTGTCCTACTCGTCACATCAATCACATGATAAGCCGCAGTAATAAAAGAGGACTTCTCTAAACACTTACCAAGCGCTTCATTCGCTTTGATGATAAAATCAGTTGGCGATAAATTTAGTTGCGTCAGACTATGAAAAACTCCTTTCATTTGCGCCATATTGAAAGCAGCCGAAGTCCCTTTACCTGAGACATCTGCTATGAAAATTCCATATTTGTCATCCGTCAACTGAACCCCATCATAATAATCACCACCCACCTCTTCTGTCGGCTTCGATAATCCCACAATGTCAAAAGAGGCATGATGAGCCAGCTCATCTGGAAGCAACCTTTTCTGTACAAGTTTAGCTATTTTCAACTGCTCCTGATAGCGTTCATTTTGAATCGTCTTACGAAGCAGTCTCGCGTTCAGCAACGCCGCACTTATTTGGTTTATGTAGGTGGTGACAATGTTCACCAAATCAAGATTGAAAGCATCCTTAACCCCATGAAGCAATACTAGCGCAGCTACTTGCCTATTTTCCAAAAAAATGGGTAGCGCCATCGCCGATTGATAGCGCCCTTGCAAAAATGAAAAATAAGACTTTATCTGTTCTTCTCCATGAGCCCGCATGAACATCACCTTATTGACATAGCCAGTTGATAACGATTGCTTGATCATTTGCACTTCATCTACAGTAACTCCTCTTAAAATAAAAGAATGGGCATTGTCTTCCTCCTTTCGTTCAATCCAAGCAGCCTCTGCTAAAACGGCATTCATGGCACTTTCGATCAAATGGCGGTACGTGGCTCCTTCACTTTCAGGAGTGGCTACTAAATTACTTAGTCTTTGAAATTCCACGGCCTCTTTAAGTTTACGCTCCACTACTGAGGACGTCGGCAAATTAAAAAGTATCACCAAAACCGTGATCGCAGGGTAAATAAATAAGAAGATAAATAATTGAATAATCAATAAACTATCTAATAAATCTATTTGCAAACTGCCATGGGTTGAAAATTGGCTAAGACCTAAGTAAAAATTGAAAAGATAGATACCCGAAAGTAAGATTAGCAGAATGCTTTTCAATTTTTGACCAAAACTCAAATACGCAATCCATTTAAGATTGAAAGCCAAAAAGAAGGATAATATCGTGAAAACAATAACCAGAAAGTATAAAAATTGATCATTAAGGTCTCTAAAAACTCCTAAAATAATCAAACCACCAAAAAGGCCATACTCAAAGAAATTCCATAACTGCAATAGCCTCTTTGATTTTTGATAAAGAATTAAACGTTTCCAAACAACGAAAGTGGAAATCATATAAATAACCACTAACGCTACCAAAATATGATAAAGGAAATTTATTAGCATTGGCTGCTTGATCATCGGATGATCCGTGAATAAGTAAAAAATCAACTGGATCAGCAACGCGATGAGGGTGGTTATTAGCCCCGTCACAAAAATGCGCCATAGTAAATTGGCAAAGTTCAAGCTCTCTGCCTTCCTAATCCTACTGCGGTAATAATTGAGTACCGACAAAATGAAAGTGGAAACGAAAATATTGGGGAGTAAGTCGGCAACTAATGGATTAATTTCATCCTGACCATATTGAATAAAATAAAGATCACTAAAAGCATATAGCCCCCAACTAAGTAGCGCGATAAAAAAACTTATCTTTAGATTGAATTTTTGATACATGCTATCGTTTTAATGCTATGGCATATTAGCAGAAGCTTACCCAATCTTATAGCCCTCCACAACGAGACAAACCTTATCGTGTAGAATAATTAGGCGCCTCTCTGGTCACGTAGACGTCATGCGGATGACTTTCTATCGCACCTGCATTGGTGATTTTCACAAACTTGGCATTGTTTAAGTCCTTAATGTAAGAAGCACCACAATAGCCCATTCCTGCTTTTAATCCTCCTACCATCTGGTAGAGCACTTCAGAAACCATTCCTTTAAAAGGAACGCGTCCAACGATACCTTCCGGTACCAATTTTTTGATGTCATCTTCTGCGTCCTGAAAATACCGGTCTTTAGATCCTGTCTCCATTGCCTCAACAGAACCCATTCCTCGATAACTTTTGAATTTTCGTCCTTCATAAAGAATAACTTCCCCAGGTGCTTCTTCGGTTCCAGCCAATAACGATCCAATCATTACGGCACTTGCACCTGCCGCAATCGCTTTGACCACATCACCTGAATAACGAATACCCCCATCAGCTATAATTGGAATACCCGTTCCTTTAACAGCGTTAGCTGCCTCATTCACAGCAGATAACTGTGGAACACCCACACCTGCAATAATCCTTGTCGTACAGATACTACCCGGCCCCACACCGACCTTAACGGCATCTGCTCCTGCCTCGGCCAAGGCTTTGGCCCCTTCGGCCGTCGCTACATTTCCAACAATCAAATCCAAGTCGGGGAATTTAAGTTTGACCGCTTTGGTCGCATCAATAACGCCCTTGGAGTGTCCATGGGCTGTGTCTATACTAATCAAATCCACGCCTGCGTCCCTTAAGGCTTCTATTCTTTCAATTAAATCATCCGTAACCCCTACTGCTGCTCCTACACGAAGCCTACCATATTTATCTTTACAGGCGTTCGGCCGGTCTCTATTTTTAAGAATGTCTTTATAGGTAATTAATCCCGTTAATTTATAAGAAGCATCTACAATAGGCAATTTTTCAATCTTGTATTCTTGCAAAATTTGCTCGGCTTCCAATAAGCCCACCTCAGCTGTCGCTGTGATCAAATGCTCCTTGGTCATGATGTCCAACACAGGTTTATTCATATCCTTCTGAAACCTCAAATCACGATTGGTGATAATGCCTATAAGTATGCCATCATCATTGACTACAGGAATGCCGCCAATTTTATTTTCTAACATGATTTTCTCTGCGTCCCCTGCTAGCGCGCTTTGATTGAGTGTGATTGGATCGAGAATCATCCCACTTTGCGAACGCTTTACTTTTCTCACTTCAATAGCCTGGCGCTGGATAGACATATTTTTATGTATCAATCCTATCCCCCCTTCAAGCGCCATAGATATTGCCAATTTTGATTCTGTGACCGTATCCATAGCCGCAGAAATGAAGGGAATATTGAGTTCAATATTGCGGGTGATAAAAGTTTTGGTGTTCGCGTTGCGAGGTAATACTTCGGAATAGCCCGGAATTAACAGCACATCATCATAGGTGAGTGCTTCAAAAAGGACCTTATCTTGATTGATATTCATATGCAAATAAGAGGTAGTATTATTTGCCAAGCAAAATTATCTACAATCCCTCTTAATAAAAAGATAGTTGGATTATAAATTTTATTATTGCGGTGTGAATGAATTAACTGACGTATTTTTAAACCAATTGCACCAAGCCACTTTTCTAGAAGCAATTGCAGTCTTCTTTGGATTAGTAAGTGTCTGGCTAGCAAAAAAAGAGCATATTTTGGTGTATCCTACTGGGATTGTTAGTGTAATTATCTACATATGGATTACGTATCAATACCAACTTTATGGCGATATGGGTGTCAATACGTATTATTTGGTTATGAGCATTTATGGTTGGTATTTTTGGACTCGAACGGTGGATAACCAATTTCAAGTCCCGATTACAAAAAATAATCATAAAGAAAATTTAATTACTTGTACCTTGGCCGTGACTTCTTTTCTAATCATTCGATTCGCACTCAATTTTACCGATAGTGTGGTGCCTACTTGGGATGCTCTTACCACTGCAACTGCTGTCACCGGAATGTGGTTAATGGCAAGAAAAAAATTAGAAAACTGGATCGCTTGGATCATTACCGACTTAATTTCTATCCCATTGTATCTTTACAAAGGACTGCCCCTTACCGGGTGCCAGTTCCTTATTTTCACAATACTGGCCACTTGGGGTTATTTTACATGGAAAAAGCAACTAGAATTAAGAGAATCGCAATCATAGGACCCGAATCTACGGGTAAAAGCAAGCTAGCACAAGAGCTAGCAGTATCCTATCACACAGAATGGGTACCCGAATTTGCGAGATTTTATTTGGATCGTCTTGATCGGGATTATGAACAAGCAGATTTATTAGCGATGGCCAAAGCACAGCTTATCTGGGAAGATGATCGTGCCGAATCAGCGACACAATACCTTTTTTGTGATACTAACTTAATCGTATTAAAAGTTTGGAGCGATGACAAATACGGGGGGACCGATCCTTGGATTCTTCAGGACTTGGCAACAAGACATTATGATTTTTATCTCCTTAGCGACATTGATGTCCCATGGCAAGAAGACCCACAACGCGAACATCCGCATCGAAGAAAAGAATTTTTTGATCGCTATCGCCACTATTTGGAAGTCCATAACCTGCCATATGCCGTTGTGCGTGGCATAGAAGATGAACGACTGGCATGTGCAATTAAAATTTTGAAGAATATTTAAAAATTGTTCTATCTTCGCAGCGTTAGGGGTGCCCAGCTTTCCTCCAAGGGAAAGCTAAGTTCGGGCTGAGATCATACCCATTGAACCTGTCCCGGTAATGCTGGAAAGGGAGTATGATAACCGCATTGGAGGTCCCCTCCTCCTGTTTGGTTAATTTAAAATTTCAATTAAATGAAAAATCTATTGCTCTTGACCTTATTTATGGCATTTGCCCATAACTCATTTGCTCAAAAGACCCTTTCTGGCAAAATAACTAATGAAAATGGACAAAGTATTTCAGGTGCCTCTCTGTATATAAAAAATAGCATGGATGGTACCCTCACTGATTTGGAAGGACAGTATCAATTGTCCTTACCTGAAAAAGAATCCACTCTAGTAGTACGTGCCGTAGGATTCGAAACTCAAGAAATTTTCGTCGGATCCAAAACTACCCTTGATGTACGAATGACAATGGCCATAAGCGCTTTAGCTGAATTGACCATTTTAGGAGATGAAATTTTTACCTATGCCACACGTGCCAACAAGCTGACTCCAACCACCTTTAGTAATATTTCTAATGAAAAAATTAAGGAACGAAATATAGGATTGGACTTGCCTATGCTGCTCAGTCATACCCCTTCCATGGTGACCACCTCGGATGCGGGTGCAGGAATCGGGTACACTGGCATGAGAATAAGAGGCAGTGACGCCACGCGAATCAACGTCACCTTAAATGGTATTCCGATCAATGATTCAGAATCTCATGGCGTCTATTGGGTTAATATGCCGGATCTAGCCTCCTCACTCAATAAAATTCAAATTCAACGCGGAGTAGGTACTTCTTCCAACGGTGCTGCAGCCTTTGGTGCTACCGTCAATATGCAGTCCAGTGGTCCTTCTGAAAAAGCTTTCGTCCAAATTGACAATTCCTTCGGATCGTTTAATTCATGGAAATCAACTGTTCAATTCAATACGGGAATGATCAACAAGTATTTTAATTTTGAAGGCCGATTGTCTAAAATTAAATCCGATGGATACATAGATCGCTCAAATTCAGATCTCAGTTCTTATTTCTTGACTGGGGGCTATTATGGGGAAAAGACGACCCTAAAGACGGTTGTCTTTGGCGGTCAAGAAGAAACTTATCAATCTTGGTACGGGACTCCTGAGGCACGCTTATCAGGAGATACTGCGGCACTTCAAGCGGTCATCGATAATAGTGGTGAATACAATACATTGGAAGACCAAGAAAACCTATTAAATTCAGATAGAAGATTCAACTATTACCGCTATGAAAATGAAATAGACCATTACGGACAAGACCATTTTCAACTTCACTTGAACCATTCTTTTAACCAACATTTAAATTTCGTCCTGTCCGGGCATTATACCCATGGCGCTGGCTATTATGAACAATATCGCACAAAAGATGCATTGGCCAATTACGGCTTAACTAATTTAACCATAGGTGATAGTAGCATTTCCCAAACAGACTTGATCCGTCGCAGATGGCTAGATAACGATTTTTATGGGGTTACGTACGCGGTTAACTATGAAAGTGATGTAATGACGCTGACATTAGGAGGGGCCTATAATATCTATGAAGGAGCTCATTTCGGCGAAATTATTTGGTCTGAATTTTCTAGTACTGCAGCCATTCGGGAACGCTATTATGATGGTAACAGCACCAAAAATGACTTTAATTTATTCTTAAAAAGTAATTACCGCGCAGCTATGAACCTGAACCTATTCGGTGATCTACAAGTCCGTACTATTGACTACCGTAGCCAAGGGATAGACAATGATCTGAGCCCCTATGACGTCACAGGTAGCTATGTTTTTTTTAATCCAAAAGTCGGCCTCACCTATGCCGTAGATCCCTCTTTGCAACTCTATAGTTCATTTGCCATCGGCAATCGAGAGCCGGTAAGAACTGATTTTATAGATGCCGTTAACGGCAAGACCCCCCAGTCTGAAAGACTACAAAATCTTGAGTTAGGAATTCGCGGCAAAGCCAATACATCCGTTTTCTATGAAGCAAACTTTTATCTTATGGACTATAAAAACCAACTCATTCTTACCGGAGCAGTCAATGATGTAGGATCATCGATTCGAGTCAATACTCCAGACAGCTATAGAGCCGGCATCGAATTGGTGGGTGGGATTAGTCTTTCTGAGAATTGGTTATGGAATCTCAACGCTGCTTTTTCCCAAAATAAAATCAAAACTTTTTCTGAAATCGTCTACGATTACGCCTTTGATGATCGTCGATTTATCGTCGAGAATACCTTCAAAAACACCGATATTGCTTTCAGTCCTAATGTAATATTGGGTAGCGACTTAATATTCTCCCTAAATGGATTTAGCGGCCAATGGTTAACCAAATGGGTCGGGGATCAATACCTAGATAACACGTCTAATGAAGAACGAAAAATAGCCAGTTACTGCATAAATGACATCAGGTTGACCTATGAATTTCAAAAATTTGGCATGCAAAAAATTGCAATCAATCTATTGATCAATAACTTCATGAATGTAACTTATGAATCCAATGGATATACTTGGGGATACCTCTATGATGGATTTCGCTATCAGCAAAATAATTACTACCCCCAATCGGGTATCCATTTTCTTAGTGGCGTGTCATTGAAATTTTAATGCTTTTAAAAACCATTAATTCATAAAAGAAACGTCTATTCGCTACTAAAAGCAATGCAATAAAAAAGAGCCACTATTTGATAACTAATTTAAGGTGGCCTAAATTAATCCCTTAAAATTAACCTTGTAAATACAAATGTCTTCTCATCACTTTGTAAAAGAGCATCAAGAGCCGGCCATTATACTACACAAGCTCGATGATTTTCCTTATTCAAAATTAGGTGATTTGCTAGAATGGGCACCTAAAGTGATTTGTTTGGTTGAGGCCATAGATCTAG
Source organism: Flammeovirgaceae bacterium (assembly GCA_013204595.1). Lineage (GTDB taxonomy): Bacteria > Bacteroidota > Bacteroidia > Cytophagales > Cyclobacteriaceae > UBA4465. The sequence goes on from JABMNK010000033.1 coordinate 36,448, forward strand.
CCTTGATCTATGGCTTTAAAATCGATGGGATCGCGGGAAAATCCTCTGAGATTTCTGCCTATACTAACCGACAAGATCATCTAGAAATGCTGGCCATAGAAGGCCCAATTTGGAACGGTTTAATGCAAAAACTATTGAGTCTGAATGCGCAAGGGGCCTACTTGATTACAAGTGAGGATGACGTACCCAATCTCCTTGGTCAAATAATGCCATTGGCTGACAAGCTGGATCTTCAAGTCTTAACACCCCAAAAGCGACATGTACTTAGTCGAAACCTTTCATGGAAAAAATAGGTGACGGGTAGCGGTAGTTACACGATTCGATCCTTGGAAGACAACAGCAAACTATCGGCGACCGTATTGGGTCAGCATAAGTTTAAGAATTCAAGGTCATCGACGTTAAACATTGCTTATCAGGGAGAAGGGTTTATCGAAATTAACTCTTCAGTATGTCCCTTTCTAATCTCAGATCATCTATGACCTCAAATTATAATCCGTATTGTTCCAGCAGCTTGTATTGATTTTCGATCGCTGATTTAAATTCCCTTTTCAATCGGCTGACCAACTCCGAAATACTCGGGTTATCGGTTATTTTTGCCACCCCGTGACCCGCCGACCAGATGGTTTTCCATGCCTTAGCTTCTTCGCTGGCCGTCAGCTCATTTCCAAAGTCAATTGGGGATGCTAACTTCCACATCTCTTGAGTAATGCCCATCTACTCTAAACTTGTTCTCAAAAAATTGGCATGTACCCCAGAAATAGCCGCTGTATAGATGACATCGCTCGCCCCTGCATCAATGATCATTTGTTGATAGGCTGGTGGCGCCTCACTTTACAGCGTATTAATAAACCGTGTCCCCATGTATGCCAAATCTGCACCCATTTGTAGGGCAGAAGCTACATCTTGACCAGTGCTAATAC
>JABMNK010000034.1 GCA_013204595.1 Flammeovirgaceae bacterium
CTGGTGATAGCTGCGTAATTAGAGAGTACACAACATTCATAGATGATACTGAGATTGATATTTGGGTTACAATGGCGGACGAAACACAGGCCAACGCAGCTGATAACTTATTTGAGAAATTTGAAATTATTGAATAAAATCGGCATAACAAATTCGGATCTTGCAGAGCCTCACTCAAATTGCTCGTTCGTTTAGGCGGTTTGTTTCGCAAAAATTATACCGGAACGTTAGCTGAAATTTACCCTCGCATATGTTTGAAAAATTGAAATCGGCAGGCAAAAAATTAAAGCGTGAAATCAAGGTCTATCAACTTATAAGAAAAGATGAAAGAACTCCGAAGATGGCCAAGGTTTTACTTGCAGCATCTATCGGATATACATTGCTCCCCTTTGACATTATCCCTGATTTTATACCTGTAATTGGCCATCTTGATGATATAATTATTGTGCCTGCCTTAGTGATGCTTGCACTAAAAATGGTTCCAAAAGAAGTAATTGATAATTGCAGAGCTCGGGTAAACAATGAATAACTGGTTCACTTATTACGCTACGCTTCATTCACTCAAAATTGTATCATTGTGCCGATTTAAACATAAAAAATGGAATATTCAGAAATAATAAGACATTTAATCCATTATTCACTTCACTTCATTTTTCCTTTAATAGTTGCATACTTTTTATTTAAGAAAGATTGGAAAGTAGCAGGAACAATAATGGTATCAACCATTTTAATAGATTTAGATCATCTTTTGGCTAATCCAATTTTTGACCCAAATCGTTGCAGCATAGGCTTCCATCCTTTACATACTTTATGGGCATTAATTGTTTATGTTTTAATGCTTCTTATTCCTTCTTGGAAGTGGCGTGCAATTGCTATTGGATGTATCCTACATTTAGGAACAGATACCCTTGATTGTATTATAGGCGGAACATTGTGATAAACATGATTACGAAACAGAACGATCGTACAACAGCCGATATCTGCAAAGGCTTCAATGTAAACTATCAATAAAATAGAGAAAACAATCATGTCAAAAAACAATGACTATTTGAAAGGATTAGGAGCAAACGAACGCGCCATTCTTGAACGCATTCCCCTTCTGTACTTAAGAAAATTTGCCGCGGGATTGGTAAGAGCGAAAGAACGCGTGCAATTTACTGGGTGGCTCCAATATTTATTACCGCTGATACCGATCTTGATTCTCTCTTTGCTAACGCTCTTTTCGCTCCTAATCAAGAACATCTTTATGGCGAAATTTTTCGGGGGACTTGGAGGTTTGGTACTGCTCATTGCCCTCTTCGATATCGTAACCGTTAAATTTAAAATTCGTCCATCCGAACAACTCCCCCATCCCATTAAGAAATCTAACATCTTCGACCTAATTCGTACCCGTCACTCCTGCCGCTCCTTCCAAACCCGCCTACTAACAAAAGCACATCGCGCCAACTTAATGGACTCAGTTCAAACACATCTAGCCGAACAACAAATCGGGACTACTAAAATCCGCTTTGAATATATCGCCGCCCCACTGACTGTTTGGCCAACCGTAAATGCAAGCGAGTTTTTCGTCGCAATCACCCCAAAAGAATACGACCGCATAGCAATCATCGATGTAGGACGCAGCCTACAAAAAGTCGTCATAGATGCAACTAGCCTAAACCTCGGAACTTGCTGGATAGGTCCCGGTGCCGATCACGCCAGCATAATAGAGAATCTCGGCGAACGCTTTGAACCTGAAAAAGATCAGATCATTTGCGTACTAGCGGTAGGCTACATATCAAAATACATCCCCATGTTTATTCGCCTATTTAATTCTCGCATGAGCACTACCCGTTTGCCTATCTCTAAACTATTCTTCACTAACGCTACATTTAAAAATCCTCTCAATATTGATGCACTCCCCTTCAAAAAATTTGGTCGTTCATATGAGATGTGCCAATGGGCACCGTCCTCCTACAACGGGCAGACCACACGATGCGCCGCCGTTACAGACAAAAACGGTACGCCACAAGGCTTCGACTTCTACACTGCTACCTCTTCTAGATACTACGCTCCCCTCGCTTTAGGAATTTGGGCTGCCAACTGGGAACTAAGCACCACAGCACTAGGACTTGATGGACATTTCACCGTCCACCCGCAAGAAAAAAAAGAACGCCTACCAAGATATGACTTAAGTTGGGTAAAATCTCCTTAAACTTTATTAATAATTAGAAAACGCATAGA
>JABMNK010000035.1 GCA_013204595.1 Flammeovirgaceae bacterium
AATAAAAATATTTTTAACATTAAAAAATCTTTTTATTCGCATTTGAGGGCCTTTTTTTTTGAAAAAAGACTTCAAATTAGTGTTAACATTAAACACAACGCTTTAATAAAGGCTTTTATTGACGACGCAACTGCCCTCGATCATTGAACTTTATGTAGGACATAATCGTGCGATTACTGCCAAAATCGATGGTCGCACCCACGGCGATAGACCCATCGGGCAAGGTTAAAATGGCCTTCCCAACATCATTACCGTCTAGCAATCCGAAATGACGCTCAAAATCCGATAATTCGCCTACCATTTGGCCCATCTGATTGGTTCTCATAAACAAACCCTCATCGTTGTAGCTTTCACCACTGAGGGTATCTGCAAAACTCACATACCTACCCGTAATGACCAAGTCATTTTCTTCCGTATAGGTGACACTATTGCCTTCGGCGCTAAAATCACCCAATGAAGTCATCAGCAGTTGATTGAAAATCAAATCTCCTGATTCACGAATACCAAGGAGAAAAGGAAAGCTTTTATTACTTCCTGTGGTGCTGCTACTAGTGCCTACAATCACTATCCCATTAATGGAGGTAATGAAATCCGTGGGGATATCATCAAAATTTGAATCGCCCAAATAAGAAGCGCCAAAAAATAAATCTTGAATAGACGATGAGCCTAAGTTGTTTAACACTTTAAATTGTACATTCACTCCTTCTATCGGACCTGAAGGGGTGTATTCGACATAACCAATGGCACCAATATTCCCGTTCTCAAGTTCATAAACCCCTACAAAATAATCATCAGAATCATTAAATCCATAGGTTTTGATGAAGTAGGTAGTATCCAATTCAATCGATTTTTTCGTCAAAAATTGCTGAATTTGTGGGCGGATCAAGGCATCATTTGACGCTTGTTTTTCTGTGGCTCCCACTATGAGTACATCGCCCTCTCGGGTGACCGCAATATCGCCTGCGATATAGGAGTCATCGGTGCCATTGATGATTTCCTTTTTGACAATGTCAAATTGATTATCTAGTAAGCACCAGAAAATTTTGGTCCCCGATCCATTAAATCCACTTTTATCCGTAAAGGTGGCACAAAGTAAATAGCCAGTACCTGTAGCTTTGATGTGCACAGCCTCATCATCCGTTCTACCCAGGGAAATACCTAACGTAGAATCGGCCTTATAAATCGCCTGAATATCAAATATTTTTTTAGTTAATAAATTGCCAATTGAATCTATTTCCATGATCACAATATCCCGTGTTGCAGTGGCCAAAGCCTCCTCCTGGGTTCCTAAAATAATCACATTACCCGTATTACCAAGAATCATATCGACTACCTCATTGGTTCCAGGAACACCATAATACTTTATGAAATTATCCGACGGCACAGGGCCATTGACTGGCTCATAAACACAACTCACCAAAGACCACAAAACAGCTAAGTAAAAAATACAATGAAATCGTCTGATCATCTGAATCGTTTGATTTTTTGTGGGTTGTAAATAGAATAAATATAGCCCACAGAAAATGACATCAAATCAAGGCTAAGATCGTCTTCGACAAAAGCCAAATCATAACTCGATAATGGATTTTGGCTCCATCGATTTTCTGCATTAATGTAGTTGTACAATGATCGATCATAACGAGCTTCTATGGTCAAAAAATTGGTATTTAACCTGACTTTAAGACCTAAAGCTCCGAATAAAGACCAATTATTAAGGGTTATTAAGTCCAATTTTTTTAAAGATAATTCGGGATTAAATTTATAGTCAGTACCACCTGAACGGTTGCCTTTTACATAGAACGCATTGACTAGATAATCATAGCTTATGCCAATGTTTGCATAGGGAATGTAATTCTTTATTTTATCATCACCACGTCGCTTAATATAATCACCTGAAGGGTCATATTTGAAATTATATCTAAGTGAAAAGGGCACTCTCAGGTAAGTTTGCTGATGCGATATAGAAGACGAAAGCACCCCCGTTTGATATATACTGACCCCAGGATCGCCCACTACTGTCAGGTTACTATTTGGAGCTGTTATGAAATTATCAATACTATATTGGGAATTACGAAATTCTAATCCCAAGCCCGCTTCTATTCCCCATTTAAGATAACGTTCTATTGAGGTATTGATAAAAAAACCAACCCCAGCGCCGCCATTGATGCCCGCATCATTTGGTAATCTATCTGAATTCTTAACCACGCCATTATACACTTTGTCAACTTCACCTGTATTACCTGTTCCAAAGGTCTGCAGGATGTTGGGATAACTCTTATTGGCACCAAACCTCAGGCCTACCCTAAATATAGGCTGTGATCTGAATTTTCGGTACAAATCATAAAGCTCAGCGGGATCTACTTTTTGATTCAGTTGGTGCTCCTTATCTTCTCTAAGCAATTTGATCATAAATGTATCGGCCCTGGGTTGATCATCCGTAAAAATATATACCTTGGTGATGAGCTTCAGTGCCCTGATCCGCTCCTCCTTTGAAAATCCCCCAGCACTCTCTTTTAATTCAAATCCACCCAGTACGTTTTCGACGATGCTAATCAAACGACCCGCCTCATAATCTCGTTCTGATACTAACAACTTTTGCGTCCAGGTTTGTGCTTCCGCAAAGAAGGCAGCCGTCATCATAAAAATAAAAAAAAGCCCGATTTTCATAATGATTAAACTATTCTGGTAGCGGTTTACCTTTACCTAGACAGGTCTCTATCCATGGGATTTCCTTTGGGTCCGATACATATTGTCTCCATTCCACCTCACTCATATTTCGAGTAATATAGACACAAAGATCGGCAACCATTTGATCTGGTTTAATAGGAAATTTTCTGATCAACCCATCTTCTGATGCAGTGACGATATACTTTCCATTTGGATGGAAACTCGCATCCCAAACCCATCCCTTGTGGTCATAAATAATGGTAGGCAAATTGAAGATATTTTTGGGATCCATATCCCAAAACCTCACCGTATAGTCATTACTTGATGCAGAAAATAATAAATCATTCTTTGAAAATTCTACATCATTTACTTGGGCCGAAAAACCATTAAACTCTGGCCTATATTGCTTATTTGCTTTTAACTCATGAATAAACGCATACCCAAACCCTGTGGCGATATTCAATCCACCAATCGCCAAAAATCGACCATTATGACTGAATTTAATGTCAAGAATAGGCTTCTGATCCATATTTTTGCGCACTATTTGTTCGGGAGGTGTGTTATTTATTAAGTCAAATAATAAAATTTCACCGTTCATCGAACCTACCGCCAACATCTTACCATTTGGACTAAGGGCAATGGTTTTGACCGTATGCTCAAGGGTAGCGAGTACCTTTTCATTTCGGAAATTGTTAATGATTATTTTTTTGTCCGCACCCACACTGATAAAGCCACTATTGTCCTCAAAAAAAACCAAATCATAAATAGCCCCCTGATGACCCGTCAATGTAACCGGTAACTTAGTCAAATCTCTTAAATCAAACAAATTAATGTCATCTTCATCTGTAGCCAACGCAAGCCATCTCTCGCTTTCACTGATACTTACCACCCTATTAATATTTTCTTGACTATATATTTCTACAAAAGTTCTTTTCTCGAAGTCCCACTCCAACAAACGCCCATCACCCCCTGCTGAATACATCTTAGTGCCATCTTTTGAGAGGGTCACACTGCGCACATTGACAACCTCTCGACCAGCAAGCCCCACCTGAGTATGTCCATGGTATTGATTAAAGGCAGAATCTGAGGTCAAAGTAGCTTCGTCTTTTCCAACTGCCATGTTTTTCTGGTATTCATCAAGTGCGAGCAAGCCTTTGAT
>JABMNK010000036.1 GCA_013204595.1 Flammeovirgaceae bacterium
ACCAAAACACCGCCGCAAGATTTTGGATGTAAAAAGACGACCAGCTTATTGTCTGCACCTGGTTTTGGGGTTTCGTCAATGATCTTGAACCCGAGGTTTTTAAGCCGTGCCACCTCTTGAAAAATGTCGTCAACCGCAAAATGTGGTCATTTCAGCAACTGAACATCAACCCATTAAACATATCCGAAATATACTCAAATTATGTCTAAAAGCCAATTTCCAGACAGTTGTGAGACAGTTAATTTTAAATGCAATTCTTTAGGGTTTTCAAGGCTTTAAAACATCTCTCTCAAGAAAATGGCAAAAATCTAGACAGTGCCCGAGACGCAACACCCCCCCCGTACAAAATAAAACCGTTTTCTTTTTGGGGGTGGTGTTGGAATATGGGTATATAACTTAATCGGTCATAGCTTCTGCTAACAATTCACTCTGCTGAATAACCCTATCTGCCTCCATGCGGCTAAATCTGGCCATAAATTTGACTCTTTACACCACAGGAGATCACATTAGGCTTGATGCACACGATAATCTAAATAAGACCCTTATTCCCATTTAGTTATTGACACGGCTGGGGGCTTTTTGTTTAGACGTAGAGAGGGCTGGGGCTGGGATATTGACTTGCTCGAAACGAAAGCCGTATTATTCAATTGAAAACTTTAAATTTAGAAAACCAACCACTTTAATTATGAAAAAAGAATATTACACAAAAGAAGAGGTAGATACTTTAATTAGCGAACTAAGAAAAGAGATGTACAAGGCGTTCTCCAATAATAATAATAGTGAAATAAAGCAATGGTTCAAGTTACATAGCGGCAGGTTTCAACATAATCAATATAATTTACTCTATGATGGGTTGTTTCAAAACAACTTGATCATAGGCCCAAAAGCAATGTTTTCGAAGGTGATGAGTCAAGGTTTAGTTGCAATGGAGCACGGCATTGAATGGATTGGAGCAAAGAACCACTGTGTCTATATGTTTGATCAGCTAGAGGATCATGACATAATTGAATCAAGCTTAATTGAGAGGAAAATTGAGAAAATATTTGGCATCGGTCGTGCGTCTAAAAAGAAGTCAGAATATAAAGATAATTTAAGTGGTCTTCCTAGAGACTATGAAAAGGTAGATAATGCGCTAAGGCCATTTTTTGAATCGATAACTTCAGATAATCTTGCCATACAGGATATGATAGATAATCCCGATGATTATGGTTTGAATGATGCTCCATAAACAGGGGACTCCCCCATAGTCCCCATTAAGCGGTTTGGATATGAGGTAATTTTGTTACCAAATCAAAAAAACATATCTAAATGAAACTAAATTTATTCCAAAACTGCAAATCAACGCAGAGCACAATAACAAGTCTTGAAGACCTATATCAAGACATTAAGTCAGAGCGGTACAAGGATAAAATATCCACGCTAAGGAGCCTCCCAACTGAGGAGGGGCAGGCGCATTACAAGCGCACTCAGCTCTTGGGCTTTGCTTATTCAGGTGAATTTGATGGGCCTCGCCTTACCGAAAATGTAACTAATTACACCCAAATCATAGGCCTGGATTATGACAAAATAGAGGACCCATATTCATTACGTGATTTGGCAAACTCAATGCCAACCACCATGATGTCTTTTATCAGCCCTAGGGGCAATGGTTTAAAGGTTTTTGTGAGTGTGAACAGCGGCATTGAGCATCACAAAACTGCTTGGTTACAAGTTGATGAGTTCTACGCCAAAGCGATTGGACAGTCTTCCGACTCATCGGTAAAGGACGTCACTCGACTATGCTTTATCTCAAGTGATCCAGAGGCATATCTAAATCTAAACGCCGAGACCTTTAAAATTAAATTAGGTGTGTTTAAGAAAGAACCAAGTGTAACTCAAGTCCCTGATTTTTTCAATAAAGCACTGGATGATTTTCGTCCAGGAAATCGTCACAACACTATTGTATCTGCCTGCGGAACTGCTATGAACAGAGGAGTTTCAAAGGAACAATTAATTAACTTTTTTAGTGACTACACAAGCAGTAGTTATACCCCTGAAGAACTTGAGTCTACCGTCGAGGATTGTTACAATCGTTATGAATACAATTCCCCTTCAAATATTACGCTACCAAATTCGCCTAGCGGTGAGGGGAAATATGACTGGTTTTCATCTCACGACGGTAATAAAATTGTTTATGCAAAACTAAAGAGAGATTTAGGGAGCAGGATTGTTGCTGTGCCCGAGATAGAGAGGGTTTTTGGGAAAGACGACTCAGGAAGGCCTGTTTTTGGGAAAGATGCCTTCAACTGCTCCTATGCAGATTTTTTCTTTATGCTTCATGACAACGGAGCGAAACTAAGCGACTCGAATTTCAATAAACTCATGAACTCAGATGATATAGAGAAACTTAATCCATTATCGCTTTTTTTGTCTGAATTAAAATCCTCTCCATGGGATAAGACCAAAAGAGTGGATCAAATGATTGACGCAATGAACCTAGCAGGTGATATGGAGTATAATCGCAGAATGCTTTGGAAGTTCTTTTGTAACACTTATGCGTTTGCAATGAGAGGGATAGACGAGGAGATGCCTAAGAGGGTGTATTCAAGAGTCGTTCTTATTCTTTACACAAAGGAAAGGAATACAGGAAAATCAAGTTTTTTACGTCAGCTCGGGATGCAAAGTGTCCTGGAAGAGATTACTGGAATCTCGGATCTTGATATTTATTATGAAACGAAAGAGAATGAAGGCAAGGATTCGTATGACCTTATGAATGCTTTGGATAGTCGGTTTATGGTCAATTTTGATGACATACAAAATATGATTATTCATTCAGGAGGCTGGCTTAGGTCTTTAATATCTAGCGAAACTTTTGGACATAGAAGAAAATATGACAGACTTAGTAAAGGTTTAATAAGAAGAGCGGGTTTTGTGGGTTCTACTAATCATAAAGAACTCATTAATGATAACGACGAGAACAGGTTTTTAATTCTAACCCTGAATGGTAGAATGAACTATGATCTTCTTAATGAAATTGATATGATGCAGTTCTGGGGAGAGATTAGACAAGAGGTTATGGCTAAAGGATCAGAATGTCTTTATAATGAAGATGATCTGGATGAAATTGGTTTTAGAGGTAGTGACTACATGTATGTGTCAAGAAACGATCAGGTTGTGAGCGACATGTTGGTCTACAGCAGGGAGCCAAAACTACGCATGAACTATACTCAAATAGAGGAGATTTTTAGAAAAAATGGAATCTACTTCAAGGGGAATGAACTGACCTATGCTTTAAGAAAGTTAGCACCCCCAGGTGAGGATATATATAGCAAAAGCAATACTAAGTATCTGTTGGTTGATATCCGAGTTGATAAGATTGGTAATGGTTTGAGTGTGCCTAACAGTGTTCATGATTTGTATTTGGGTGGGCAGGGCTTTTGAAAATTTCTTTTTTGTTATATGTATATATATATTTTATTTAAAGTTAAAAAAAGGGTGCCCACCCAACCCAAACCCAACATCTGATGATATAGCAAAGCCCCGCATTAGCGAGGCTTTTTTATTAACGTGACGAATTGAGGTCTAGAATAAAACCTTCATGATGTCCTCGTAACTGAGCAATTCTTTTTCACTAATATGCATGGTTACGGTTTGTTTTTTTGAACTCTTCGAGAGCAGGTCGAAATCTTCTTTTTTAAAATAGGCCAGCTTGTTATCGGGTGTGAGGCCCCACATGACATTTTCATTGTCTGGATTGTACTTTATGGTTGAGGTATATCTGAATAGCGCATTAGTGTTTTGCTCTACCAGAACGACCTCATTTAGTGTTATGGGGTTTTGTTCTTCATCCACGAAATACGGCGTTAGAAGCCCTCCTTGTGGATAACTCAGGGGGTAGTCACAGTTGACAAAGCCGAACTTGTTCATGCTAAGGGTGCGGATAATTTTCTCTTTGCCGCTCAGGCTTTTAATCTGCGCTTTACGGTGTTGATCTAAGATATCTTGGTATTCATCCCACTGGAGGTTAATATCATCAGCTAAGGCTTCCCTTTCGCTGAGCAAAGAGGCATACTTAGCTTGATAGATCTCCAAGGCAGAGTCATAGTCTTCGCCTTGTTCAAAAGCCAAATAGCATAGGCATCTACTTTCTTGGTATTTGCCAAAGGCATCAATTATTGATATGACCTCAAATATGCCGCTGTCTAATAAGTTTATGCGCATTTCAGTGGCGTTGGAGACACCACATTTTGAAGGATTTACGGGGTCAAACAATACTCTTTCATAAATATCTATCTCAGGAAAGTTATTTGTATCGTCCTTTATTTTAAACGAGTATGGCGTGGCCACTTTTGGCATGGCAGGAATAGGGGGGAGTTGTTCTAGTTCCGCCGCTTTCTCGGAGACACTGATGCTGTCTTTGCCCTGATCTACCCACAGACCAGTGGCTTGGTCCAAATCATATAAATTAAACTCTGGCGATTTTGACCAGCTTATTAAGTCAACAGATATTATTTGAGCGGGATTTACAAATAATTCATGACCATCGGCGGATGCATTGAGTTCAACCATCCCAGCGGATTCGAAGACTTTTTCTTCGCCGTTATCATTATAGGTCATTGGAACACCAGCCAGATAGAACTCTAGAGGGTGATAGAATTCCCTGAAGGCAAGTTCTACATGAGTATTGACCAGATCTCCATTCACATCCAAAAAGGCGTTAGCAGGGATATTAAGCACTGCGCCTGATGAGCTTCGCAAAGTGTTCGGGATCGCGGGATCAATAGAGAATTTTTGATACGCAATATCCAGGTGTGGTAGTGGAGGACTCGTTATGTAACTGTTGTTCTCTGCAATCGTTATGTCAGACTCAGGGCTCTGCTTGTTGGAGCAAGTGTAGATGCTCAAAAACAATAAAATCATGGCGATTGCCTGCAAGATAATTTTGGTTCTTTTCTTCATAATTAAAAATTAGTTAATAAATAAAATCGAATTCAGATGCCAGGTTTTTAAGGAGACAGCAATTAGTGCTGATTGGCAAGACTCGATTTCTAGGTAATTTTTAAGTCGAATAAAGAAAATTAGGGGTTATCTGAAATACTAACGCAAGTATCATGAAATCATTGCAAAGGATTAATGAACATTATAATGGAGATTAGTGCTTTTTTGATTAAAGTTTGATCTTATCTGATGATATATCAAAATCAATCATAACTGGCACCTACTGCAATGTGGATCTATCTATGGGTTTTTTCGTAACTTACTTGAGCTTTACAAATTAAATACATTGCGTTGGCGATATATTTCAGAACTAATAGAAAAAAACGATAAATTATGATAACAGACAAATTAAAAGAACCGCACGAGCTCCTTGATGAAGAAGCTAAAAAGTTTTGCATGAAACATTGGGAATGTGAAATTATAGACGATACATCCAGTGATAATTATGACATCGTTATACGAAGAAAAAACTTTAGAAAACTAAATGACAATGTGTTAGGTAATACTAAATAAAAGAAAACATGAAAAAACTTTTTGTTTTTGTTTTGTGTCTGCATTTTATTAGTTGTGGAAATAAAGTAGGTATTGATGATATTGAAATTAAGGAAGAAAATGGATTAACTGTAGGATATTTAAAATCTGATAATTCATTATTTACGGGAGATATATTTGAGTATTATCATTTGCAAATAGGTGTATCTTTTAATTCTTCGACAGGAGAATCATTTCCTGAATATGAAGAATACCCAACAATGGAACTACATTTCAAGAATGGATTAGCATCTTATATTTGGAGATGGTATCATGATGAAGGGCTTATTGAAAGAGAGGTTAGTTATAAAAGCGGAAAATATCATGGAGTATTTCAAGAATGGAATGAGTTCGGTGTTTTACTTTTTTCTGAAATTTGGGAAGAAGGTGATTTAGTCTTTAAAAAAGAATTTTAAAAGAAATGAATTGCTGAAACTCATCCGAAGATGTTTATAATAACTCACGATTGGTTGCGTTGTAAACCGTCAGTAAAAAATGACTCTTTAACTCTGTTGAAATCATCAATTTAGTAAAAAACTAGATGCAAACCTACTTTATTGGGGGGTGTGATTACAGAGGTCTGGGGTCAAAAGAAAGTGAACAAGTTAACTGTCTGTAGAACATAATGGCTTGCTTATCTCACAAGTAAGGCCGTTATAGAAATACAATTCACATAAACCATCTTCTAAACCATCTTTGTAGTTTGCTTTTAAACTTCAATTGACCATTTTTGTTATACGATTCAGTTAAACCATCTTCTAAACCATCTTTGTAGTTTCCTTTTTGTTTTAACTGACCGTTTTCGGAATACATTTCAAATAAACCATTCAATTTACCATCTTTGAAGTTTGCTTTAAACTTTAACTGACCGTTTTCATAATACTCTTCAGATAAACCATCAAGT
>JABMNK010000037.1 GCA_013204595.1 Flammeovirgaceae bacterium
GATATAGGTGTTCCTCACCATAAATTCCTTGAGAATGTCATTCTGAATAGTCCCCGTAAGTTGATCAGGCCGAATGCCCTGCTCTTCTGCGGCCACTATAAAAAAAGCCATAATGGGTATGACAGCCCCGTTCATTGTCATCGAAATCGACATTTGATCAAGTGGTATCTGATCAAATAGTATTTTCATATCTTCTACTGAGTCGATGGCTACTCCTGCTTTACCAACATCTCCTTCCACTCGAGAATGATCGCTATCATAACCTCGATGCGTCGCTAAATCAAACGCTACAGAAAGTCCTTTTTGACCTGCCGCCAAATTCTTGCGATAGAAAGAATTGGATGCCTCTGCCGTAGAGAAACCAGCATATTGTCGAATAGTCCACGGACGAATGGCATACATGGTGTGGTAAGGGCCTCTCAAAAAAGGAGGAAATCCAGGTGAAAATCCATCTAACCTTAAGGATCTAGGAGGCGTTTCATGACTCCCAATAAGTTGACCATAATCCAAACCACCAAAATACTGCCGGATCAATTTCCACAAGGCCTGACATTGAAGATGGCAATAAAAATCAAAAAAATAAGCACCCGTTATAGGATCTTGATCTGTACTAAGCAGGGCTTCTTCGCGTAAAAGATTCCCTATGTTTCTAGAAAATCTTTGGGCATTTTCATGCTGAGCATCATTCAATTGAAAAGAGATGAAATTGGCCCCTCCCAATACCATAGCAACACCAGAAGTGCTATTAGCAATAAGTCCCTGCTCCAAGGGTTCCCTGCTTCCAGAAAAACCATGAATTAAAAACCGATCTTCAGAATAAGGAATCCCTTGCTGCTTACAAATAGTTGGTATTAAAAAGCGTAAGGTCCTTAGAAGGGTCAATTCATGATAAAAATGATTGCCTTGAGCCAACTCAACAATCACAGACTGCTCACTATTTTTCAATAAATCTATGACGTCTACGATCAGTCGCGCAATATCACTTATCTTCCTTGGGTTATTGCATTTGATGATATTGGCAAAAAAAGGATAGTTCCCCACCGGAATATCTGCTCCGCCTCGAAAGGCAGTCCTTTCAAGGGAAGCATAATAATCAAAATAAGCCTTAACATCCTGCTCTCTGCTACCCATCAACATGACAATACAGTATTGAGGGGCAATCTCCCTGTATAATATTTTTGGATTTGGTGAAACCTCCGTTAAATCAAACACAATACCCTCACAGCCATTATTTAATGCCGTCAAAGCTTCCTCATTTGCCTGTTTTTCATCTTGGACCTGAATGCGTTGCAGTAGCTGCCAATTTCTAAATGGCTGGTGAACAAAATAGGCAGAAATGTAGGCGGCAGCCACACTATTACTTTGATCATAGAAGGCCCCCAGTGAAAGCTCAAATTCATCTTTCCATGTGAGCTGATCTGCTAGGGTGCTACCAGCACTATTTTGACTTATCTCAGCGAACCAGTCGGTGAAGTTTGTTTTGTGAAATTCATCAAAGTTAAGTTTGATCATACTCATTTATTACAAATTTAATCCTTGTACGTATACTACCTAACAAATATATAATTTTGAAAATTATTGTTTTTTTACAAGAATTTTATTGAGTAAAAGAGCCTTGTTAATACAGTAATGAATATTCTCAATTAGACAACCAAATATTCATTTTTTTGTTCGCTTTTTTTGTTGTTTCTTTGGTGCCCCACTTATAAAAAGATCGGGGGAAACCTAATAACCACCATCAAGATTAGCAGTTCATGCATGTAGAGAAATGGGACAAATGTCTCTCATTTATTAAAGAACATATTCCTGAGCAAAGTTTCAATACTTGGTTTACGCCCGTTATTCCAATCCGACTTGAAGGTCAAATCTTGACAATACAAGTCCCTAGTCAGTTTTTTTATGAATGGCTAGAAGAAAATTACGTCCACATTCTTCATGAAGCAGTCAACCTAGTAATTGGTCCAAATGGCAAGATAGAGTACTCGGTCATCATGGACAATGGCAGCGAAGCCAATCAGCCTTACACGGTCAATGTCGGAGGAAATAGCGGCGGTTTCAATAAAACTAGGGTCAACGGCTACGACAAGTACAAAAATCCACATTTCATGCAGGAATTGGCCCGAGATTCTAATCTCAATCCCAATTACCAGTTTGATAACTACATCGAAGGCGACTGCAACCGACTAGCCAGATCTGCCGGGTTTGCCGTTTCCAAAAAACCTGGTATTACCTCGTTCAATCCGTTTATGGTTTACGGGGGTGTTGGCTTAGGAAAAACACATCTTATACAAGCCATTGGAAATGAAATCAAACGCAAGCATCCCGAAAAATATGTTTTCTATGTTTCGTCTGAGAAATTCACTAACCAATTTATAGATGCGTTGAAAAGTAATAGTCTTCAAGAATTTATTGCTTATTATCGAAATGTGGATGTCCTCATGTTGGACGATGTCCAATTTTTAAAAGACAAAGAAAAAACCCAAGAAATATTTTTTCACATTTTTAATCACTTGCATCAATCTGGTAAACAAATCATCATGACTTCGGATAGGTCACCCAAAGACCTAAGTGGGCTTCAAGAGCGATTGGTCTCAAGATTTAAGTGGGGTTTGACGGCGGATATTCAAAAACCGGATTTTGAAACTCGGATCGCCATTATCAAAAAGAAATTGCAGGCTGATGGTATTCTGATTACAGATCAAATTATCGAATACCTCGCCTATAGCGTGAACACCAATATCCGTGAGCTTGAAGGGGTCATTATCTCAATGATCGCCCATGCTTCATTAACCAATGTAGAAGTCGATTTAGAACTAGCCAAAACAATCCTAAAAAATATTGTTGCCGATATAGATTCCGAAGTAAGTATCGATTATATCCAAAAAACAGTAGGTGAATTCTTTAATATTTCCATTGATGATTTGAAGGCAAAAACGCGTAAAAAAGAAATTGTCATTGCCCGTCAAGTCGCAATGCACTTTGCCAAAGACTACACCAACCACTCCTTAAAATCAATTGGATACCATTTTGGAGGAAGAGATCACAGTACTGTTATTTATGCCCTGCAGTCTGTCAGTGATATGATTGATGCCAATAGCAAATTCAAATATTCAATAGAAGAATTACGGAAAAAGTTGAAATTAAAAAATAGCTAATTTCATCGAGCTGATCAGGCGTTTCAATGGACCTCTTATTGACCGCTGTCACAATAAACTCCTTTGGTAAATCAAATCCTGAAAAATAACCTCTGGCATCGAAATCTAATACTTTCACCCCATTATCAATTTGAAGAAAAGTCCGCTCCACCTTGGAAACTATTTCAAAATCTGCAGCTAAAAATTTTGAATGATAAATTTCATGCTTTGCCCCGCCGATTCCCCCATCCTTATTTAATAAAGTGATGTTTTTGAACATTGTCCGGTTATCTCTTTTTAGTCCTATTTCGACCTGATCTCCAGGGTATAAATTAGCTAGGTATTCCTCCAGATTAGACTTAGATTGGATGAATTGGCCGTTCAATTTTTTGATAATATCTCCCTCTTCAATAGGCTGTTGTCCGCTGCAACCTCTTTTTGTACATTGTCTAGGATCACGCCGTCAAAATTATCCAATTGAAGGTCCTTAGCTATTTTGCTATCAATATCTAAAAATCAGCCCCTATAAAAGCCTTCTGAAACTCCCAATACTTTACCAAATTGTCAAATATCTTTTTGACAATTTGGTAAAGACAGCAAAAAATATCCGCATATGATCTCATTCCTGATAAAATAGCCGTATTTATGCCTATAAGCTGGCCTTGCCGATTGACCAATGCGCCTCCACTATTGCCTGGATTGATGGCTGCATCCGTTTGAATGAAGGATTCACAACGCCCGAAGCGAAGCCCGAAGCACCAGATCAACGATCTTTGCTGGCGTACTTTTTTGTTCTCTTAGAAGCCCCCTGGACAATTCTTGTTTAAAAAACCAGAGACCAAGACACAATCCGATCAAGACACTAAAAAATCCTATAATCGCAGTTAAAAAATACTTGTTCATACAAATGAATAGCTAAGAGTCCCTAAATCTTACTTCAACAATAGTAATTTTGCCATAATGAAAAGATTGAAATATTATTTTAACTTATTTTCACAATTATGGGAATAAGATCCCTTTTGAGTAAGCCTTTGGCACAATGGGTAATCAATGACCAAAACGATTGGTCATTGAATCCAATTAAATATCAAAAAGTCATTTTGAAAAACTTGATTCGGATTGGAAAAAATACTCAATTTGGAAAGGACCATCAATTACAAGATGTTCAAGACCACAGCGATTTTGTAGCCGCCGTCCCCATCAATGATTATGAAGGACTCAAGCCTTATATAGACCAAATACTACAAGGTAAAAAAGATGTATTATGGAAGGGGACACCCGCCTATTTGGCCAAAACCTCAGGTACCACCAGTGGGATCAAGTATATCCCTATTACACGGGATTCCATTCCCAATCATATTAATAGTGCGAGAAATGCCCTACTCTCCTACGTTCATCAAACCGGTAAAAGTCATTTTTTAGATAAAAAACTTATTTTTCTTTCTGGAAGTCCTACTTTAACAACTACTGCCGGCATTCCTACGGGTCGACTATCCGGTATTGTGAATCATTTGATCCCTACTTATCTGCGCGCTAATCAAATGCCTAGTTATGAGACTAACTGTATTGAAGACTGGGAAACAAAAGTTGATCAAATTGTCAGCGAAACCCAACGCCAAGACATGTCCCTGATCTCTGGCATCCCCCCTTGGGTCCAAATGTATTTTGACAAATTGGTTTCAAAAACCGGCAAGTCTATTAAAGACCTCTTCCCTAATTTTTCATTATTCGTTTATGGTGGTGTCAATTTCGATCCCTATCGAAACAAATTATTCGAAACAATTGGGAAACGAATTGATAGTATTGAAACCTATCCTGCTTCCGAGGGATTCATCGCCTATCAAGACCGACAAGATGCTGAAGGATTATTATTGCTCTCCAATAGTGGTATCTTTTTTGAATTTATCGAGGTCACTGAATTTTTCATGGAGCACCCAACGAGGATTACCCTTGAAGAGGTTGAAATAGGTGTCAATTATGCCCTCATATTAAATAGTAATGCTGGCCTATGGGGATATTCGATTGGGGATACTATCAAGTTTGTATCCACCTATCCACATCGCATACTCGTCACGGGTAGAATCAAACATTTTATTTCCGCCTTTGGAGAACATGTGATTGGAGAAGAAGTCGAAAAAGCGATGAAAAATGCATGTCATAAATTTCCAGAAATCGAATTAACTGAATTTACGGTAGCGCCCAATGTCGCACCTCTATCTGGATTACCAAGGCATGAGTGGTATATTGAATTCGCAAATGCTCCCAATGATATGAGCGCGTTCAAAAAAGAATTAAATTCGCAAATGCAACTCCTAAACGCCTATTATGACGACCTTATAACAGGTGCTATTCTAGGTGAATTACATATCTATTCAATACGCAATCAAGGATTTATTGAATACATGAAATCCATTGGTAAATTGGGGGGGCAAAATAAGGTACCAAGATTAAGTAATGATCGAAAAATCGCAGAGCCACTTACCCATTACCTTCAGCATGAACCCATCTAAATTGAAGAAAGTAGCCATTCTCGGATCCACCGGATCAATCGGGACACAAGCCCTTGATGTAATTGAAGCGAATCCAGCAGCCTTTGGAATAGAACTATTGACCTGCCACTCCAATGCCCAATTGATCATCGCCCAAGGAAAAAAATTTCTTCCCAATGTGGTGGTAGTCACTGACGAATCTATCTACAAGGAAGTCTTTAATGCATTGGACCCGTTAGATATTAAAGTATATGCTGGGATGTCAGCGGTCAATAGTGCCGTTCAAATGGACAGTATAGATATCGTCTTGACGGCACTGGTGGGCTATGCTGGATTAATGCCCACTATTAATGCCATTGAAGCAAAGAAGCCTATCGCCTTGGCCAATAAAGAAACCCTAGTAGTAGCTGGCGAAATCATTATCGAATTGGCCAAAAAAAATGGGGTCAACATTTATCCGGTAGATTCGGAGCATTCTGCGATTTTTCAATGTTTGGCAGGTGAATCTCAAAATCCAGTAGAAAAAATCATATTAACCGCTTCAGGGGGGCCTTTTAGAGGTAAAAAGACAGATTTTTTACGGAACGTCACCAAAGCACAAGCCTTGAAGCATCCCAACTGGACGATGGGTGCCAAAATTACCATAGATTCTGCCACACTCATGAATAAGGGACTAGAGGTCATTGAAGCAAAATGGTTATTTGGACTGAAAATGGATCAAATTGAAGTAATTGTCCATCCGCAATCTATTATTCATTCGATGGTGCAATTTGAAGATGGATCTATGAAGGCGCAAATGGGACTTCCTGACATGAAATTGCCTATTCAATACGCCCTTGGCTATCCAATTCGAATCGAGTCAAATTTCCCGAGATTCAATTTTATGGATCATCCACAACTCAGCTTTGAGCAACCTGATAGGGATTCTTTTCGTAACCTACAATTGGCATACGATGCCGGCATTTCAGGAGGTAATCATCCGTGTATTCTTAATGCGGCTAATGAAGTAGCGGTCGCCGCATTTTTACAAGATCGGATAGGATTTTTACAGATATCTGAAATTATTGAAAAATGCCTCGAAAAAGTGACTTATCTTCGAGCGCCCAAACTTGAAGATTTGGTCAATACTGATAAGGAAACAAGACATAAAGCAAACGAATTAATTAAGTAATGGAAGGTATCGTGATGGCAGGACAATTGATCTTAGGATTGTCCATTTTAGTAGGATTGCATGAATTGGGGCATTTACTTGCCGCCAAAGCCTTTGGCATGCGGGTGGAACAATATTCAATTGGGTTTCCACCTAAAATTTGGGGGAAGAAGTTTGGTGAGACCGAATACTCTATCGGCATGATCCCCTTGGGCGGATTTGTTAAAATTTCCGGAATGATCGATGAATCTCTAGATGTAGCTTCCTTAAATACAGAACCTCAACCCTATGAATTTAGATCTAAACCGGCCTGGCAGCGCTTAATTGTCATGATGGGAGGTATTATTGTTAATGTGATTACAGGCGTCATCATCTTTATTGGATATACTTATTCGCAGGGAGACACCTTTCTATCAAAAGAATCGCTCAATGTGCATGGTATTGTTTCTTATGAATTGGGTCAATCCATAGGTCTGGAAACAGGTGACAGAATTGTAGACATTAATGGCAATGATTATACACGTTTCAGGGATTTGAGAAGTAGTGAAGTCCTCCTTACCAATAATGGGTATTTTACCGTTGATCGAAATAATCAAAAGCTGACGATTCCGATCCCAAATGACTTCGTGAATAATTTTGCAGATAAAGACAATCCACCCAAATTCATTTCATTTAGAATGATTTTTGAGGTTGGGAGCGTTGAACCTGAAAGCAATGCAGCGCTAGGTGGATTGCAGGCAGGTGATAGAATTATCTCGATCAATGAACAAGAAATTGCGTATTATGACCAACTGGAATCCGCACTTGACACCCTCGCTGGAAAACAAATCATCATTGGCGTAAGTCGATCAGGAGAGCAAAAAGAACTCAACATTCAGGTAACTGAAAATGGTAAAATTGGATTCTACGGAAAATCTTTGAATGACATTTCCACGGTTGAATATACTTTAGCTGAGGCGGTACCTATAGGCACGAGTCTTGCCTTCCGCATCGTTTGGGACAATATCAAAGCCTTTAGGAAAATGTTTTCGGGTGACGTGTCGCCTAGCAAATCTTTATCAGGTCCTATCGGTATCGCCAAATTTTTTGGGGGCACTTGGGATTGGGTCAACTTCTGGCGTATTACAGGATTATTATCGATGGTACTCGCTTTCATGAATTTTCTACCTATTCCCGCGCTTGACGGAGGGCATGTGGTTTTCCTTACTTGGGAAATCGTCACGGGTAAGAAACCATCTGACACCTTTCTGGAAAACGCACAAAAAGTAGGAATGGTACTGCTACTTGGCCTGATGGCCTTTGCCATTCTCAACGATATAGTAAAGCTTTTTTAAGAAAACAGCCTAGATCATTCAGCTGTTTTCTTTTTAATTCCTTTCAATTGTCAACCTTTTGGACTTCAATGCCCTCTCGATAGATTTGAAACTCTACTCTTCTATTGATGCTTCGATCTTCATCTGACCTTTCTTCAATTAGCGGATGCTCACTACCATAGCCTTCAAAATCAACACGAACTTCTAAAATACCAGCGAAAATTACCAAATAATCTCTAATATTTTCAGCCCGTTCTTTGGATAGCTTTAAGTTTGTCTCTGGACTACCCTGAGAATCCGTATGACCAGATATTTTTAATTTGAATTCCGGATTGTCATACAAAAAATTGATCAACTTGTTCAGATCCGAATACATTTCAGGCTTTATTTCAGATTTTCCATTATCAAACTCAACAGACTCAAATTTGATTCTAGCCAACAAAGGTTCTGTGACTTTATTAATTTCAACGTACCCATCCATATAGAATGCCTGTTCGATTCTAAAGAAATCATCTCCTTGAATTACCAATAAATAATTGCGCTGATCTATTAAATCGAACTCAAAGGTTCCATCTCGTTTTACATATTTAGGTGCGACTTCAATACCGTCATCCATGTCAATTACAGACACAATACCGCCAAAAGGCTGCCCCGTAAGCGAATCCCTAAGACTGCCTATTAATCTTGCCCTTGCGTCAGGTCTGGCTCCCATCGGAAGTGGAAAAGAATACAAATCCAATTTTTTAAGATCACTAGAGGTGGATCTTGCATAATATAGATTCTTGGACTCGGAATCAATTGTAAAATAAAACTCACTGCCTTTACCGTTTACCAGCGGTCCGATATTGATAGGTTCACTCCAATTCTCTCCTATCTTATAGGACTTGTAAATATCGTATGCGCCGAAGTTGTATAA
>JABMNK010000038.1 GCA_013204595.1 Flammeovirgaceae bacterium
CTAATGAACAAAGAATTGGAAGCTCAAGTCGCGTATCTAAAAGAACAATACGATAGCCACCAAGCACAGATAGATGCCCTTTCTGCTTTGTTGAGAGAAGTAATGGCAGAAAGGAATTAATCGTAGGATTACTTTTCTTATATCATCATGAAATATTTAGACGCATCCAGGAGGTCTCTTTCAAAATGATCTAAAAAGGAGCCGCCTTTTATCTGACTTCGCCCCTCGTTAAGTGAGCTGTTTTAAGCTGTTTTTTTTAGGGCACTTTGTTTTTGATGGCTATACTGAAAGTTATTTAATAACAAATACAAATCATTGAGTATTGCGGATCCTGTGGGTAGACTACCGGCTCCTTTGCCGACGTAGGTTTGTGTACCTGACAAATTGCCCGAAACTTCGATTGCATTGTATTCATAATCTATAGCGTACAAAGAATCTTGTTCTCCTATCAACTCAGGTTTAACTGTTATTTTTAAAATCCCTGTTGATTTACTAATCTCGGTGATCAACTTGATTTTTTTTCCAGTCCGCCTACCTTGAAGCAATAGTGCTGAGGTAAGTTTATCGATACCCACTATTTCAACGTCATTCACAGAGACGATTTCACCAAAAGCATGAAAAGCAAGAATGATCGATTTGTAGGTAGCGTCTAATCCTTTGACATCCAACGTTGGATCTGTTTCTGCGAAGCCCAATCCTTGCGCTTCTTTTAATGCCTGGGCAAACGAGATATGTTGGTTTTTCATTTTCGTCAACATATAGTTGGTGGAGCCGTTTAGAATGCCTCTTACCAAACTTATTTTTTGATGACTAAAAAATTGGGCCAGATTTTGAAGAATGGGTATCGATCCTGCCACAGCCCCTTCATAGAGCATTGGGGTTTCATATTGTTGTTGCAATACCACCAGTTCTGCCAAATTCTCAGCGATCATTTTTTTATTTGCCGAAATTACAGGTATATTATTTTTAAGAGAATACCTAGCAATATGCAGTGCAGCTGCGGCATCATCAATGAGTTCTATAATCACATCTATTTCTGGATCCTCTAAAATATCGAGGTCAGAAGTGGTGAAAAGTGCTTGGGGAGCGTTTCTTTTTTTTGAATCGCTTTTGACACAAATTTTCTTGATACTGACGCCGAACTGTGGATTTTGCAACAATCCTTCATAGAAACCTTGAGCGACACAGCCAAAACCAAATAGTCCAATTTGTTTAATCATGAAAATAGGAATGAATAAAGTGATTTAATTGTTCGGTCTCCACAAGAAACCCATCATGACCATAATCGCTCTTGATCATTCGGAAATCAGCATTTGGAATCAGCATTGCTAAAAGTTCTTGTTCATTAATGGGAAATAAGATATCAGTATCAATGCCAATGACGAGTGTTTTGGCGTAGATACGTGCCAATGCATTTTTAATCGAAACAAAATGTCTACCAACATTATGACTATCCATCGCTTTTGATAAATAGTAGTAGGATTCTGTTGTAAATCTTTTCCTAAGTTTTTGACCTTGATATTGTTGATAAGAAGCCGCGCTGAAGTGATCCCAACGCTGATCTTCATCTTTTTGTGTCAGTTCATAGGTTTTATAATGCCGATAAGAGAGCATAGCAATGGCTCTAGCCGTCTCTAATCCTCTTCCCTTGTCAAGATCGCTTAAGGCCATTCTTTGTGCTTCGTTGAAGGCTATTCCCCATGGCGAATGCTGCGCATTCGTAGCTGCTAATACTAAATTTTCAAATAATTCTGGTTCTTGCACACTCCATTCCAAAAGCTGTTGCCCCCCCATTGATCCTCCAATACCCATTTTAATTTTCTCAATACCAAGGTGCGCACGAAGGTGTTGATGTATGGTTACCATGTCTTTGATGGTGATGCGTGGAAATAATAAATCACTTGGACCAGTTGTTCCATAACAGGACCCCAAGGCATTTGCACAAATCACGAAATGCTTTTCAAGATCCACCGCACCATCTTTTACAAACAAGCCAGACCACCACTCCAGTGGATCAGCGTTGCCGGTCAATGCGTGAAATATCCAGACCACATTTGAGTGGTCATCATTCAATATTCCATGTGTGGTATAGTTCACCGTTACCTGAGGAAGGAAATCACCCCCCTCAAGTAGTACCGGCTCATCAATTAAAAAGGTTTTTGTATTAGCCTTTGTTAGAATCAACTCCATAAACGTTGTCAAATGCTTGTTGAAAATCTGCTTTTATATCCTCGATATGTTCGATACCTACTGATACTCTTAGTGCATTTGGGTGTACACCTGCCGCCAATTGCTCTTCGGTAGATAATTGTTGATGCGTGGTTGCAGAGGGTTGAATGATCAACGTCTTAGCATCTCCTACATTGGCAAGATGGCTTACCAGCTTGAGTTGGTCTACTAAAGCGGTGGTTTGTTCTTTTTCGCCTTTGCATACAAATGATAGGACGCCCCCAAATCCTCTTTTGAGGTATTTTTTGGCGAGATCATGGAATTTGCTACTGGGTAATCCTGGGTAATTAACGGATGCTACGGCGGGATGTTGTTCAAGCCATTGTGCCAACTTCAATGCATTATCTACGGTTCTATCTAATCTCAACGATAGGGTTTCTAGGCCTTGTAATAGTAAAAAAGCGTTGAAAGGACTTTGCGCAGGTCCAAAATCTCTTAAAGTGGCGACTCTTGCACGTATCGCAAAAGCTATATTGGGAAGCCCAAGTGGGTTATCTATTCCGAATACATCTGAATAGACCAAGCCGTGATATTCTTCGGCGGGATCAGAAAACTGTTTGAATTTACCATTTCCCCAGTTGTAATTTCCACCATCGACAAGGACGCCACCAATGGAGGTTCCATGTCCGCCTATCCATTTGGTGGCAGAGGCGACAACCACAGTGGCGCCATGCTCAATGGGTCTGAAAAGATAACCCCCCGCGCCAAAAGTGTTGTCTACTACCAACGGTAGATCGTGTTTTTTGGCAAGTGCAGCAATGGCGTCAAAATCAGGGATGTTGAATCCTGGATTTCCTATGGTTTCTAAATAAATGGCCTTTGTTTTGGAGTCAATCAGTGTTTCAAATGCTTCCGTTGTATCTGATTTTGCAAACCTCGCTTCTATGCCTAGACGTTTAAATGAGATTTTAAACTGAGTATAAGTTCCGCCGTACAAAAAAGAAGTCGAAACAAAATTATCCCCAGCTTCGAGAATATTGTTTAGTGCTACAAATTGAGCTGCTTGGCCCGATGCAGTTGCCACGGCGGCAACGCCCCCCTCGAGTGCAGCGATCCGTTTTTCAAAAACGTCTACAGTCGGATTCATTATTCTGCTGTAGATATTGCCGAATTCTTTTAGGGCAAACAAATTTGCACCATGTTCGGAATTCTTAAAGGTGAAGGAAGAGGTTTGATAAATGGGGACAGCTCTTGATCTTGTGGTTTCGTCAATCTCTTGTCCTGCATGAAGTTGTAGCGTATCAAAATGAAGTTGTGACATTTTTTTTATTTAAATTATATGAAAATGATGTTTTTGAATGTTGAAGTAGGGCGATGAGTCACTTCGGCCTCACTATTTCATGAAAACAGCGTTTCCATGCAATAGAATTATTGATTAGTTTGCGCAGAGCGCATACAGCAGCAACAGCAGCTGTCATCAATCAAATAGCAATAAAAATGAGCCTCGTATTTTGAGGGATCCAAACGACTAATCGTAAAATCTTGTATTTTATTCATAATAATCAATTTATCTATCAGGAATTAGCACCTACCCCTTAGCAGGGGGGTTGCTAGCGCGTCAACGAGCCTGTCTCTTAGCGCTTCTTTATAAACCGACCATTTGTTCGATTTGACACACAAACTTAAGCGACCAAATTTTATATTGCAAAATATTTCATCACATTTTTTTTATAATGCTATTCTGTGATTGTAATTAGAATCTTCTGTATTTGACAAATTAGTTCTTAAATGCTTAGAAATCAATCATTTTCAAGCATTAATTATTTTCTGTCATGAGCATAATGTTTTTCAAAAATAAGTACAGTCCAATGGTTCAGTGATCGTTTGATATTGCTTGAAGTCTTGGTAGGCGGATGCTCCTGATGTTGTTATTATTTTGAATTTCAAGGTGAATTCATTTGTTTCTCATTTAGTTTGTGTTTTATTTTTAGACATGCAGACAGCAGATAGACTAGCGGAGGTACAGGAATATTACTTTTCAGTAAAATTACGGGAGATTCGTGCCCTTGAGCTAGCAGGAAATAAGGTACTCAACTTGGGCATCGGCAGCCCTGATTTATTGCCGCCTCCCGAAGTGCTAGAACAATTAAAATGGGCTACTGATTTGAAGGGAGCGAATCAATATCAATCCTATCAGGGATTGCCCGAATTCAGGCAATCGATTGCCAATTTTTTATTGAAAAAAATGAATGCTGTTCTCAATCCTGATACTGAAGTTTTGCCTTTAATGGGCTCCAAAGAAGGCATAGCTCACATATCATGGGCTTTTTTGAACAAAGGGGATCAAGTGTTAATTCCGGAATTGGGTTATCCCACCTATACCTCAGTCACCAAAATGGTTGAGGCAGAACCTATCTATTATCCACTAATTGCTGCAGAGCAATGGAGACCTGATTGGACTTTCTTTGAAAATCTTGATTTCAGTCGAATAAAATTGATTTACTTGAATTATCCACACATGCCGACGGGGGCCAAAGGGAGCCTTCAGATTTTGAAAAAGTTTGTAAAATTGGCACAATTAAATGAGGTGCTATTGGTTCATGACAATCCCTACAGCTTTATTTTCAACGATGAGCCATTGAGTATTTTTTCAATAGAGGGGGCCAAAAGTTGTGCATTAGAGTTAAATTCTTTGTCTAAGTCATTCAATATGTCTGGATGGCGTGTGGGATGGGTCGCGGGCAGTGCGGAAAACATCAAAAGTGTATTGAGAATAAAAAGCAACTTAGACTCAGGAATGTACCAGCCCATTCAAAGGGCGGCAATTGTGGCGCTTAATCAAGATGATCATTGGTTTGAAGGTTTGACTACCATTTATGGCCAGCGCAGAGAAGTCGTTTTTAAGTTGTTAGATAAGCTTGGGTGTCTTTATCAAAAGGACCAATGTGGGATGTTTGTTTGGGCCAAGGCCCCCATGGCGAATGTGGACGAGCTTATTGATGATTTGCTCCAAAACAAACATATTTTTATCACACCGGGTCATATCTTTGGAGAGAAAGGCAGGCACTATCTAAGGGTATCTTTGTGTGCGCCTATTGAGGACTTTGAGTTGGCTATTTCACGCTTATGAATGTATCAATAATTGGTTTGGGTTTGATCGGAG
Organism: Flammeovirgaceae bacterium; assembly: GCA_013204595.1. GTDB lineage: Bacteria > Bacteroidota > Bacteroidia > Cytophagales > Cyclobacteriaceae > UBA4465. The sequence goes on from JABMNK010000038.1 coordinate 5,333, forward strand.
GATCTTATGGATTGTCGCTCAAAGAACGAGTAAAAGGGCTCAAGGTATTTGGTTGGGATCAAGACCATCTTCACCAACTAGCCGCCGAAAAACTCGGATTAGTGGATACAGGTTGTGCTTCTATGGAAGCGGCTATCAAGGTTGCAGATTGGATTATTTTGGCCCTACCTGTAAATGCTATAGAATCAAATATTACAATTATTCTAGAAGCGTTAGGACCGAATCAACTGGTGATAGATTTTGGATCTACCAAAGGAGAAATATGTAGGGCGGTTGAGAAACATTCAAAGAGAGACCAATTTATCGCAGCTCATCCGATCGCAGGTACAGAGTACAGCGGCCCTTCGGCAGCTTTTTCGACACTTTTCAAAGACAAAGTCATGATTGTTTGTGAGTCAGAAAAAACACGCCCTATTTTTATAGAGGCTTTTAAAAATCAATGTGCAGTTCTTGGCATGTCTACTACCTATATGGACGCGCTTCAGCATGATAATCATTTAGCCTACGTTTCTCATTTAAGTCACATTATTGCATTTGGGTTGTCTACAACAGTTTTGCAAAAGGAAAAGACCGAAATAAATATATTTGATTTGGCAGGTTCTGGATTTGATTCAACTGTGAGATTGGCCAAGAGTTCGCCCGATATGTGGACACCCATCTTTATTAAAAATAGGTCTGCTATTTTGGAAAGTCTTGATCTTTATTTAGAAAAATTACACGATTTTCGTCAATTACTAAATGACTCCGATGAGCAAGGAATTAACACCTATTTGGAAAGAGGTCGAGAGATTAGGAAAATCCTAAAATAGGCGCTATATCCTTAATCTAGAGATACCTCCGTCAACAGCCAATACTTGACCAGACATCCATTCCGATTGCTCAGAAAGGAGAAATGCAACGGCATCTGCCATGTTTTTTGGGGTTCCTAATTTTTGTAAGGGGTGGCGATCGGCATGGGCTTTCTTTTTTTCTTCACTGCCCAGAAGCTTAGCGGCCAATGGCGTGTCAGTCAGTGAGGGAGCGATGGCATTAACCCTTATTTTGGGAGCTAGTTCAGCGGCAAGCGCTCGCGTAAGTCCCTCAATGGCTCCTTTGGATGTGGCGACTTGCGTATGGAAATTAAATCCTGTTTGGACAGCTACTGTAGAAAAAAAGACAACAGAGCCGCTGTTTGATTTTTTGAGATTTGGCAATACCTGCTGTATTACTCTTACGGCACCTACTACCTGTAAGTTAAAGTCAGCCATAAATGCCTCAGGTTTGATGCGATGAAAGGGCAACAGGTTAATACTCCCAGGGCAGTAGACCAAGCCATCTAGTACTTCTGGGATCAAGCTGAAATCGAGTTCACCTGATAAGACATCAAGGGGAAAATATTTAACATTTAGCCAAGTTGATGAAACGGGGTTGTTGTTGAAACTTGCAATAACTTGATAGTCCGTTTGATCTGCGTAGTGATGAACGACACTTGCGCCAATTCCAGAAGATCCTCCAATGATTAGTATATTTTTCATTTTATCTAATTTTCTAATACTCAAACATCTGTTCATTGATTTTAGTGCCCTGTTTTCTTAAATTAATAAGAGACAACTTTAAGTATGGGTCTTAACGGTTATCTTTGTGGTAAAGAAATCGTTTATAAAAATTGAAATTTCTAGCAGCCTTTTTTTTTATTAGCGTTTATAATTTTCAGGTAATGGCACAAACTATTTTGGTCAAAAAAAAAATAAACCAAACTATTTCCATGAAAATTTCTGAAGCACTTCAACTGATGCCGCCCCAACAACTCATCGATCGATACGCTTCTTCAAGGATTCCAATCGCCATGTTTACTTCCCAGGATGCAAAGATTGATTTTGGGATCAATGAGACCGCCACCAATTGGGGATCTGATGATATTGAAATATTACTTTCTTTTTATAAGGCATCTATTTCAAATCTTTATTCTCAAGTGGATTTTGTGCAAAGTCAAATTAGTACGGTTGACCATCGATCATTTATTGTTTTTGAGTTCATCGGGACTATTTCAGAAGAAAGCTTATTGGGCGGAGTAAATCTGTTTCAGAAATACAATTATATCCAATATATCCCTTACGGAGGTAAAGTGTTACTTTTCAACTTCAATTGCGACCCAAAGGAACGAGATATTTGGGCGCCAATAGCCGCGCAAATGATGCGGAGTGTCAAGCTAAAATAATGCTGAGTATTCATAGTGACGACCATTTCATGGGGCAGGCTTTGCTACAAGCAGAGTTGGCATTTGAGGAAAAAGAGATTCCCATTGGGGCGGTAATTGTTTGTGAAAATCGAATTATTGCAAAAGCATATAATCAAGTAGAAAAACTCCAAGATGTTACGGCGCATGCAGAAATACTGGCAATTACGGCAGCTCAAAATTATCTCGGCTCAAAATATTTAAACGATTGCACTCTTTTTGTTACCCTAGAACCCTGCAATATGTGCGCAGGGGCTCTTTTTTGGAGTCAGATAGGGCATGTAGTGATCGGTGCTAGAGACGAGAAAAGAGGCTTTACTAGGGTGTCTCCTCCCCCCCTTCACCCCAAGACACTCATTGCCTTTGGGGTATTAGGAAATAAATGTGAAATTTTGATCAAAGAGTTTTTTAAAAACATGCGGAGTCAACAGAAAGACCTATAAAATGGAACTTGTCAAGTTAGATTTTATTAAATTGACCCCGATATTATTCAAACTAAATTAAAAAATCATGGCATTTGAATTACCTACATTACCGTACGCGCACGATGCGCTGAATCCTCATATTGACACCGCTACCATGGAAATCCACCATGGAAAACATCACGCAGCCTATATTGCGAAATTGAATGCTGCCGTTGCAGGTAGTGAAATGGAGAGCAAATCGCTTGATGAATTGATCAGAAATCACATCAATATACCTGCTGTTCGAAATAACGGGGGAGGCCATTGGAATCATTCCTTATTCTGGACTGTTATGAGTCCAAATGGGGGAGGACTTCCGACCGGAGGTTTGGCCACAGCTATTAATACTGCTTTTGGTTCTTTTGAAGCCTTTAAGGAGGCTTTCAGTAATACTAGCGCAAATCAATTTGGATCGGGATGGGCTTGGCTCTGCGTGCATGCTGGCGGGAAAGTAGCTGTTTGTTCAACGGCCAATCAGGACAATCCTTTGATGCCAGGCATAGGCTGTTCAGGAACGCCTATTTTGGGATTAGATGTATGGGAACATGCTTATTATTTAAACTATCAAAATCGCCGACCAGATTATATAAATGCATTTTTTAATGTCATTAATTGGGATGAGGTGAGCAGGAGATTTGAAGCGGGTAAATAATTAAAGATAAAAGAAGACCTAAGATTTCAGGTCTTCTTTTATTATTTAGTTTCGAAATCAGACAATCGTAGGGTCATCAAAACAGGATTGTGATCTGAATGTTCAAATTTCAAATTTTTCCCTTCGACGCTGACGATTTCAATATTGGGAGAAACTAAGTAGAAATCAATCAATGATACGGGTGTTACACCATAATCCAACGTATCCGCAACGCTTCTACAAGTTGGAACTGTTTTGTCGTAAGCCCATTTCCAGTCTTTTGGCATGAAATCTGTTGTAATATTTGTTGGGTGATTTAATGAAATTGGGGCAACGCCACCAGCCCTACTGACTTCTTCATAGGATACTTTTGGTGGACTCTGATTCCAATCACCCCCTACAATTACATAGTTGCCTTCTTGGTATTCTCTTAATAAAAAATCTTTTAAATAAGCCATTTCTTTTGACTTCAATTTACCATTGTCATAGGCAGAGTTGTGGGTATTAATTACGACTAGGTCTTTACCCATCTTTTGAGTAGTTTGATAACGTTGCACGGACATGCACCTATCTAGGTGAAATAAGTAATCTGGCCAATCATATTTGCCGGGGTACTGATAGCGAGTGCTGGTGCCGGGTTTATATTTGGAATAACTACTTAATCCACTTTCCACCATTCCGTAGGCATTCCAAGGTTGCAAAGCAGGGATAATAACACGTCCTACTTGGTAGTTCAGTGAAAAACTATGACTATAGTCTTTAAGGTCTTCTAGGAAGAGCGCATCATGATCCTTAAAATAACTACGTTTTGATCTTTTATCAACCTCTTGAAGCAATATAAAATCAGTCCTATGATTGTCTAAAAAGTTTCTGATGCCCATTAAATTCTCAGACACATAGCTTTCAGGCACACGCACCATCTTTCCGTCTGTAAAGAAAAAACTATGGTTACTATCGTAATAAAAATTTGATTTAGCCCCAAGTCCAGCAAATCCGATATTCCAGCTTAAAAAAGTCAAATTTGGATTTGAAATAATCCGTTGGGTGCTGTGACCATCAATGGTAAGTTCAGTTATTTCTGGTGGAGCATAATCGGTGATGGTGGCATGCGCTAGAGAGGCAACTATATAAATCAAAAAACATAGAGGGAGCAACAATGCGCATTTGGCGATAATTAAAATTATTTTTCGTTTCGAGAGCATATTTAAGCCTAAATGTATGCTATTTTTTGATGTTTTAAGAAATATTAACTCCAGTGTGATACAACAGACTTAGTTAAGGGAATCTTATTCTTTCAATTTAGGTCTAAAAACTACCTATTTTAAATAAAAATACGTGGACTTAAGCCGAATTGTTCGTCATGATTTTTTATTTCCAACCCGGATGCTCAAATCAAAGAGTTTTATGTTATATTTTTGTTTATTCGGATTATTATTTTGGATGATCCTATAATCTTCAGTTGTTCTTGTGTGTTCAGGCTGTTCAAGCAAAGTGATTGTCCGTGAATTTTATTAATTATCTATGAAATATTTTATTCTTTTTTTTGGTTACTCCTTGTTGTTTTTTATGAGTTGTAATACTGATGAGAGCAAGAATGGTGCGTCATTGATATTAGAAGATATGGATACCTATGCCGTAATTCAATCTCAAATATGGGATAACTCGTGCATCAGCTGTCATGTAGCAGGATCTCCTTTTGCCAAGCAGTCTGGACTTGTTCTTACTGAAGATGTATCATTTCTACAATTAATTAATAGAGTTCCGACCAATTCAGCTGCGCTAGCCGATGGATTACTGTTGGTCGGTGATGATGGCTATGCGAGTTTCCCCAAAAGCTTTTTATGGGAAAAGATTAATGCAAATGATGCAGCACATTTTTATGATGACCATCCGGAGTATGGAGCCATAATGCCACTAGGAGATGAGTTTTTGACAAATGGACAACTGGAATTTATCAGGCAATGGATCGAATCAGGGGCTCCTGAAAAGGGAAAAGTAGCCAATGTATCCTTATTGGATAATGAGACCAGATATACTGCGATTCCTTTTGAGCCGCTTGCGGTGCCTGAAAGTGGATTTCAGTTTCATATTGAACCATTTACCGTTGCCCCTGGAATGGATCGTGAGATATTTTTGTATGAAAAATTAAATAATCCCGAAGCGGTCTACGTCAATCGTGTTGAAATTGCCATGAAAAGCAGTAGTCATCACTTTTTGATGTATCAATTTAACGAGGTGTTAGTGCCCTCTCGATATCCGCCAGCAGGATTGATTCGAGACGTATATACCTTAGCCGGGGATTACCGTTATGAAACGCTTTATCACCTGCAATTTCATGATTTCGTGACAGGAACCCAATGGCCTAAAATGGATTATCATTATCCAGAAGGCGTTGCTTTTGAAATACCAGCAAATTTTGGTTTTGATCTAAATAGTCATTATGTAAACAAGGGAACAGAGCCGATAAAAGGTGAGGTTTATGCCAATTTGTATACGATTCCAAGAAGTGAAGTTGATAAAATTGCCAAATTATTGAGCGTCAATAACCTCGATCTTAATATTCCAGCTAATTCCTCTCAGCATAAGATCCTTTACAATTTCATAGCCTCGGAAGAGATGAATGTTTTTCAGCTATTTTCGCATGCGCATGCTAATATGACGGAGTTCAGGGTTTATGGTTTGGGGGGAGATATTGATAATGAATTGCTCTATATCACTTTTGACTGGGAGCATCCACCTATTAAAGAGTTTGACCCTCCTATTTTACTTGAGGCAGGGCAGGGCTTTAGAATTGAGACTACTTATGACAATCCGAATTCGAGAGCTCTTACCTTTGGCTTAAGGAGTACAGATGAAATGATGATTTTATTTGGTGCTTATTATTGAAAGGGAAGATAGTTATTAACAAAGACAGCCACTCGACTTTGAGTGGCTGTCTTTGTTCTAGTCATTTCTTTAAGGAATAGGCCAAAGATACTTGAATCATTGAATTTTGAATGGCATTACTGGCTGTGGATGGATCGTTAATATCCGAAATCCCAATGTTATATCTGCCATAAACATCTAAGCCAAATGGTAAATCAAATCCCAAACCCAGATTTATAGAGATATTAGAATTGGTCAATAACTCTTGGATATCAACATCAGCACTTAAGTCATCGCTTACTTTTTTGGCAGACATCAAATAGCTAAATTGTGGACCAACCTGAAAATTGAGACCAGCAGGTAAATAAAATCGCAACATGATGGGTATATCGACATAGGCGGATTTTTGACTTATATCCGAAAGATTGCTCGGATTGGCAGCATCTAAAGCACCTTGATAGTCAATGCTTTGAAAAGAATATTGGATTTCAGGGTTGATAGCAATAACGGCAAATTTAAATTTGGCGAATACCCCCGCATGATAACCTGATGATCCTGTTTGACTTATATCTTTCGCTGTGATACTGGCGATGGCATCTGATATGGGGAAATTCAAACCTCCTTTGATGCCCAATTCTTGGGAGAATACGTTGAAATTAACTAATAAAAACCCAAAAATTACAGTGTTTATTTTTATTTTCATTTTAGTTTTTTTTAATGTAATTTATCCATTTCAAAAACAACAGACATCATATCGTTGATAATTTTACGATTGGTTGATATTATTTTATGCAATTGATTTGAAAATAGCGATGGCCTTTTCTAGGGATTCATCGTCAAAATCCAAGTGAGTTACCAATCGCAACATCCCTTTTCCAAATCCGATAGCTAATAATCCTTTAGCTTTTAGTTTTTCAAGTAGTTCAATTGGATTTACCCCTGGCTGAAGTTCAAAAATAATTATGTTTGTTTGTATCGGGTACACCTTCAATACATAATCAAGATTTTGGATTATCAGACCAAGCATCTTAGCGCGGTGATGATCTTCCGCCAGTCTTATTATGTGGTGATCTAAACTATAAATACAAGCCGCAGCCAAATAGCCAGCTTGTCTCATGCCTCCTCCGAGCGCTTTCCTTACCCGCTTTGCTTGCTTTATGGCTTTGTTAGTACCAAGAAGGGCTGAGCCAATCGGTGCCCCGAGACCTTTAGAAAAGCAAATGGAAATAGTGTCAAAAATTTGACCATAGTCCGAAGGTGTTTCTTTTGTCTCAGCCAGGGCATTGAATAATCTAGCGCCATCCAGATGTAATTTGAGTCCGTGCTCCCTACAGACCTGTGAGATTTTTTGTATTTCATTAAAATCATAGATAGCACCACCTCCTTTATTCATGGTATTTTCAAGTGCTACCAGACTGGTTCTTGGGCGATGAACGTCTTCTGGATTAATGGAGTCCGCGATCATTTCTGCGCTCAAACGGCCCTTATCTCCTGGAAGCAGCTTTGGCGAAATCATAGAATTGGACATCATGCCACCCCCCTCATAAAGATATATATGTGCATATTGATCGCAAATGACCTCGTCTTGGGGGACTGTATTTATGCGCATGGCAATTTGATTGGTCATTGTGCCTGAAGGGCAAAATAGTGCGGCTTCCATTCCAAAGAGCACTGCGATTTTTTCCTGTAAAGCATTTACGGACGGATCATCTTCAAATACGTCATCTCCCACTTGTGCAGAAAACATCACTTCTAGCATCTCAGGGGTGGGCCGGGTTATCGTATCGCTTCTTAAATCAATCATTGAGTAGGATTATCTAAAATTGTTTAAAAATAGACAGTAAAAACTACCTCTTTATATCGCACCAATTTGTTGGCATTTCATTTTTAAAATTACTAAATTCTTATCGCAAAATGCATCCCTAGTTGAGATTTAATCTAGAGCGATTAAACAATAATGAGTTATTCAGCATAGATTTTATTTGCAAAGGAAGGACGTAAAAAATCCATCCAAATTTGGGTAATTGAAAGAAAATACTTGAAAAAGGTTTTAATTTATTGTTCATACTCTGTTTAGGCGACTCTCAGGTTATCTGCTGTTTTTTGGCTAAAGTGGTAAAATTAATAGTGGCAAAACAGACATAGCTTGATCAATTCGGCCATTAGGGTATCTTTGCTCAAATATCTGCTAAATGCATTCAAAATGAACGGTGAGATCGAGAAACTTTTGCAAAAGGAGATTGAGGCTATAGGAAATATACCGATCGAGGATACAATTGATCGTGCGGTTGAACTGTTGCATGAAGCGGTGCATGTAAAGAAAGGAAAAGTAGTCGTTAGTGGCATGGGAAAAGCGGGCCAAATCGGATATAACATATCCACTACCTTAAGCTCAACCGGAACACCTGCTGTTTTTCTGCATCCGGCCGAGGCGCAACATGGTGACTTAGGGATGCTTCAAGAAGCAGATGTCTTATTTTTAATTTCAAACTCAGGGAGAACGGATGAAATCTTGAAATTGGTCGAATTGGCTAAGAGTTTATATCCAGGAATTAAATTAATTACTTTGACAGGACATCCAGAAAATGAACTTGGCCGTTTGGCAGATGTTTCCATAGCCACGGGACATCCAATGGAAATTTGTCCCTTGGGATTGACACCTACGACCAGTACAACGGTGATGACGGTTTTGGGAGATGTATTGGTGGTGATGATGATGAAGAGAATCAATTTCACCAAAGAAGATTATGCCAAAAGGCATCACAGTGGTTACTTAGGAAAGAAAAGTCGAGAACAATGAATAAATTATTTCTGATAGCGGGTCCTTGCATCATAGAGAACAGTACCGTACCACTTACTATTGGTAAGGAAGTAAAATCATTATGTGATGAATTTGGGATTGATTTTATTTTTAAGGCATCGTACAAAAAAGCCAACCGAACGAAGTTAGAAAGCTTCAAAGGAATTGGCTTTCAGGAAAGTTTGGAGATTTTACAGGGAGTAGGAAGGGCATTGGGTGTCAGGACCATTACTGATGTTCACGAGAGTTATGAACCCGAGTTAGTCGCCCAATATGTCGACATTTTACAAATACCGGCATTTTTATGTAGGCAGACTGAGTTATTATTGGCCGCGGGAAATACAGGTAAGACTATCAATATTAAGAAAGGTCAATTCGTATCCCCTGAGGCGATGAGATACCCATTGGAAAAGGTGCAATCTACGGGTAACCAAAATATTTGGTTATGTGAGCGTGGCTTTACCTTTGGATATGAAAATCTAGTGGTTGATGTTACCGCTATACCAAAGCTTAAAAAACATGGCGTGCCAGTGGTCATGGATTGCACACATTCCCTTCAGCAACCTAATCAGAAAGATGGAATTAGTGGAGGGGATCCTGAAATGATTGGTTCAGTAGCATTATCTGCCGTTGCGACAGGGGCAGATGGACTGTTCATAGAAACCCATCCAGATCCAGCTTCGGCTTTGAGTGATGGAAAATCTATGTTACCCCTTCATCAATTGCGACAACTTTTACAAAAGGTGGTACGGGTAAGAAAAGCCATTTCAGAATGATAGGAGAAGTAAAATTTTTATTATTGGATGTTGATGGAACCCTAACCGATGGGGGTATTTATATTTCTGATGAGGGAAAGCAATTTAAGAAATTTAATGCCAAAGATGGTATGGGGATTAGACGGGCCTTTGAAAGAGGGATAGAGGTCGGGATTATCAGCCATGCGAGTTCGGGTAAAATGATTGATGATCGGGCCGAAATGTTGGGTTTGAAATACGTTTATGTGGGTCAAAGACCCAAAATGGAAATCATGAATGAATGGCTCGCCGAATTAAATATTGAGGCAAATCAAGTGGCTTACATGGGGGATGACCTTAACGATATTGAGATAATGAGACGGGTGGGGTATTCAGCGTGCCCAGCAGATGCCTGTGATGAGGTCATTGCAATCGCCCAATTTGTAATGAAACATAAGGGAGGAGCAGGCGCTGTGAGAGAATTTATAGACAACTACTTATTGGTAAGAAAATAGGCCCAGTTTATTTACTTTTTTTAAGTCTATTTTCATCGAGATAAAAAAATTTTAGTTTGCCTTATTTTAAACTAATTTTGCGTCAAAATTAGAATACACTATGAGCGTTTTAGTTAACAAATCATCTAGAATCATTGTTCAAGGTTTTACGGGCACCGAAGGCACCTTTCATGCCTCCCAAATGATCGCATATGGATCACCGGTGTTAGGGGGCGTTACTCCGGGAAAGGGTGGACAAGTTCATTTAGGATTACCTGTATTTAATACGGTCAAGGAAGCAGTAGATGGATTAAACGCGGACACTAGCATTATTTTCGTCCCACCAGCTTTTGCAGGAGATGCTATCATGGAGGCCGCAGACGCGGGCATCAAAGTCATTATTACTATCACAGAAGGAATACCAGTGAAGGATATGATTATCGCTAAGCCCTATGCAAAGGCAAGAGGCGCTACTTTAATCGGACCAAATTGTCCAGGGGTTATCACGCCAGACGAAGCAAAAGTGGGTATCATGCCAGGCTTTATTTTTAAAAAAGGAGATATAGGGATTGTATCTAAGTCGGGTACCTTGACTTATGAAGCAGCGGATCAAGTAGTGAAGGCGGGTTTTGGAATTTCAACGGCGATTGGTATTGGGGGAGATCCCATTATCGGTACAAGTACCAAAGAAGCTATTCAATTGCTTATGGCCGATCCAGAAACGGCGGCAATCGTCATGATTGGTGAAATCGGGGGTCAATACGAGGCAGAGGCTGCCAAATGGATTAAGGAGCAAGGTAACCCCAAACCGGTAGTTGGATTTATTGCGGGACAAACGGCTCCTAAAGGCAAAAGAATGGGGCATGCTGGCGCGATAATTGGTGGAGCAGATGATACGGCTGAGGCTAAGATGCGGATTATGGAGGAATGCGGGATTCACGTGGTTAAATCACCAGCAGACATTGGCGAAACAATGGCCAGAGTACTTTCAAGATAATTTTAATCAATTTTTTGGGGAGTAAAACTTTTTTAGGCTGCTAAATCTCAATTTCTGGTACTTTTTTCAATATAAAAAGGTGCTTTCCGTTTTCATAAACTAACTTTACAAAAGGAATCCATTTGACCACCATTTTATAGCGTAGTCGCTGTTTCCGGAAAATGATAGATTAAAGTATATGGCAAGATCACAAGAGACGTTTCACAAAAAGGAAATAAGAAATAAAAAAGAAAAGAAA
>JABMNK010000039.1 GCA_013204595.1 Flammeovirgaceae bacterium
ATCGCTCCCAGAACAAAGACACCATCTTCAATAATCTAATCATCAGAATGGTAAAAGCAGATAAAATGTATATCTCAAATATGATATGATGTTAAGCGGACACCTCTAATTTATTAATCATAAAATTCGGCATTTTTGTATTATTTTTATCTTTTGTATAATTAATAAACTTACGCTAAATTAGCTTAACTTGCTGAGTGAAAACACATTTATTGAGTACAATAAAATAGAATGAATTATTTAAATTCCACCAAGCTACCAGCTAAAAATATTTAATAATGAAAAAAATAATATACGACCGACCATTGATTGGCTTATTGTTGCTTTTGTTTTTTTTCATGACTTCTCTACAGGTCAACGGGCAAACGATAAGTTACGATTCAGTTGCTGAGGATAATTCGAGACAAGATACTTTATTCTTTGAGGAGGACTTTGATGAAGCAAAGTATGCTTTGAATTCATTATTCGTATCTGATGATGTACTCAGCTTTAAATTAAATAAAATCAATGCGAACGGGGCAATAAGTGCGACTGTTGCTAATGATTTCTTGACCATCACGGCGCTACCCAATGGTTATGGCCAAGCTTCGGTGGAGGTGACGGCCACCAATACGGTAGATGAAACCACATTCAGTCAGCTAATAAATGTGATTGTTAGAGCGGTGGATGATGCACCTGGGCTAAATCCAGATCATCGATTTGTAGATTATGTGAGGGATCAATTATTGAATGATGGTACGGTGGTGATTGATGCTCGAGGGGGATTTATAGATATTGATGCGGATAAAGATGGGACGGCAGTAGCCATTTCATTCACCAACTTGTCAACTGCTACTGCGGGTTATACGGATTTGACACCGGATGATCTTACTGATATACCAGATGGGACTTACAGTATCGCAATAACTGCAAATACTAAGTATGCTGCAAACGTGAATATCACAGCCACACACAAAGGAGCAGCATCTGGAGCTGAACAAAGCTTCACCAAAACAGTAAAATTGGTTGTGGATAATGCGCCTGTTTTGGTTGTTGCGGAAGACCCAATTACTGTAAATGAAGATTTTGCAAGTTTCACCAAGAAGGCCAATGTGCTTTTTGCTGATGATGATAATGCTGATCCTGATGCTATCAGGGTGAGTTTTGCAGATTACTTGCCTGATTCTCTCGAGGCCAATACTGAAGGTATTATTGAGAATGACATCAACAATATCGTTTTGGTAACTTATGAGATCGCTGATGATGAGTTCACATTTACCAGCCAACTAGATAGAATTGGCACTTACAGACTTCCAGTGAGCGTCACAAGTGGCTTCAGAACTGTAAACGACACCATGACTATTGTTGTCAATAATGTAGATGATAAGGCTACTATTGTCAATTCAATACCTGATCAATTACTTCCTCAAGGGACACGACTAGCGGTATCGATTGAAGAAATTTTTGAGGATATTGACAACGATCTGGATTATACAAAATTTAAACTTTCAACGTCAAACGCGACCGCATTAAAAATCCAGAAGAAAAATACCGATGGTACTTATTTAGATTTAAGCTCGCCTCATACATTGGAAGCAGGAGAAAGCACTTTATATATTTTAGCAGCGGGATCCGTGGATGATAAAGGATCTATTAAGTTTGAGAGTGACAATGTGGGTACATCAACTGCCAGCGTGGCTAGTGCAACTACCACAACAGCCTTGGTGGTAGATAACAATGCCGGAGAGATCAAAGTAGGTGATGTTGTGACAGGAATAGGGATATCTGGAACTGTTACAGTAAGCAGTATCACAGATCAAAATAATATTACCCTTTCGAGCGCACAATCTTTAGCTAACAATGCGGTATTAACTTTTACTGCATCGCTTACTGAGTTCTTCACATTGAAGATATCTAGATCTATTGGTGTTTTCCACGTTTCGAAGACCGGCGATGATACTAATAACGGTACTTCAGTATCAACTGCCTTTGCCACCATTGGCAAAGCTATTTTAGCAGCACAAAATAGAGATACTATCAAAATTGGAGAAGGTACCTACACTGAAAATTTGGTCATTAATGAGGGCTTGACTATCCAGTCGACATCCTACAGCACAAGCATGACTGATGCCGACATCAAAAAAACAATCATTAAGGGGGGATTAAACGCGGGATCTGTGGTCACAATTTTAAATACGGAAGGCGTCACCATCAGGGGGTTATCTATTGTAGGAAGTGGTGATATCAATACGGATGAGGAGGGTTCAAGCCGAGGTTGGGTTTATGAAGATGGAACGGTTGTGCCTGAAGGTATCATAAATGCAATTGATTGGGATAATGATCAATCTAAAGCACCCAACGACGACGACAATGAAAAGCGATTTGCTATGCTTAGAAGTGATAACAGAGAAGTTGAGGCATGGGGTGCAAATTATTGTTGTATTGGCATTTGGATTGAGGCTCCCACAGTAACTGCAGTAGTAAATGGATTGATTAGTGGCGCTACGGCTTTGGTATTGGACACTAATGTAGGAACTATTGAGGTAGGAGACATAGTCACAGGAGATGGTATATCTGGAACAGTTACCGTGGCAGCAATCACGGATCAAAATACCATTACACTTTCCGATAATCAGTCATTGTCTGACAATGCAGTTTTAACTTTTACATTTCCATATTCTAATAAGACTTTGAGATTTACAGATGGAAGCCGATCTTTTTATACAGCTAATGACGAATTTAATTATGCAAATGCGCTTCAAAATGTTATTGAAAACATCCCTCAGGCTACTGTAATTAAAGTTGATAGTGAGGCTATTTGGGATAAATTGGTAGATGAAGTAAATACTCGGCATTTTATTGGGATTTCAAACATTAGGTTAAAAAGTATTAAAGGTGCGGGAGTTGCTATAAGGGAAGCATCAGTAGATATTGACTTTGTTCATATCTATGATCATAAAGTAAGTGAATCTGATTGGATGAATGCGGCGGGTGTATTTGCTAGAGATGCAAAGAAAATCAATATTTCAAATTCGAGCATTTACAATAATGAAGTGCAGAATGGTAATGGCGCAGGTATAGGCGTATTCCAGTCTCAAGAGCTTTCACTCATTAATACAATAGTTTACGACAATGATGCTTTGGGAGATAATGATTGTACTGCCGGTGGATTGATGGCTCAAAATTTAGATAAATTAACCGTGCTCAATAGCATTTTCTATGAAAATGAAGCGAGATGTGATCATTCTGTAAGAATAGGAAGTGTCCGAGAATACACCGTGAATCATAGCTTGATTGAAAATGGATTGAATTTTCAAGATGTTGAAAGTCATACCGGTTTGGTTCAAAATTCAATTTTTCTTAATAGAACTCTTTCCCAATGGGGTTCAACCAAGCCAAGTAAATTAACCATACAAAATAACTTGATCAATGGCAATGTTCGTTTGGATTTCGAGATTGATAGATATGGAGCGGGTAATCTGGTAGGTGCCAACACTGGCTTTGTTGATGCGGCCAATCGTGACTATCAATTGACTTCCTCGAGTATTTTGATTGGTGCAGGTAGAGCTTCAAGTGATGTTTTTGATATTAATGGCAACACAAGACCTAATCCAGCAGGTTCAAAGCCTGATATCGGACCCTATGAAAATGCATTAGACAAACCAGATTTGATTTTTGCGCCCTATTTTTCGACAGAAACGAGTCAAAATTGTTGTTATTATACCTCCGTTGACATGTTTGATGCGGACAATGATGGTATTGATGAGGTGCTTTATATAGCAAGAACAGAAGACAACGGCAGTTATATTGTGAAGCTTTTTGATGCCGTGGACAGCAGTTCAATGACCCTCCACGAAGATTGGAGTGAATATTCATTTGCCAAACCCCTTGACATCAATCAAGATGGATTTCTGGATGTGGTCATCGGGAATTCAAGCAAGACCGCCTATTTAATCAATAATGGGTCTGGTGTGTTTGCGGTTCCTAGGGCTGAATATACGGGTGATGGAATTGATCAAGGAGGGGCACAGCGGATGGTGTGGGGCGATATCACCGGAGATGGTCGAATTGACGGAGTACTTTCCAAGGGTCAGAATATTGATATTTTTGAGTATCTAGTAGATGGACCTAGGGTCAGTTCCAAAGACATGAGTCGTATAAACAATGAATGGTTGGGAGATTTCAACAATGCCTTTTTGGCGGATATCAACGGGGATACCAAGACAGACTTGATCTTAGAGAGAAGATGGAATGGTAATGGTGACTCTCAAGATCTTTTGGTTTATTTGCAGGAAAATGGAGATCTTATTTACAATTCAGGCCTTTCTATTATTGACCAGCTTGGAGGAGCAAGTCAAAATTCTGAAAAAGACATAACTTTAGATTTTGGGGATCTGGATGGTGATGGCGCTGGAGATTTATTGGTAGCGCATACTCCTAATAAAGCAAATAATTCAAGTGGCTATTTAAGGCGGTTTGAATTAACTGATAATGGCAGTTCTTGGACTGAAGTAGCTATGAACTTGAGGATTTCTAGTGATTTGGTTATTGCTATTTCAGATTATTACGGGGCTGTATTTGCCCCAAAAATAGCCTTACTTAAAGATAATACGGTGAGTATCGTTGCCCTGGTTTCCAATGAAAATGAGGGAGAATGGGATCGTTACTTTGTTCCTGGTTTGTTTAATATCAATGGCAATGGTGAGCTTGAGCAAAAGAAGGGTTATTACTCATCAGAAACGTTCAATATGACTCCATGGGATGGCCGAATTAGTTATGATTTGGGTAGACTGAACAGCGGGGCTGCCTTAGACATGGCTTTTCATGGAAGATTAGCAGGAGATAACAGAAATAAGTTAGTTATGTTCACCAATACATACACGGTGACACCTACCAGCGAGCTAGTGGCACCTAGTTCACCTGTCATCACGGTTTCAGGTAGTAAAGTAACAATTAATTTCACGACGAGTTCGGATTATTACAACATCAAAACGTGCATTGGTGATGATTGTAATACGCTATACACCATCACTTCGGGTGGAGGTGTGGCCGATGTGGGAGCGCTGAAATACACGGGTGCTGGAATGAAGGAGTTAGCGTATTTCTTGGAGAAGGGTACTTACAGTGTATCGATTCAAAATATTGATAATAAATTCGGGGCCTCGGCCTTTGAGAGCTCAGCTGAATTTGTAGTGGAAGGGCTTGATTTTGCTTTAGGTACTGAGTTGATTGATGATTTTTTCAATGAGGTGCATTTGATTAATATGGATACTGATGCAAAGCCAGAGGCTTATGGTATCAAGAAACGGTATTGGGCTGGTTCAGGAGAAGAATCCGCATCGATGAAGATTTTTAATTTGGACAATAATAATTTTAAACTTTTCAAACTCGAGAATGAGTCTGAAGTCATTATCAGTGATTTCGACAGTAATGGGAAGCCTGATGTCATTGTGGATAACCACACTGGCAATTGGCCAGTGACTCCGTATTGGGCGCTCATGAATATTGATGAGACTACCTCTGTGAATGTATTGAGTGAATCATTTACCAAGCTCTCTCCTGCGACTTACCGCAACCAGGGTACTGGAATCAATGGTTACAATAAAGGTATTGATATTGATCAGGACGGGATAGATGAACTCGTCACAGGATATGCAAATAACTGGGGTGATTGGGATGGTGGCATTGGACTGTTTTCATTAGAGTCGGAGAATTTTAATGACACATCGTTGTTGTGGCTACGAGGAGAAGATCGAAATGAAAATGGGATTGAATACAAAGGAAGCGCTCCATTGTTTTGGTCGAAGATGGATGCGAGTGGACGAAGTGATTATCGCGGTATGGCACATACCTATATCAATCCTGACGGGGATGGAGATACAGACCATTTGATAGCCATAAATATGAATGGATCGGGGCTGGCAAGAAGTGCTCTGTATGCCGTAGAGTCAAAAAGTAGTGGAGGGGTCCAAGGTCATTATCTGAATAGCTTTGCGAATAAGAGCATCGTTGACATGAAGATTTTTGGGGAAGAGACCTCAAAGATTACGGTCATGATTTCTTATACTGATGATACCGATTATTGGTCAGATGCTTTCCGTTCAAGGAAGATTAATTTCTTAAAGTTAGAAATATCTAAATCAGAAGATTTCTTTCAGGAGCTCAAAAAGGCGATGGAGAATGTGAGCACGCTGATGCCTGTAAATTATAAAAATCAAACCAATAGTTCTCTTACCTATTCAGACTTTGCTTTAGAAGGCATGCCTATCGTAAATTCATTTTCCATTGCGGATATCAACAATGATGGGTTGAATGATATCGTGGGTGTGGGAAGTAATACATCAGATACTTGGAATGGTCAAGCGATATTAAATTTCTACTTACAGAATGCCAATGGAGGGTTGGATCAGTACATCTCTCAAGTGGCTACTGAGGCCAAGGATTTTTCTTTTATCAGTTCTATTAATTTGATTGACATCAATGCCGATCAAAAAGTCGATGTAGTGATCAGTGGTCGAATCAGGCAGTCCAACAATGGTAATACCTTAGGATTTATCAATAATACTGATGTGACTGTAGGGGGTGCCTTATCTGCACCTACCGAATTGATCGGTCAGAATAATGGTTACAAGGTAGAACTCAAGTGGTCAGATACCAATCCTGGTAAAGTAGGTTATGCGGCCCAAGTGGGAACTGAGCAGGGTAATTTCAATTTAAGTACAGGGAATTTGAATGCATTGGGTTATCCCCTGTTTCCTGACAGATTTGAAAGTTTTCATCAAACCAAAAGGCAAGTGTTTGATGCTTATGATCTAGCAGATACTTACTACTTTAAGGTCAAGGCCATTGATCAGTATGGCAATACTTCGGCTTTTTCTGCTGTTGAAACGGTCAGCTTGGTTGAGCCTTTCACCAAAATGGATCAGGCTATACCCGGAATTGCTGATGGCAATGTGGCATGGGGTGATTATGATCGTGATGGAGATTTGGATTTGGCCTTAATGGGTACCGAGCAAGGATATATCACGAAGCTATATCGCAACGATGAGGGAACGTTTGTTGATTCTAACAACGAACTAGACCGGCAGTCTGAAGGAGATTTAGGATGGGTAGATTTTGATAATGATGGATATTTAGACTTAGTTGTAACAGGTAAAGATTTAGAGGCAGCCACGGTTTTAAATATTTACAAGAACAATGGGGCAGGCACACTTGTGAAGGTAGATAACGGGGCGTCCATAGAGGGAGTTACCGATGCCACCTTGGCATTTGGTGATGCCGATGCCGATGGAGACATTGACATGGTCTTGGCTGGCCTAACGGTGGGAGACGATGGCCAAATCAATTACATCATGAATCTCTATGATAACAAATACAATACCTCGGGGGGAAATCTCATTTTCGATAGAAATGATAAGTTTTCTAGAGAAGGATTTACTAATGGAGATATAGAATTCGCTGATTTTGACAATGATGGAGATTTAGAAATTGTCTATGCTGGGACTGGTAAGGGGAATAATCCCGTGGGAGGCATCATAACAAATACACGAGCAGGGCTGATCGGTGGCAACTATAATTATGGATGGGAATTAAGCTTATCTCAGTCTAGTATTTCAGTTGGAGATATTGATTCGGACGGTGATTTGGATATTATTGCTACGGGTGTTTCAGGCCAAGGAAACGATGTGAGAACCAACGTCACCCGAATCTTGAGAAATGATTATTATGCGATAGATTCTTTAAGGGCGGGTATACGATTCAATATACAAGAGATTGACGAAGTCGAATCACTGGCCGATGGAGACATTGATTTGATAGATTTCGATAACGATGGAGATCTTGATATGTTGATCTCGGGTAAGAACAAAGACGCTATACCAACTACTATTTTGTATGCACAGGCGGCAGGCAGCTTTTTTGTAGTGAAAACACCATTTGATAATGTTATGCAATCAAGTGTCAGGTGGGCGGATTTTGATATCGACGGGGATATGGATGTGTTTATCAGTGGTAAAACGACCTCAAAAAGTATCACTCAATTATATCAAAATAATACGGGTAACATTGTCAATAAAGCACCAAATGTGCCTTCGAATTTAAAGGTGACGGATTTTGGTTTTGGAAAAGTACGGTTGTCGTGGGATCGTTCTAGTGATGATTACACTGAAAAATCTAGTGTTTCCTATGTGATTGCTTTGGGGGATTCTACGGGGATATCTAACCTGTTTACTACAGAAAGTAACTTAGAGACAGGAACAAGATTAACGGCTAAGCCGTCTGCAGCTTTGCAAGATTTCTTATACTTAGAACTAGATCCAGGGGCTTATCATTTCGCCGTACAGGCAGTGGATGCCAATTACAGTGGATCGGCCTTCAGTCCATTTACCTCATTTAAAATGCAGTATGCTTGGAAGGAATTGAACTTGGGAGGCATTGTTGATAATACCTTGCCGGCGGGTGAGGATGCCTCATTGAAGTTTTCAGATTTTGATGGAGACGGAGATTTTGATTTAGGAATCTTTGGTAAAAATCCTGATAATCAATGGGAATTGGGTTTATTAGGAAATAATGCGGGCAATTTCAGTAAAATCTTTGATTTCGAATCTATTACCAAAGGGGATTTTGACTGGGCTGATGTGAATGGGGATGGTACTTTGGATGTATTCATGACCGGAGAAGATCCTAATGATGAAACCAGAACAATTGCTAGGTTATACTTGAACTACAGTGATCAGGTAGGAGTTGAAGAGGGTGATGATGGTTGTGAATTTGATTGTGATACGGAGAATTCTACTTTCGCATCTTTTAGTGGAGCTTTTGGCGGAGCAGAATATAATGAAGGTCTTTATATTGTCCCAACAGGAGCAGAGGACTGGGCAGGATATGCCAATGAGAACTTTAGTCTGTATCCATTGAGTTTCCCAGAAGGAGGAGTTATTGACTTTATAGCGGGGGTTCCTTCAGGGGGACAAGTAGAACTGTATTTCAAATTTGAACGACTTCCCTTTGATGCAGAGGGTAATGGAGGTGATGATACTGAGCCATCATTCGTTACAGAGTCTGTTACGGTCAGTGGAGAGGGTTCGTATCAGGTTTCTATTCCTGTTCAGGATGCAAACAATACTTACAGTTCTTATTTGATGTATATAACCACTCGAGATGAAGGTTTAAAAGCAGCAGATATACAAATAACCTATCCAGGTGAGGGCGGCAGATTAGCTTCATCAAATGATTTCAGTGGCAATGTAAACTTTGCTGGTGTTGACATACAGTTTAAGCCTTTGGTAAATGCCAAGGCAAAATTCATTGATTTTGACAATGATGGTCTTCCTGAATTGATCTATGCAGGATCCACCTCATCTACCTCAGCAGGGGTAGCGGCAGTATATGTGTACTATTTCGATAACTCGAATGGATATGTACAGCCTTATGAGCTTCCATTAGAAAATAAGTTTCCAGTCTTAACCGGATCATCTATTGCCTTTGGAGATGTAGACAATGATCAAGATTATGATTTGATACTGGCAGGAAGTAGCCCCTCTTTTGGTAGGGTTACAGATGTCTACTTAAATGACGGAATCAATGAAGCCGGTCAATTAATTATGACCAAAGATGAAGCGAATGCTGGGGGGATTACAGGTGTGAGTTATGGTACGCTGGATTTGGTTGATTTTGACAACGATGGAGATCTTGATTTGGTTGTTTCAGGAGATTCTTATGATGGAGATGTACTTAAACTTTACAGAAATGATGAAGGTATTTATACTTCTATTTCTGAAACATTAAGTGGTTTGGCAGCCATGAAAAATGGACGTACTAGTTGGGGGGATTTTGATGGAGATGGCAATGCAGATATGTTGTATTCAGGTGAAGTAATCGGTAAGGGTGAGTTTACAGGATTGGCCTTGTATGATAAGGATACGAAGACTTTTGTGGATGATAGCTTTGATTTAAGTCAATTCATTAAAGCGGCAGTGGCCTTTGGTGATTATGATGGAGATGCTGATTTGGATATGGCCCTAACGGGGATTAATAAGAATTATGACAAGAATGATCCAGGGAGCAATAAATACATATCTAAACTCTATGTCAATGTACGAAACGAATCTGCAGCCCTTGATGGGGCAGATGCGGCGGCTGGAAGAACGGCGACGGTAGGTAAGTTTCAGGTAAATAAACCACCATCACCACCCCAGGCTAAGAAAGTTGAAATTGTAGAGAATGCGCCTGCAATGTATTCGTTCAGAAGGGCTTCAGATAATGGTAATAATTTATCAGCACGGACTCAAGCAGAACGTCAAATGGTTGAGTTTAGCTGGTCACCATCGGAGGATGATAATACGGCGAGTGCTGGATTGACTTATGCGTTGCGCATAGGAACGTCATCAGGAAAGGGAGACATATTAGATGCAAATGCCAATCAGGATGGTTCAAGAACGGTGAGTGGCAAAGGTAATACTGAGCACAATACGAGTTGGGCCGTTTCCTTGACGCCAGGCACCTATTACTGGGCCGTACAAGCATTGGACCCTTCCTATGCATCATCAACTTTCTCACAAGAAGAAACCTTCACATTGAATGATGAGGGAGAAGTAACGACGAATAAGGCACCCATTTTACAAGATGATGAGTTCGTGATAAGAGATATTGTAGAGAATGGCTTTGAAGTGGGCCAGGTGATGGGCACAGATCCTAATGGGGATGCTATTACTTTTGCTATTATAGAGGGAAATATTGATGAACCTTTCTCTATCGAGCAATCGACAGGTAAAATTGTAGTGATTAACAATGAGTCATTTGACACTGATATAAGGAGTGAGTACAGTCTTAAAATAACGGGTAGTGATCAATTGCTCTCTGATACTGCTACCGTTTTGATTAAACTTGAAGAGAATATAGCTCCTGTAGGCGAAGATGGTAGTGTAACTATTTCTGTAATAATTAATGATGGATCTATTATTGCTCAGTTAATTGCTAGCGATGATAACGGAGATGCAATCCATTTTGAAATAGTCAGTGGTGATGATAATGGTGCATTCGAGGTAGATGGGCTTAGTTTGATTGTTGCTAATTCTGATGGTCTTGTGGGTAATACTACTGTTGAGTTGCTGATCAAAGTTGCTGATGATTACGGTGCCGAATCTGATTTCACTTTCTCCATTGTTGTAGAGGAAGAAGCGTTAGGGTTTAATGAAGTGTTTCGTGCTGTGAAGGCTTATCCTAATCCTACTACGGGAGAGATTGAAATAGAAATGGCTTATGGATCTCGACTGGAAATAGTGGTGAGCGATCTTTCCGGCCGTATTGTTAAAACCAAATTGCTAGATGGAAACGGCGATAAAATGGATATTACAAGGGAAGGGGCAGGGATTTATTTAATGACCGTAACTGATCTCAAATCCAGTGAGGTGAGGACGATAAGGATCATTAAGTATAATTAGAAAAATAAATTTTAAAAATAAAAAAGGGCTGAACATTAAGATCAGCCCTTTTTTGATTTCATTATTGATGTATAAACCTTTCTAGTTACATCATTGATGTAATTAGGATTTATCACCAGCCTCTTTTTCCAAATATTCTTGTTGTTGGGCCGGAACGACATATTTATCAAAATACCATGAAGACCATTTTTCTAGTGTCAGGAAAATGCCTAAACCGAGCAGTAACGTCGTGACTGAAACCAGTATCAAATTTTTCTTCTTTCTAGTAGGGTCTATGTCACACTGATTTTGTTTATTTCGATAGGCATAAATACCGTAGGTACCAATGACCACAGCGATAATTCTTAAAATCCAAGACCCTATGCCTACGGAGCCATCTTCATTGTAGAAGAAGTCGGCAAATGAAATGGCATAGATTCCTCCCATAAGCCCAAACATGAAGAGTATTGCAGGCGCAACACAACAAAGTATACCGGCTATTCCGGCCGAGGCCGCAAATTTAAACGCCCACTTTATTATATTGGGTTCTTCACTTTTTGCTTTTGATAATTCACTCATTATTTTGTCATTTAGTTATAGATTTCCTTAATTATTTTCTTTTGAATGATTCGATCAGCGGATTATGAGGCGAAATTAATCATTTCTAGCAACTTTTATTATTGTCTTTAAGTGGCTTAAGAGCTGCTCAATAGCCTCAAAAATAATTAGTTCACCCTTATATGAAAAGTGCCAAGTACCATCATGATGACAGTTTAAGTTCATTTCTGCGTCAGTATCTTGACTACTGAATCCATTTCGATGCAAAGCTTGCGAGGTCCAGAAGACGCTGGACTCATCACCTATTATACTAATGGCACCGTTAGTAGCTGTCAATTGCTTTACCGTTCCCGTGCGTAAATCAATGTTATCATTGACAGGAAAGAGGGTTTGTTCGATAGCGCCTTGCAGGATCAAGTCTTCGGGGCATCCGTAGCGAACAGGTTTGTTGAAATTAAAGAGCCATAATTGATCTGATAGTTGTAGGCTGATTTGTAGGTCATGGGTTGAAATGAGTATTCCCTTACCATTTTCCGCAATCGTTCGTAGCAGTAGCATGATTTCAATTTTGTTGTTCAAATCTAGGTGCGCGGTAGGTTCATCTAAAATAATTAAGTCTGTATCTTGAGCCAGTGCACGGGCAATCATTACTTTTTGAAACTGACCGTCGCTAAGCTGGTATAATTTTTTATTGGCTAGATAATTGATTTTCGTTTGGGTTATCGCCGTATCAATGGCTTCCTTATCTAGTGTGCTGAGCCTACCAAGCCAATTGGAATAGGGATGACGACCCAAGGCAATTAATTCAACGACCGAGAGGTTCGCGGCAAATGGTTTTTCGTTCAGTACAACGCTTATTTTTTTGGATAATGTTTGTTTAGAGAGTTGCTCAATGGCTACATTTTGATAGTGGACATCTCCTTCAAGACTTGGGTGGAGACCAGTGATGGTTTTGATAAAGGTGGTTTTTCCTACACCATTTTGACCCATAAGGGAAATAATTTCACCTTTTGATATTGATAAATTCAGGTTCCTTTGAAGGACTTTATGATTTTTTCCTTCTGTATAACCAATGGTCAAAGATTGCGTTTGCATCAAGCTCATTAGTCGTAGGTATATTGAATATTCCTTTTTCTCATAAGTAAATAAATCACGAAAGGCGCCCCGAAAAGGGCCGTGACGGCATTGATCGGCAATGTCGCATCCACACCCGGTAATTGAGCAATAGTATCGAAAGTAAGCATTAATAAGCCCCCCATAAGAATAATGAGTGGCGTGAGGAGCAAATGATTGGTGGTATTAAAGAGCATTCTGGCGATATGTGGCATAGCGATACCAAAAAATGCGATAGGTCCACAGAAAGCAGTAATCGTCCCTGCCAGTATACTCGTATTGATGATTATTAACAATCGAATGACAGTTAGACTAACGCCCATACTTTGTGCGTAGTTGGCGCCAAGTAAAAGTGCATTAAGTGACTTTGATAATCCTAAGGAGAGCAGCATGCCAAATAAGATGATCGGAATGAATACGATAAGCTCGTCCCAAGAGAGACTACCCAAGCTACCAAAGGACCACATCATATAAGCTTGGATGCTTTCTGCTTGACTAAAAAATTGCAAAATACTTATAAGAGCGCTTGCAGCGGTGCCAAACATTAGCCCTAATATTAGCAACGTCACCGAATTCTTTAAGCGCAACGATGCCAGACTGATACCTATAAGTACAATAAAGGAACCCATTCCTGCCATTACCACCATTAGCCAACTTCGAGCGATTCCAGAAAATTCAAATAATCCACCCAATTCAACGCCTAAAAAAATAGCGATGGCGACACCTAATCCTGATCCCGAACTGATTCCTAAAATGAATGGCCCTGCCATGGGATTCCTAAATAAGGTTTGCATTTGAAGACCACAGATACCCAGCCCGCCGCCTACCAAGAGTGCGGTAATGGCTTTGGGTATTCTGAATTGTGCCAATATGAGGTACCATGAAGGATTTTCAAGTTCTTTCCCTGAAAAATAATCCAATATACTATACATCGGAATTGCCACTGAACCAAGGCTGATATTGATGCCAAAAAGAATTACAAGTAGCAAGGACAATCCGCTTAGTATTCGTTGCCACTTTTTTGTTGAAGAATCAAAGTATTGCGTGATCATGGGAGCTTTTGAAAATAATAAAATTCGTGATCCGGGAGTAATTCGGGATGAAGTATCCCAATTAAATCTGCCAAAACCAAATCAGGTCTTGCATAGGCGGATTCAAAAAAGTCAAAGCCGCCATGGGGACCGAGGCGCTTGTTGTAGTTGAATATATTTCCTTTTTGATAAGCTTCAAAATAGGTATACCGCAAATCTTGAGCTGCGAGTTCTGTAAGGGAGTTGATACTGGCCACACCAATCCAAAAGTCAGCTGTTCGGGCCTTGTTTAGTACCGCTTCGAAGCTTACCTCCAGCCAGCCCGAAGTTGCGTCGTTGCCCCAGATATAGGTGCCACCTGCATCTTTGAGAAATTGGGCAGACCAGTTTTGGCCACCGGGTAAAAACCAAGCATCTCCATACATAACCCCAGAAAATATTTTGGGTTTATCGATTAGATTATCGGTCAGAGATTTCAGCTCATTGTATCTATTGGCAATTTGATCAAAAATAGCGTTGGCACTGTCTGAAACATCAAAAAGAGCGCCGAAAAACTTGATCCATTCGGCCCTACCTAATGCGCTATTTTCTAAAAAGTCTGCATTATAGATGATTGGAATGCCAGCGGCAGAAATTTTATCTAGTGTTGCTGACTCATTGCCCATATCAAAAACAATAACTACGTCTGGCTGACAAGAAAGTAATAACTCCAGATTGATTGCTCCATTGGTGCCGACTTCTTTTATGGTACCCTTTGCTAGTCGTTTGTTGATGTTTTCTGATGTGATATAATCAGTACCTACAAACCCAACTAATTTGTCTTCTAAACCTAAAAGCTCTAGATAAGGAAGGTGCGTCGTACTAGTTACCACTATTCGTTTAGGTGGTGTTTCAAATTCATAGGTGCGAGATTGTAAGGCACCGGGCCAAGGTTCTAGCACGATTAATTTCGTTCCGTCTATAGCAAACTTTGTCGCATAGCTTAAGTTGTTGCTATTATGGCTTTTTGCCGTGTCTTCTGTTGTAGTTTTTTCCTTACAACTGATCAGACACAAGAGGGTCAATAAGCAAAGCAAGCATTTGTTCATACATCAAAATTGAATAAAAAAAAGCAGTTATCCCGATTTCATAGAAAAAATCCTTAATTTTACCATAGAGTCGGTAGCTGACCTTGTATACAAGGTCAGCTTTAAAAGGGAATCTTGTTAAAGGCAAGAACTGTCCCCGCAACTGTAAGGTAATCATGCTTCATCTACCATGCCACTGTTGTTTTCAATGGGAAGGCTATAAAGTGAACCGAGTCAGGAGACCTGCCTGCTTTTATTATTAATTTCGAGCTTCGGGTGAAAGCGAGAGAAGGTGGCGGTCATTTTTCTCTATTTACCATAGGCCCGGTTAAAATTTTAACTGGTGAGGTATATTGTGTTTTTATATACGTTATTGTGCTGGCTTAGTTTGCGTGGGCAAGTTGACACAGTCCGATTGGATCCAATGGAGTTTGAGGGCTTTGCTTTCGTGCCTTATGCAACGGGTCAGGTTGTTCGTACCCTATCTGAAAATGGCGTTCTTGAGACCTTGGATCAAAGATTATCTAGTGAGGGTCTTTATCTAAAAACTTATGGAAATGCGCAGTTGGCGACCATTTCTTTTAGAGGAACCTCTGCCGCACATACCAATGTCTTATGGCATGGGATTCCTGTCAATTCACCAACATTGGGATTGACCGATTTCTCGCAATGGCATTCTTGGTTGATTGATCAAGTAGCCGTTCAAGCAGGAAATGAAGGGGCTCTTTATGGAACAGGATCAATAGGAGGTACCGTATTTATTGACCATTTTAATACCAAAAGAGCGAACGAGGTAATGTTGGGACTGGAATTTGGGAGTTTTGGCTACAACTTTCAGGGAGTTCAGGCAGGGTTCAAAAAAATGATTTTCAAGGCACAACTAAATTTTACAGAAGTGCTATTGCCAATAATTTCACCTACCCTCTAAAAGGTACTGACGTGATGCAGACACAGCAAAATGCCGCTGTTTTGAACTACGGATTCAGACAAGAGGTTCAGCGATTTTGGCAAAATCAGCGATTATCGGTAGATGGTTTATTTTTTTATCAGCATAGGGAAAGTCAACCCTCGACGACGCAAAATTCAGGTGCTGATTTTATTATTACCGAAAATTATAAGCTTGCGTTTGAGCATCTCATCAATCTAAATCAGGCATCCTTTACGACCACTTTAGGTTTTATGGCGGATCAAATGACTTACAATGTAATGCCACCTATTGCTACTCAGCAATTAAGTCTCACGAGTCGTTATGATCAATCTTTTAGTAAGTCCTTGCATTGGATCGCTGGATTTTTATATAACACGAGCAAGGCCGAGGGGCCAAATTTTCAAATTGATGGTGCCCAGAGACAATTAGATTTTTTTAGCATTTTTAATTACAAAATCAATAAAGTATGGAGTAGCACCATAGGTTTTCGCGAATCAAATGTTGTGGGTAAGGGGCTACAGTGGCTACCTTCATTAGGTATAAAATCGCAATGGACTCTTGCAGAAAGGTCATGGGGGTTTTTTGGAAAATTGGCGAAAGGATTTAGATACCCAACACTCAATGATCGTTTTTGGTCTCCAGGAGGAAATAACCTTTTACTACCTGAAAAAAGTATTAGCACTGATTTTGGTGTGCAACTATCTCAAGGTGTGGTGGGTTCGTCCCTGACCATGTATCAAACGTGGTCGGAGGACTGGATTCTTTGGATGCCACAAGCTCAAAGCATTTGGCAACCTCAAAATATCCAAAAAGTTACTATTTCGGGGATTGAATATTCTTTGAGTAGTCAGTTGGAGATAACGCAACTTTTGATCAAAAGTGAGTGGCTGTTGAGCGTTCAAAAATCCAAAAATGTAAGCCCTTACCCGTCTCAGTTGCAGCTGGGAAATCAATTGCCCTATGTGCCTTATCTATCTTCCATTTGGGCCAATACCTTCTCATTCAGACGATATACCCTCACTGTTGACCAATCCTATACTGGCCGGAGATTCACGACGCTTGACAATGATAACAAATATTCCGTTGCTTCTTTTTACCTATTAGACATCAGCATGGCCTCTTCCCTCGATTTTCAGAAAATAGCATTTGATCTTTCTTTTAAAGTCGGTAATGTGCTTAATGACTATTACGAAAACATTAAAAATAGGGCAATGCCTGGAGTCAATTTTCAATTTCAAATCACTACTAAATTATGAAATACGTTCATTTTTTTCTTATCACTGTGTTAGGTGCTATTATGCTATTGTCTGCTTGTGGGGGAGATGAGGGGATACTTTCCAAAGGCCTTTATTCTGCAGGTGTCTTTGTTGTCAATGAGGGTAATTATGGAGAATCTGATGGCTCTCTTTCATTTATTGATAAACAAGGAACGGTCAATAATGATATTTATTCATTAAATAATGAGGGTGTACCGCTTGGGGATGTGGTACAATCTATGTTTGTTCATGAATCGCTGGCTTTTTTGGTAGTCAATAACAGCAACAAAGTAGCGGTGGTTCAGGCGGAAGATATGCAGCTTTTGTATACAATATCGGAATTGTCTTTGCCACGATACATCATCATTGACGGTGGGTATGGTTATATCTCAGAATGGGTAAGCTTTGGTGAGCCTGGTAGGGTATCAGTAGTTGACTTGCTGAGTCATGAAATTGTTGCTACCATTCCGGTGGGTTATGGGGCGGAGTCATTGGCGATTCGTGACAATCACCTCTATGTCAGTAATAGTTTTGAAGCAAGCATCAGTGTCATAGATTTGAGTACCCACTTGGTCATTAACAACTTGACGGTCGGCGAGGGGCCCTCCTCAATGCTTCTAGATGACAGTGGTACCCTTTGGGTGCTCTGCAGTGGTGGATACGATGAGGATTGGAGTCCTTCAAATAACGGGCAGTTAGTTGCATTAAATAAGCTAGATGAGCCGTTGTTCACGGTAGATTTGGGAATGAATGTGAGCGGTAAAATAGCAATTGATCTAGCACTAGAAGTTTTGTATTTTATCAATGGTACTACGGCTTATCGTTACGACATCTCAACTACTCGTATTGATAAATTTATTGAAAATGAGCAGGCGGTGGCATTTTACGGTATTGGAGTAGCCAAGGATGGCCGGATTTATATTAGTGACTCAAAAGGGTTTCTATCTGCAGGAGAAGTAGCTATTTATGATTCGGATGCCATGCTCATTGAGACCGTTCAGGTGGGTAGAGGCCCCAATAGCTTTGTGTTTCATAATTGATATCGGCTATTTTTTAAAGGATTGCATCAATTGTTGGATACCAGATTTAACAGAAAGGGTTTCTTGTACAATTGCGGATTCGATCTCCGCTTTTTGAGCTTGTAAAGTAGGGTCTTTCAGAAACAACCGTAAGATTTGGTTGGAAAGGCCTTCTTGGAACCACTTTAAGTTTTGTTTATTTCGGTTTGATTCGAAATAATGATTGGCTTTAGTGATTTTCTGATACCGTTCAATGAGTTTCCAAACGTTATCTATGCCGGTTTGATCGATGGACGAAATGGTCTCTACTGGAATTTCCCATTGGTTGGTATTTGCAGGAAAATAATGAAGTGCTTGTTTAATAAGGGTCTTAGTTTGTTTGCTTGCCTTCAAGTTATTTCCGTCGGATTTATTAATTAGTACCATGTCGGCGAGTTCCATTAAGCCTCTTTTAATGCCTTGCAACTCGTCTCCTGCCCCTGAGATCATCAATAAAATCATAAAATCACTTAAATGTTTTACGGCCGTTTCTGATTGACCGACGCCTACCGTTTCGATGAGGATCACGTTAAATCCAGCGGCTTCGCATAGTAGGATGTTTTCTCTAGTTTTTTCTGCAATTCCCCCAAGTTGTTTGCCCGCTGGACTAGGGCGGATATAGGCATTTCGATTTAAAGAGAGCTCATTCATGCGGGTTTTATCGCCCAAGATGCTCCCATGATTAAGACTACTTGTGGGATCGACAGACAAGACGGCCACTTTATGCCCTTGCTGGATCAGATACAGGCCAAATGCTTCAATAAAGGTGCTTTTCCCCACCCCAGGAATACCAGTAATGCCAATCCGGAAGGAGTGCTCACTTTGACCCAAAGTTTCTTCAATTAATAGGGAAGCCAGTAATTCGTCCTCGGGCAGTTGACTTTCGCATAAAGTAATGGCCTTGCTTAAGATTAAACGATCTCCTGCGTTTAATCCGGACTTATATTGTTCAAGGGAAAGATTTGTTTTGTGAAATCGCATAAGGGGCCACTTAATCACGCAGTTTAAATTCAATTTGAAACCGGCATCAGTAGGTTAAATTAATGTATTATCGGCTACTACCCAACAGATAGGATACTTTAATAAACCCAATAATAAACGGATAAAATATTGATATCGGCAAAGATAGCTATCGACTTATAAAATATACTCGCTGAGATCTTTGTTTTTTATGAGATCATTTAGTTTCTCATCAACGAGTTTTTTATCAATCAAAATCTGAGAATTGGCACCGATGGTGTCAGGGATGTCAAATAAAATATCATTGAGCAGTTTACTCATAATTGTTTGCAAGCGACGCGCACCAATGTTTTCCATTTCTTCATTTACTGCAAAAGCCTTTTCGGCAATTTCTTCTAGGGCTTCATCTGTAAAATTTATAGAAACATTTTCGGATTCAATTAAAGCGATATACTGTTTGGTTAAGGCGTTTTTAGGTTCTTTAAGAATTTTTAAAAAATCAGCTTTGGTGAGATTATTCAACTCAACGCGGATTGGAAACCTTCCTTGTAATTCAGGGATCAAATCAGATGGCTTGCTAAAATGAAAGGCACCTGCCGCAATGAATAGGATATGATCTGTCTGAATGATGCCATATTTGGTGGTTACTGTGCTACCTTCCACTATGGGTAAAAGATCGCGCTGAACACCCTCTCGACTTACATCAGGACCTGATTTTCCCCCACGGCCATTGGCGATTTTATCAATTTCATCAATGAAAATGATCCCTGAATTTCCCGCCTTTAGTATGGCTTCTTCTTTGACTTCATCCATGTCAATGAGTTTTTGACTTTCCTCATCTAACAATATTTTTTTGGCTTCCCCAATGGTAACTTTCCTTTTTTTAGATTTCTTGGGCATCATATTACCCAACATGTCTTGAAGATTGATCATTGAGGATTCATCCATCATCCCACCTCCGATCATTCCAATATTACTTGCCGAAGGTGCTTTTACCTCTATTTCGATCTTTCGGTCATCCAATTCACCTGTGTTGATTTTTTCTCGAAAGCGAATTCTTGTTTTTTCATTCAGCTCAACGTCGTCGTTAGATTGGGTTGCTTCCGACCCGGGAAAGTTTTTACCTTTAGTTTTAACAGGTGGAATAAGCGCATCAAGAATGATGCTCTCTACAATTTCCTGAGCTTTTGCTGCTACTTCTTCTTTTTTCTGTAAGCGAACCATATTTACCGATTGCTCAACCAAATCGCGCACCATACTTTCGACATCTCGGCCTACATAGCCTACTTCAGTGAATTTAGAGGCTTCAACCTTTATAAATGGGGCATCCGCAATCTTGGCTAACCTACGCGCTATTTCTGTTTTACCTACGCCTGTGGATCCTATGAGCAGAATATTGTTTGGTATGATATCACCTTGAATATCACCTTTTACATTCATTCTCCGCCACCTATTTCGAAGGGCGATGGCGACATTTCTTTTTGCTTCCGATTGCCCAATGATATACTTATCTAATTCGGTTACAATTTGTCTAGGTGTTAGATTTTCCATTTCAAAATATATTTTTTATTGCCGTAGCATTGGTTTTAATTGAAAAAAAGTTTGCCCCGCCCGAAGCGTATATTTTCATATTGGTATAGCGGAGTTCGTAGTCTTTGATCTTTATCATGAATCCGTAACTAAGCCCAGCGCCGAATGCTCCTTGATCTAGTCTGAGTTCTTGATTTCGTCGATGATTGTAGCCCAAGATGAGTTCAACATTTTCGCCCAACACAAAGGCACTTCCTAAGTTTAAGTATCTGAAAATTTCGTTTGCCATTGTGACTGTTTGGTAGGGGTCATTAGCGAATAATTCATCCTGTGAGCGCATCAAATTAGAGGAAGTAAAGGTAAATCTAACGGGCATGTACTGCGGTTTGATTGTAGTCCCTAGTTCAATGTCAAAAGGTAGGGGAGTACTCTGCCCAGGGCTAAAATCAGTCACTAAAAAACCAGCATTTTTGATGACCATACCTACGGAAAAACTTTGGTCAGGGCTTCTGTAAAGCCCACCTAAATCAAACAAAAGAGCAGTGGCTCCAGTGCTAGAAATATAAGAACCCGCCATTTTTATATTAAGGCCAAGGCTGAAAGGACCAACCGTATGCGATTTGCCTAAATAAATAACATAATCCTGTGCCTTGAAAGTTCCAACAACGTTACCAACAACGTCAGTTTCTTCAAACATTCCATAATCCATAAATAAAACTCCTGCTGACATAGGGCCGAATTTGCTCAATTTGAATTGTGTAACGGCATTGTATCGATTGATATTTGCCATAAACGGATTAAATAGAAAATATACTTGACCTATGGTAGAATCACTTAAAAGGGCAGGGTTGTGATAACCCATCGATAAGTCACCATCCGCCATTGAGACGGCATACCCTCCCAAGGCGGCTACACGAGCATTGGCTGGAAGATTTAAAAAACTGAATCCCTGCTGAGCAGCCAAAGGAAGCCATATCAATAAACTAAGTAGGGTTAGTAATTGCTTCAAACAATGTTAGGTCTATCTTCAGGAATAATAAATTCAATGGGTTGACGAACTTTTTCATTTAATAAGGCTAAATCTAATACTTCCCGGACATTTTCAACATAGTTAATCTTGAGAGACTTCAAATAGTGCTCATTTATCTCCTCTATATCTTTCTTATTTTTTTTGCATAAAATAATTTCCTTGATACCCGCACGCTTTGCGGCAAGAATTTTTTCTTTAATACCACCAACGGGCAATACCTTTCCCCTAAGGGTAATTTCGCCAGTCATAGCCATTTTTGCCTTTACTTTTCTTTGCGTATACAATGAGGCTAGTGCGGTGAGCATGGTAATGCCCGCAGAGGGGCCATCTTTTGGGATAGCACCTGCGGGTACATGTACGTGCAGGTCATAGTGGTCAAATATTTTATATGGAATGCTTAAGTCTTCTGCATTAGAGCGAAGATAAGAAAGAGCGGTCATGGCGGATTCTTTCATCACATCACCGAGCTGGCCAGATAAAGTGAGTTTGCCTTTTCCACGACTTAAGCTAGATTCAATAAATAAAATATCTCCTCCAGAAGGGGTCCAAGCCAACCCAGTAACTACGCCAGGAAAATCATTGTTATCATAGGTTTCTTTATCAAATATTTCAGAACCTAAAATACTTCTTACTTCATTTATGGAAATTGTTGGTAAGAAGGACTCCTCCATGGCCTTGGCCTTGGCAACGTTGCGTACAACCACTGCGATTTTTCTTTCTAAACTACGTACGCCAGATTCTCTGGTATAATCATTGATTAGCTTTTGAATCGCTTTTGTATCAAATTTCAGGTCTTTGTTTGTAAGTCCATGCTCCGTAATTTGTTTGGGGATCACATGTTTCTTAGCGATCTGAATTTTTTCCTCCAAGGTGTAACCGGTAATGTCAATGATCTCCATTCGATCTCGTAATGCTGGTTGAATAGTTTCCAGGGAGTTTGCAGTGGCAATGAAAAGGACTTTACTCAAATCGTAGTCTACTTCTAGATAGTTGTCTTTGAAGGTGTTATTTTGTTCAGGATCCAGTACTTCGAGAAGCGCTGACGATGGATCACCTCTAAAATTGCTGCTTACCTTATCTATTTCATCTAGGATGAAAACAGGGTTAGATGATTTGGCGCGTTTGATGTTTTGAAGAATTTTACCGGGCATTGAGCCAATATAGGTTTTGCGATGGCCCCTGATTTCTGCTTCGTCATGTAATCCACCTAATGACATACGAATGTACTTTCTGCCCAAGGCCTCTGCTATGGATTTCCCCAATGAAGTTTTACCAACACCCGGAGGACCGTAAAGGCATAAAATAGGGCCTTTTATATCCTCCTTCAATTTCCGTACGGCAAGGTATTCCAAAATTCTATTCTTCACCTTCTCCAATCCAAAATGATCACGATCAAGTATTTTTTGAGCGTTTTTTAGATCAAAATTATCGTTAGTGATCTCTCCCCAGGGCAAATCGATGAGCATTTCGATGTAGTTCATGGCAACTGGATATTCGGCAGCTGCGGGGTTCATTCGAAGGATTTTATCGGATTCTTTTAGGAAGTGTTTATGGACTTCTTCTGGCCATTTTTTTTCATCAGCTCTTTTTCTAAGGGCTTGTATTTCTTGATCTGGTCCTTCATTACCCAACTCATTCTGTAGAATGCGCATTTGCTGTCTCAAAAAATAATCTCGTTGCTGATGATCGATGTCCGTATGTACTTTCTTTTGAATTTCTTGCTTCAGTTGAAGCATTTGAAGGTTTTTGA
Organism: Flammeovirgaceae bacterium; assembly: GCA_013204595.1. Taxonomy (GTDB): domain Bacteria; phylum Bacteroidota; class Bacteroidia; order Cytophagales; family Cyclobacteriaceae; genus UBA4465. Next base: position 23,681 of record JABMNK010000039.1, read on the forward strand.
GCATCAAACTAAGCAATTTTTCCGCTCTAAGGATGGGATCATCAAGTTCTAATAGTGTCTGTTTTTCCGCAACTTCTGCATTGACATTTCCAGATAAAAAATGAGTCAAGTAGGAGTAATTATCAATATTGTCTAGTGCAATTTTGGCTTCCTTTGGTATTTCCGGATTTAGCTTCATGATCTTATAAGCGGTATCCTTGAGTGATTGGGTAAGGGCCTGTGTTTTTTCTTTATTTAAATCAAAGTCGAGATCATCAAGAACCTGGTATTTTGCTTTGATATAAGGAGTTTCGGTAATGATTTCATTTATTTTAAATCGCTTTTGACCTTGTATGATGATGGTTGTGTTGCCATCTGGGAGAACCAGCATTTTAAGAATTTTGGCAACAGTGCCGATGGTATTTAAGTCCTCAGCACTTGGTTCTTCAATTTTTACATTTTTTTGTGCGGTCACTCCGATAATACGATCTCCCTTGTATGCGTGCTTTACTAATCTTACTGATTTTTGACGACCTACGGTAATAGGGATTACAACACCTGGAAATAATACGGTATTTTTGATAGGGAGTATGGGTAATTCTGAAGGTAACTGACTGTCTTTAAGCAAATTGATTTCATCAGCGGCAATTAGTTGGATGATTTCTTCAGGCTCATCAGCTGAAGATTCTGAAAAAAAATATTCTAAATCTTTATTCATATATGTCAATGTGGCAGTTTTATACCTTTCTTTAGTTATAATATTGATAACTCTTTAAGTGGCAATACCTATGCCAAATAACCAAAAACTCTATGATTTAGGATTATCTTTATTTTTAAAATTGGATGATCCTGACTTTAGAGAAGTCTAAATTATGAACAAAAATACAATCTTCCTTTTGATTAGCGTCTTCCTTTTGATCGTAGAAAGTACCGCTCAAAATAAAAATACGCAAGTAGTCGACCTCAAAGTGGATTCAATGCCATCAAAAATTTTTGTAAATCAATTTCAGTTTGAAAACGTTAATAAGATCCCACATTATTTTAAAAAATCTCAAGTTGACGACCTCAATAAGTTTGAAAGGCAAAGAGATTATAAACGACAATATGAACTTTTAGATAAGTACGTGAGGAATTTCGGGATTGAAAACTTTTATTCTGAAACCCGTATGATATGGAGACTGGCTAAGTTGACAGAAATGTTTGGTGACGATGAAGATGCCAAATCATTGTATCGCTTGGCACTGAGACATCACCACGATGACATCAATCTAAATGAAATTGAATTGTATTATGATTCGCTCAATCGGCAAGAAACCTCACGATTTGTTCCTATTGACTATTACTATGAGATGGTCGAGCATCGCAAACTAATAGATACCTTAATGCCACCAAAGGGGGTTTTGTTAAACATGGGTTCTTTAGTGAATAGTCGCGGTGCGGATTATGGGCCTTCATTAAGTAAAAGCAATGGTGCCTTACTCTTTACCTCACAGCGGGAAGAACTGGGTATTCAACTTGACGAACGAAAAAACGAAGATCTTTACATTAGCTATCCAGATACATACGGTACTTGGTCCAGGGCTCTTGCCATGGAGGGAATTAATTCACCCTATAATGAGGGGTCAGCCGTCATCAGTGCGGATGGGTTGACTTTGTATTTTTCTAGATGTGATTGCCCCTCTTGTTATGGTGACTGTGATTTGTTCAGTGCTCGTTTTCAAGACAGCGTTTGGATGGATATTCAAAATTTAGGTATTAATGTCAATAGTTTAAGTTGGGATTCTCATCCCGCATTGTCTCATGGGGAAGATACGTTATTTTTTGCCTCTGATCGATTAGGTGGGTTTGGTATGTCGGATATTTATTTTTCAGTCAAAAACAATGAATCATGGACGACTGCTAAAAATATGGGTCCGATCATTAATACTCGGGGTAATGAGGTAAGTCCGTTTTATCACGCCGTTTTTGATGTAATGTATTTTTCATCTAACGGACAATTATACAAC
>JABMNK010000040.1 GCA_013204595.1 Flammeovirgaceae bacterium
GAATTGGAGATCAATGCTCGCGCTGCAACCAATGGGGTTGCCATAATAAGATCCGAGTAAATCCAGTCGCCCCAAATTCCAGCAGTCGACCATTCAGAAAATGTATTTGGATTATTTTGTTCTTCGCGCTTTTTCGCTGATTGTGCTCCTGAATATGGATTCCAAATCGGCCAAGCAGGTATCATTTGTGCAAATTTCGCAAGGATCGCTGCGGAGCGGTCAGCATGTAAAGAATCACCTGTAACCTGGAACAGCATTGCAAAATGCAGGCAAGCATCACGCATATCAAAATTAATTTGATCAGCACTGCCGTTCGCCGTAATGCAACGAGTTAGATTGTCAAGCGTGCTAGAGGTCAGATCCCCAAGTGTTCCACGAATAGCTAGCTCCACATTATTAAGTTGAATTGGGTCTTTAGACGCAATTGCTTTCTCAAAACTTTTCTTAAGATCAACGTCATATCCACGGACAAAAAGTCTGCGCTCGGATTTCGAAGACGCATACTGTTTGGCGAACTTCTCTATAGCAACTTGATTTGCTTGCTGAATCTCAGGGGTTTGCAAAGCATTTTCAGAAACATTAAGAAAGCTTGCATTTAAACTCTCGCTCCAAATCCAAAGCGAAATCACAATAAATATATTTATAAAATATTGTAAATTGGGCATAAATGTACGAAAATAACTATTAAACATAAAAAGATTCTATTTCAAAAAAATGCTTGGAGTTCAGTTCATCCAAGACCCTAATTCATTCAATGAGCAACTTACTCAGAATAATCCTCATTATTTTGATCAATTATTTCCACTTCTTGATCGCGAGTCAATATTTCGATGCGTACTAAAAGTAACATGAATAAAAATAAATTTACAGAAGACCACAAATTCCCTTCTTTGTTCGCAAGCAATATCTGATAAGCGAGTATGGCTATAAGAATGGCAACAGAAGCGCGATGGGTAGGTGATTCCCTAAACCTTCGAAATAAGATTATCCCACTACGGACAGAAATCCATAGGGCGGTCAATAATAATAGAAATGCGGGTATTCCTAGTTCTGCCAAAACGTCTATAAATGTCGCGTGCGAATAGCCTTGACCATAGAGTCCTTCTCCAAGAGAGCTAAACGCGTTAAATCCAAGTCCAATGAACCAGGCCGTTGGCGAGGCAATAAATGCACCCAATAGTTTTAAAATGAAAAATATACGGATACCGCCTCCGCTTGATATATTTCCTTCTGTCCACCTGTCGACCGCCGTATCAGACGATACATATTGGAAAGCAAGTATTGCAAGTACAGCGATTGTTACAAACCCAAATACCGTGCTAAGAAATGACTTAAAATTTTTAACTTTTCTAGCCATTGGATAGAACGCAATAACTAGAATGCCTGAAAATAAGATTTGACCCCGCGATCCCGAACGGATTGCAAGTAGAGACCCGAGTACGAATGCAGAAATTTGTAACAGAAAAATCCAAAAACTTCTTTTTGGGGGAATATAAAGCGCGCTGATTATTGCGATTATACCGCCTACCTGCCCAATCGCAAGCGGGCTTGTTCTTAGTCCGCTACCAAGTTCAATACCAATACGAGCGTTTTTGATTGTGAATTCCGGGTTCAAAAAAATCATTAAGCAGGTTATGGAACCCAGAATTAAAAATTTAGGAAGCGCGGCATTCCAATCATCAAGATCCCACAAAAGCAATGGCGTTAGAAGAACAGTGAGAATGAATTGTGGCCAGGTTCCTTTAATAATATTTGAACCCGTATTATCTTGGATTGGGAGTGCCGGTGACCAAATTAGGCTGATTAGGGACCATATAAAAATTGCGAGAATCATATAGAAAGCAGGGTTTAAGTAAGCCTTAAGAGGATTCTCTTTAACAGTCAGTAATTTAGCTAGAGTAAATAAAGTTATAACGCCAACAATATAATTTGCAGTTGTTTGATTCGAGCGAAATATGGCTATAGATCCTTCTAGGGCGACCTCTAATGCGAAAAAGACCATACTGAACGCAAACATCCAGCGCGCCGAAAAAAAGCTCAGCACACATAAAAAAAACATAAATAAATAAGCAAAAAGTTCCATATCAACTAATTAATTTAAAATAATTAAAATCCTTTGGAAAGATTTTTTAAAACTTCGGGTGATTTTGATTTCATTAATCCCAATGAACACCATAAATTCGCTCCCATACCGCAATATTATACAACATCCATTGTTGTTTCAGACTGGTCTTTGATAGCTTGTCCATCACGCGCTCATGGTCTGTAATTTGGGTCAATATTTTTGATTTGGAGATTTCATCACGCACTATTTTGCTAGAAGCGCGAAGCCATGTTTCTGCTGGAGCCTCAAATCCGAGTTTAGTGCTGCGCCAAACCACTATTTTTGGCAACAGCTCCTTTACGGCCATTCGAAGAATATATTTTGTCCAGCCATTATGGATTTTGTATTTAGGGGGCATTGATAGGCAGGCTTCCACCATTCGATAATCTAAAAATGGCAATCGAGTCTCAATAGAGTGTCGCATCGAATTTCGGTCTTCATATCGTAGTAAATGCGGCAATTGAAATTCAACTTCAAACCGCTGTAAATCCCAAACGGATTGAAACGCTTCTGTTTGACGATTAATGAATTGTGTATTTACTTTTGCGATATATTTTGCAGACAGGAATGTTCGTTTCGCAAGCCACCACAATCGTAATTTTGGATTATTAAAATAAAATCTGTGCTTTAGAACAGTGGCAAGGTTCAATCGAGAATGTCTTGCTTGCAGTATGGCTTTGATCAAGGATTTCCAAAGCGGTATTCCCTTATCAAACGCTGCAAAATATCGTTCATACCCCAATAAAACTTCATCTCCACCTTGCCCATTCAGCATAACGGGGCAACTTCGCGCTCTGGCTTCGCGGAACACGTGCCATCCCATGAACATAGATGGACTTCCAAATGGTTCTTCCTGCGTGTAAACAACATCATCGATGGTTGCTCGAAAGTCCTCAATTGATGGGCAGATTACCGATAAATCAATGCCCGAATGCTGAGCCACCATAGATGCATATGAACTTTCGTCAATAGCCTCTTCAGAGGCGCGTGCATGTACTCCCCAAAATTGTAATCCGGTTTGTTTATGGTAAATTTCGCTCGCAATAACACTTGTAGCCGAGCTATCTAGCCCGCCACAAAGACAGGTTCCAACTTGTACATCGGAACGGAGTCGTATGCGGATTGCATCGGTAAAGAGTTCTCTTAATACACTCCCAGCACTTTCAAATGACATGTTGGCAAACTTTTCAGATTTGCGAAGTTCGTAATAA
>JABMNK010000041.1 GCA_013204595.1 Flammeovirgaceae bacterium
CAGGAACGGCAGCATCGTAACTTTCAGGGTATTTAGTTGCCAAATATTTCCCGAAAACATCATGACGTGCAGATGTCAATCCGTTGCTTCCCATTCCGCCATTATAGCTTTTCTCATAAGTTGCCTGACCAAAAGAAGCCAAACCTACTATTACATCTCCTGCTATAATATTGGCATTGTCAATTACTTTAGAACGTTTCATACGAGCGGTTACGGTAGAATCAACAATAATCGTCCTTACGATATCACCTACATCAGCAGTTTCCCCTCCAGTAGAGTGAATAGTTACACCAAAAGAATCTAATTCTTTGATGAGTTCTTCGGTTCCATTGATTATGGCTGATAAAACTTCGCCCGTAATCAAATTTTTATTTCTTCCAATTGTGGAGGATAGCAAAATATTATCGGTTGCACCTACACACAATAAATCATCAATATTCATAATTAATGCGTCTTGAGCAATCCCTTTCCAAACAGAAATATCCCCTGTTTCTTTCCAATACATATAGGCCAAAGAAGATTTGGTGCCGGCGCCATCTGCATGCATAATAGTGCAATAACTAGGGTCTTTGGCAAGTATATCCGGAACTATTTTACAAAAGGCTTTTGGATAGAGTCCTTTATCGATATGTCGAATGGCCTGATGAACATCTTCTTTCGCAGCAGAAACTCCTCGCTGTGTATATCTTTCTGACATAGTATTTCAATTATAAAATACAAATATGGTCACTTAAATTTAATCATGGTACCAATTAGACTCACCATTATAGATAAAAGCACCACAAGAATCAAGGCAATAGACAAACCATAATACTCAGATATCAATCCAATAGCAGGAGGGCCTGTGAAAAAACCTATAAACGAAACACTGGAAACGGCTGAGATCGCTGAGCCTGACGTATAGCCAAGTTCATTTGCTGCTGCGGAGTATAAAATGGGCACTACGCATGAAAAACCCAAGCCAACGAAAGAAAATCCAATAATGGCAATAATTGGATCATGCAAAATCAAAACTACACTAAGACTTACCGCAGATAATAAGCCACCAATTACTACTATGTTTTTCTTGCCAATCTTCGGTATAAGGGTGTCCCCTGTGAACCTACCTACCGCCATAAACATGGAATAACCTGCATAGGCCATGCCCACAAGAAAAGGATCACTGTGTAAGACCTCTCGCAAGTATACTGCACTCCAATCAGCTATTGCTCCCTCGTTTAAAAAAATACAGAAGGCTGCCAGTGACAATACCAAAAGCGTGAAATTAGGTAGTGCAAATGCTTTATTTTGTCCATTATCCGCCTCTTTATACTGTGATATTCTCCTGGCGTTGAATAATACTGGAAAAAAAACCACGCTCGATACCGCACACAAATGAATGACTAATGGCACGTGGAGCCCTACCAGGATACTTCCAGTAGCTGCGCCAATCATTGCTCCAAAACTCCACATCCCATGACTCGTAGCCATGATTTGCGTATCGGTCTGGATCTCAACAGCCTTTGCGGCCGCATTCAAAGAAACACCCATTAAGGCCCCAGTCATTCCATAATAAGCAAGACAAATGACCAATACTGCAAAGGAATTAACCAAAGAAAGAATCAACGGGGACAACAGTGATAATAGAGAAAAAATATAAAGTGCTCTTCCCAATCCCATCCGCGCAATAATTAACCCCGTAAATGGCATTACCAATATTGATCCCAGTGGGGCACCCAAAAGACCCAGCCCTAACGCCGCATCTGAAAGTCCAATACTTGACTTGATATCTGCTATTCTAGCTACCCAATTACCAAAGGCAAAGCTGTTAAAGGAAAAAAGAATACCAATGATTAGGCTACTCCGATTACTGAAATAAAATTTTAAATGTTGGAAAACGGGTGCTCGCACGAACGGCTCTGGTTGAAATTTGGCTTTATCGATTATTTTCCTTCCTCCTTATCAAAAAAGCGCTCATATTCATCGAGGGGATCCTTGTCTTTTTCTTCCTCACTCATCTGATCAGGATTGTATTTCAATACTTTAAATTCGGTCCTGCGGTTAATCTGATGTGCCTCTTCTGTTTGTGCCTCTTTCACAATCAACTGAGATTCTCCATAGCCCTTCGCAATCACTCGGTCACTCGATATTCCATTGGTAATTAAATAATCTACCGCCGACTTAGCACGTCTTTGTGATAAATCCAAGTTGTAAACTTCCGTATCTCTGGCGTCTGTATGCGAGCCTAATTCAATGAAAATTTGAGGGTTATCTCTCATAATTAAAACTAAACTATCTAGCGTAGGTTCCGCATCTGGGCGAATATCTGCTTTGTCAAGGTCGTAATAAATATTGTTAAGTATTACCGGTTTCTCGATGACAATTTGCTCTAAATTGACATTCAAGTCAAACATCACATCAGTTTGAAATTGCGTAATAGTATCCCTTTTGATACTTTTTCCAACAGTCGTAAATTCTTTGCGTGTTGTAAAATAAGCAGTTTTTTCTGCCCTGAGATGATAGGCTTCCTCAGCGAACACTCGAAACCTAAAAGTCCCATCTTCTCCTGTATAAAATTCATCTATCACCTGGCCATCCTCGGACATCAAATCTACTTTGGTATTTGAAACTATTATTTCTTCTCCTGCCGTATTGATCGTTAAGGTCGTTCCTTTTAAAAAATAATTGATAATTTTTAAATTAGGATCATCATTGATAAATGTATAGATATCGTCATCTCCTTTTCCTCCCGACCTATTAGATGAGAAAAACCCTTTGGTAAGATTATATTCGTTAAAACCGAAATCATCTGCTGCAGAATTCATAGGCTCTCCTAAGTTTTCAATAATCATGGAGCCCCCTATTCGGGTGGCCTTAAAAAGATCCAGATTTCCAAAACCAGGATGACCGTCTGATGCAAAATATAATTCTCCCGAAACTGAAATAAATGGGAACATTTCATTTCCCGGAGTATTTATCTCCGGCCCTAAATTACGGATATCACCCCATCGACCTCTTCTATCCAATTGTGCGACATAAAGATCTGCTCCTCCAAAGCCCCCCTCTCGATTAGAGGCAAAATAAAGGGTATTTCCCTCGTCATTTAAAGCCGGTGTGCCATCATACGCATTGGGATCATTAACATTTATCGGACGAGGTTGTTGCCAATTACCATTTCGATATCGCGTCGAATAAATATTTACCTCAAGGGTTCCCGTTGCCTTCCCAGAATTACCTTTGGCAAATAATAGATAGTTTCCATTGCCTCCTATCGCCAAAGAACCTTCGTTAATCATAGGATCATTGATCAAGGGATCAAGAGCGACCAGCGAACGGCCATCAATATTGGCCCCCTTAGTCCGTACTTTATAAATGTCTGTAAATGCGGTCCCTGTACTTTTATAAATTTTACCTCCATCTCGATTAGATGAAAAATAGAGAAACTCATTGTTATAAACTGGCGCATATTCAGCCCCTTCCGTATTGATAAGATCTAAATTTTTAACCCTAAAGTAGGTTTCAGAACCCGCCATGTCATCTAAACTTGCCAATCCTCTAATTTCAAACTGAATCAATTGACTAATAAGAGAATCCGTCGTATTGGGTAATGCTTTTTCCAAAATCTTGCGTGCCTCCTCATATTTTTGATTTGCCTTAAGAGACCTAGCATAATAATAGCTTACAGATTCTTCAGCCGTGCCCTCTTTAAGGGCTGCACGGTAAAAAGGCTCTGCCTCCTTTATCCTATTGGAAAGGCGATAGGCCTCAGCTACTTGATAATTGATTTCTGCATCATTACTTTTTATATAATTGGAATATTTCGAAATAACCGCATTATAATCCCCCATAGTCAGCTGACTTGTTGCCGAAGCGCAACCGGTCATGATTACCATTGCCAATAATTTTAAATGATATTTCATCAATAATAAGTGTCGTTCCAAAGTAAAATGAAAAAATCTAAAAAAAATATCTTTTGATTTCCACGCTTCAGTTATAAGAAAAAATTATGCCAAATATCGCTTTAACCAAGAATTATCTACTCGTTGTTCCCATGAATTTTTAAAACTACCAACGTCTGCAACGGCATTATTCAAAAGAATATCATCCGATTTAATTTGACCTGATTCGATGGCTGCTTTAATGAATTTTAAGGGTTTGATGACCAATCTGTCATTGATTAGAAAGCCCAGTTGGCCTCGATCCAATAGGGACAACCCAAGCTCTTTTTCCAGCGACCTAATGAAATTTACCGAATCATCAATACTACATCCACTTGCCCAGTGACGAACTTCATCTACTGCCAAAACGATGACTTGATTGTGAACAATGCGATAAGCTGGCTTCAATGAAGTCCCATGAGCCGCCCATGAGAATAAAAAAAACTCGATTTTCTCTTTAATAACCTCTAATTCATCCCCTGTAAACTGGCGCTCAGACTGATAAACCCATAATCGGGCTTCGTCGGGCATTTGATCAAGTAAATAATTCATAACTAATTTTTGATCCCCAAAGTTACATCCTTGATTTGAATTTCATAAAAGTCCCTCAGACTCCGCAATAAGTTCCGCTAAATCTTTTACGAGGACTTGTCCTTCCTGATTTTTGTTTTTGACGCCATCACTCATCATGGTCATGCAGAAAGGGCAAGCAACAGCAATAGTATCTGCCTTGGTCGCCAAAGCTTCTTCGATTCGTTCTATGTTCACCTCCTTATCTCCCTTCTCGGCATCCTTAAACAGCTGACCTCCACCTGCGCCACAACAAAATCCTTTGGTTTTACAACGCTTCATTTCTACCAATTCAGCATCTAGGGCTTCCAATACATTACGAGGAGCCTCATAGATATTATTGGCTCTGCCTAAATAGCAAGAATCATGAAAGGTAATTTTCCTTCCTTTAAAAGTCTCTCCCCCCTTTTGAACGACCTTGCCCATATCAATAAGCTGCTGCAAATAGGTTGAATGATGAATGACCTCATAGGAACCTCCAAGTGCTGGGTATTCATTTTTAAGGGTATTAAAACAATGAGGGCATGCCGTGATGATGGTTCTTATTCCGTATCCATTTAAAACTTGAATATTGGACAACGCTTGCATTTGAAAAAGGAAATCATTCCCCGCTCTTCTTGCAGGATCACCCGTACAGGTCTCCTCAGGACCCAAAACGGCAAAATTAACACCCACTTTATTTAAAATTTTGACAAAAGCGCGCGTCACATTTTTATATCTCTCGTCATACGACCCCGCACAACCTACCCAAAACAAAATCTCGGGAACCATTCCGTTTGTAGCTAATTCAGCGACTGTTGGTATTTTTATTTCACTCATCCTAAGAAACTATTATTTATTTTTTAATTCTTCTGCCCAATTGAAACGATCCTGAACTGAAAATTTCCAAGGGGCAAAGTTGGTTTCAATATTTTGAAACATCGAATTCCATGACGCCGGTGCCGCAGACTCTTCCATGACCACATAACGACGCATCTGAAGGATAATATCCAAAGGATTGATCAAGATAGGACAAGCCTCAACACAGGCATTACAACTCGTACAGGCGTTAATCTCTTCTTTGGTAACATAATCACCAAGCAGGAATTTTCCGTCTTCTGCATTGCCGCCCTTTTTTAATGAATTGCCCAATGATTCTAGCCGATCTCGCGTATCCATCATAATCTTACGTGGACTTAATTTTTTGCCCGTAATATTCGCTGGGCACTCAGCTGTGCATCGCCCACATTCGGTACAGGAGTAAGCATCCATTAGGTTCTTTTGATTTAAATCAGTCACATCTCTAGCGCCAAATTTCATGCCGTCAGGGGCCGTTACGGCCCCCTCTTCAATGGGAATCCCAAGCATCATTTTTACTTCCGACGTGATCGCTGGCATATGGTCCATTTGTCCTTTTGGTATCAACTTGGCATAGTAAGTATTGGGAAAAGCCAAGAAAATATGCAAATGCTTTGAATAAGTGACGTACAGTGCAAATCCAAAAATTCCTACAATATGAAACCACCAAGCACTTCGTTCCATAATGGTCAAAAACGCCGAGTCGTATCCATCAAAGAAGGGCATCATCCAAGAACTGACTAGAAAAAAACCCGTCACCGGATAATGGTCAACACCTCGACTTTGCAAAATTTGATCTGCGGCATTCATTGACAAAATAGCGATCATTAAAACTATTTCAATGATTAAAATCAAATTTCCATCTAAAGCCGGCCAACCGCTCATTTCAGGTTTCTTAAATCTTGACAGCCGAATCACATTTCTACGAATTAAAAAAATAACACATGAAAACATTACGCCTAAAGCCAACAGTTCAAAAAAGGAAATCAACGCACCATAATAGGTGCCAAAAAAGGGCGCAAACATTCTGTGCGCACCTAGTAATCCATCCAAAATAATCTCTAACACCTCTATGTTAATCAAAATAAATCCCACATAAATCAATAAATGTAGCAACGCAGGTATGGGTTTTTTAAACATCTTCTTCTGCCCAAAGGCGATGAGTAGTACGTTTTTCCAACGCTTGGCACGATCCCCAGTTATGTTATTGCTTTGACCCAATGCGATGTTGGATCTAATAAAATTCACCCGTTTAAAAATAAAAACGCCAAAAATTACTAAAATTCCAGCGAAGATTAATTGTGGTAATAATGTCATTAAGTACTACTTTAAAGATAATTCATTCAATTTACTTGTATCACTCATATATTTTTCTACTTTTGCATCCACTTTTCAAGGTGCTATAGCTCAGTTGGTAGAGCATCGGACTGAAAATCCGTGAGTCGGTGGTTCGAATCCACTTAGCACCACCAAAACCCAATCTTCGGATTGGGTTTTTTTTTGCCTACAAGTTAAAACAAAACCAACTTAATTAGTATGCATGCATACTAAAAGTTGTATCAAAAGCATGGCGCTTAGCTAATTGTAGACCACATTTAATATTGAAACTGGTAAAGTTTGATTATCATGAACCCAATACGGGCTTCTTTTCGGGCTCCATAAGTGGTTTAGCGCCCCCCCTTGAGGTTCCCTACTTCCTTGGCATTGAGGTGTCTCCATTTTCCTCGAGGCAAATTTTGCTTGGTCAATAAACCAAACATGACGCGATCTAGTTTCACGACTTGATACCCAAAATGCTCAAATATCCTTCTGACGATTCGATTTTTCCCAATATGTATCTCAATACCCAAAGTCTTGCGATCGTCAGTGATAACGGCCAAATCATCTACCTCGGCAAGTCCATCCTCCAAGGCTACCCCATTAAGAATACGCTTCACATCCACTTCAATAATTGATTTATCCAATTCTACCTGATAGATCTTCTTTATTTTATGCTTTGGGTGTGTCAGCTTCTTGGCCAATTCGCCATCATTTGTGAATAACAATAACCCTGTAGTATGTCGATCCAGTCTACCCACTGGATAAATTCGTTCCTCACAAGCTTTCTCAACCAAAGACATTACCGTTTTGCGATTAAGAGGATCTTGTGTCGTAGTTATAAAATCTTTGGGCTTGTTAAGCAAGACATATTGATGCTTCTCCGATTGTATGACTTTTTTAAGATAACTGACCTTATCTGACTTTTTTACCTTAGTACCTAGTAGCGTGACTATCTGATCATTTACACTGACTTTGCCACTGAGAATTAATTGATCCGCATCCCTTCGCGAGCATATTCCAGCGTTGGCTATAAATCTATTTAGCCTAATTTCATTAACTACGATTTCTTCTTCTATTTTTTTTTTCATCAATCTTTTATTTCTCCTATGGCATTTGCCTCCATAGCGAAATCCTTTGGTATGGGTAATTCTTTTAGATCATTGATGCCAAAATAATCCATGAATTTGGCACTGGTGCCATACAATATAGGACGCCCAATACCACTAGACTTTCCTTTTATTGAAATCAATTCTTTTTCCAGAAGGCGCATCACTGTATAATCACAATTAACCCCTCTGATCACTTCAATATCTGATTTTGTTACAGGTTGTTTGTACGCGATAATAGATAAGGTTTCTAACGCCGAATTAGACAGCCTTTTTTTCGATTGGCGCTTAAGCAACAAACTTATACTCGCTTCATATGCCGGTTTAGTCAAAAATTGATACCCACCACCACTTTTGATCAACTCAAAGGAATGGTCATCACTTTGAAATCTTTTCTTCACTTCGGCAATACCGCCCGATACATCTTCTATTGGTATATTAGCATCAAACATCTCTTTGAGACACTCATGGATTTCCACCTTACCAATAGGTTTCGGTGCACAAAATATAAGTGCTTCAATGTGCTGAGCCAAAAAACTCATGAACCCTTTTTGAGTTTTGCGTCGATAGAGTGCATGGTATGCGGTACGGCCATCAGTCTTTCTTTTCGAATCAACTTACCCGTATCAACACAAATACCATAGGTCCCATTTTTGATCCTAACCAAGGCATTTTCCAAATTAGAAATAAATTTTTGCTGTCTCGCAGCCAATTGGTTCATTTGCTCCTTTTCTGCAGTATCTGCTCCGTCTTCTAATGTTTTCACATTACCATAAAACCCATCTGTTCCTTCATCAGAACTATGGTTTAACGATCCTATAAGCGTGGTCAATTCGACTCTTGCAATGCCTATTTTTTTATAAATTAACTCCTCGAATTCTTTAAGTTCATCCGCGGAATATTTGGTTTTTTCTGCCATATGATGTTGTCTTTATGATCGTAACACAAAAAAGTAAGCTAAAGTAATCCAAATAGCCAATATTAAAAACTTTATGGGCCCATTGAGCTGCTGACTTATATTTGAACTACTGAATTAAAAAGGCAACGCAAATCGAATATTCACCAATATTGAACACTTTTTTTATATTCAACTCTATTGATCAATGAATCAGGAAAATAACGATTGGACAATGCTACCATCTCATCTCCCTTCACAAACATCTCGATACCGATTTCGTCAGTATGCTTCAAGCCACAGGCACCAAGCAACTCAAGCACTGCGATAATAGTATTGTGATGAAAACGATAAACGCGCTCAGATTTGTCAGTCACCACTAGTCCTTTGATCAGCATCTGATCTTGTGTGGCCACACCAGTAGGACAATCATTACTATTGCATTTTAAGGCTTGAATACATCCCAAACTGAACATAAAAGCCCTAGCCGAATTACAAATATCCGCACCCAGTGCCTTCATCCTTAAAATCGAAAATGCGCTCAGTACTTTGCCGCTCGCGATGACTTTAATTTCCTCCCTCAGCCCGAATTTTTTCAGCGTGCTTTGCACAAAAATCAAGGCTGGTTCAAGGGGAACCCCAACAGAATCAGCAAACTCCAATGGAGCCGCACCCGTACCTCCTTCTGCCCCATCCACGGTGATAAAATCTGGCCAGATACCTTCCTTTTTCATAACCTCACATAATTCAATAAATTCCTCGGTTCGACCTATACACAACTTGAAACCTACCGGCTTACCTCCAGAAAGTGTTCTTAACTCTTGAATAAAATGAATCAAGCCTGCGGCGTCGTTAAATTTACTGTGACCGGGAGGTGAAAGGACGGTCTTATGTGGCACAATACCACGCATTCGCCCTATTTCTTCGGTGTTCTTAATCGCAGGCAATACCCCTCCATGGCCCGGCTTTGCTCCTTGAGACAATTTAATTTCGATCATTTTGACGGATGTATTTGCCGCCTTTTCTTTGAACTTTTCACCATCAAAATGACCGTCCAAGGTCCTACAGCCAAAATAGCCCGTTCCAATTTGCCAAACCAGATCTCCTCCAGCTTCTAAATGATAATCGGAAAGTCCCCCCTCTCCAGTATTATGATAAAAATCCCCTTTTTTAGCTCCTCGATTAAGGGCCAAAATGGCATTTTTACTTAAAGATCCAAAACTCATCGCCGAGATATTCAATACCGAAGCGCTATATGGATGCTTGCAAAAACTACTTCCTATCACCACCCTAGGGAATTCTTCAACCGGCTCTTTGGCATAAATAGAGTGCCGAAGCCCTTCATAACCCTCACTAAGCAGATCCAACTGTGTCCCAAAGGGATAGCTGTCATTGACCCCTTTGGCCCGTCGATACACAAGTGCCCTATGATTACGACTGAAAGGTTTTCCATCCGTGGTTCGCTCAATAAAATACTGTTGAATTTCAGGGGCTATGGTCTCAAACAAATACCTAAAATAACCTAGCAAAGGAAAATTACGAAGTATGGCATGGCTTTTTTGAAACGTATTTAAAAACCCAACCACAATAAGCGGTCCGAAAAAAATAAAGGCCCAAAGAAATGCTCGCGAATAATAACTTAGTAGTAGAATAAATAATATCGAAATGACGGCGAATTTGTAAAAGAGGTTACGCATAGGTTCTTAATTTTATTGTCCCTTAAAGATCAAAATCTTTTATCACATTTCATTTATATTAAATCATTAAATTTAAGTTAAATGAAATGTCTTTAATTAATATTGGAAGCCGACGACCATCACTTCCTTTAAGATTTTTCTTGGACTGTTGAGCCCGTATACTTCTACCAAAATCAAATAGCTTCCTGCATAAACTGAATTTCCTGAATCGTCTACCCCATCCCATAATACTGATCCAGAAGAATCAATCGAGGCATTTTTAAGCAGTTGTTTAATTCGTCGTCCCTGATGATCAAAGATCATCAAATTGGCATATAATCCGATTGTTGCCACGTCATAGAAAATTCTCGTAAAGGATGAGTAGCCCAAAGAAGTGGGATTGGGAACAAGCATTTTGGGATCTGCGCTCAAAGAGCCACTTGTAGTGAATCTGTCAATAATTTTACTGAGGCCCCCGATTCCATCAGTTGTGCCTCCTTGACCTGGATATCTCCATTGATCGTAAAATTTTCTGGGTAGATCGATTCGGATAAAATAGTTTCATCAAAATGAATTAAAATTTCGGTTTCTGATAATACCTCAATCCGCATCGGCATCGGAGGATCCTCATCAACAACTTGGTAGAACCCAATCGCTATGTCATCAAAAAAGTATGCCTGGTTGCGTGATCCAGAATGCTGCACGAAAAACCCAAAATAACCACTCGAAATCATGGTTTGATCCATCGCACTCCCTAGAACTTGATAATCAAGTGACTCATTAAATGCCACTGAGAGTGTCCATTGACCATCCCAACTTCTTGAAACCCTCACCTTGCAATCAATCGAATTGGCGATTGAGCGGATTGAATCGGCTATTAAGGGAGCCGCTAATTCACTATTATACAAATCAATTCCGTCAGCTGAACCTGATACTCCCATCCGAAGGTAATACCCACGAGGATTGCCTGTGAGATCTGATTGATCACTCAAAAGATAAATCTTTACATAATTACTATTACTCGGGGGATTGTCATAACGCACATAAAACTCCCAAGTCAAGTCAAAAGGATCCGCCAATAGGCTCAATGGAGTAGAAATGAAAATTGTGGCAGCGGACTTCGGGCCATTTGTATTGAGCTCCCCGTCTAAAACGACAAAATCAGTACCATTACTAGAGATATTAGTTGAAATCCAGAAGGGGTCTTGATTCAAATTCCCATCCGAAAAATCATCTTGTATTTGGGCCTTCACCAACCAAATGAAAAGTAAAAAAACTAATGAAATGAGCCCTCGCAACATCATCCTATGAGAAAAAAACCTAGTAGTGACATTAAGCTAGTATGCGGCTATGATAAGAACAAAAAAACTGTCATGAACTCCTACTGTCGGGTTATTAGCTCAACATTTAATGCCATAATATGACCTAATGTGTTCCTTTCCTTGATTCATCTTGCTAGAAAGCGAAAGAAATAGAAAATCACTAAATTTGCCTCTTAAAAATAGGGCCCTGCCATGATCTATAATCGCATTGCCCACAGAAGAAAAAATAGAAAGGGGAACATTTAAATTATATCACAATGAATATTGCTGTTGTAGGCGCATCCGGATTAGTCGGACATGAAGTATTACGTCTCTTGGAAGAACGGAATTTTCCCTTCCATACACTATTGCCAGTCGCTTCCCCCAAGTCTATAGGTAAATTGATCACTTGTAAGGGTCTTACCTATCCCATCATCGGTATGGAGGAAGCCCTCAGTTTGAAGCCTGATATCGCTATTTTCTCGGCAGGTGGGGGCACCTCACTTGAATGGGCGCCAAAATTTGCCGCTGTTGGAACCATCGTTATTGACAATTCTTCGGCTTGGAGAATGGATCCTACAAAAAAACTAGTCGTTCCGGAAGTCAATGGACACGTCATTACTGCAGAGGACAAGATCATTGCCAATCCGAATTGCTCTACCATACAAATGGTATTACCTTTAAAATCCCTTCATGAACATTATTGTATAAAGCGGATCATCGTGAGCACCTACCAATCAGTGACCGGTACAGGCAAGGCTGCCGTTGATCAAATGGAAGATGAGCGAGCAGGAGTAGCGCATCCAAGAATGGTTTATCCTTATACCATTGACAAAAACGCACTTCCACATATTGATGTATTTCTTGACAACGGATACACCAAAGAGGAAATGAAAATGAGCAACGAGACCAAGAAAATAATGGGAGATGACCGTATTCTCGTTTCTGCGACATGCGTGCGCATTCCAACCACTGGCGGTCATTCAGAGTCAGTCAACATTGAATTTGAAAAAGATTTTAATCTCGAAAAAGTAAGATCCCTTATCGCAGCGACTGCCGGTTGCGTACTACAAGATGATCCAAAAAATAATATATATCCCATGCCTTTATTTGCCCATCAAAAAGATGAGGTTTTTGTTGGTCGGATAAGAAGGGATGAAACACAAGCCAATACGCTCAATATGTGGATTGTAGCAGATAATCTTCGCAAAGGAGCCGCAACCAATGCCCTACAGATTGCGGAATATGTGACGAAACATATCTTGAGTTGATCATGCTGGATGCTCAAGAATTTTATCGATTTTTGATATCCGATGCCGTCAAAAAATTCCTGAAGGAAGCGGAAAAAACAGATCCTAATAGACTGCGCTTAAATCCTCCCAAGCTGATACGTCCATGGAAAGAGGAACTCATTGAACAGCTAATTGCTCGAAAAAAGGCCAAAACCAAACTGCCCAATTGGTATGTATTGGAAAATATATTTTTTCCTCCACCACTTTCGGTGGAGCAGTCTTCATCCAATTTGACCGCACAATACAAAGCCACATTACTTCAAGGGCAAAACCTCTATGATCTTACAGGAGGCATGGGAGTGGATTGTATGGCGCTATCTAAGAACTTTAAACAAACCCATTATGTTGAAAAAGAAAGTTCTTTATGCCAGCGATTCGAAATCAATAAGGACCTATTAGGATTTGAACACATCCAAATCCATCATCAAACCACAGAAGACATTTTAAATGACCTCCCACCAAACGCTGTTTTGTACATCGATCCCGCCCGTAGAGCCCAGAATCAAAATAGAATCTTTCGATTTGCTGATTGCTCACCAAATATCGTAATGCTCCTTCCTCTAATCCGTCATAAAGCATCTCTCGTCTTAATCAAAGCGTCTCCTATGATTGATCTTAGTCAAGCCCTGCAAGAACTTTCTTCAGCAGCAGAGATCCATGTAGTAAGCGTTCGCAATGAATGCAAAGAGGTTCTTTTTTTGATTCCCAAACATCCCCCCATGAACTCTGAAATTCACTGCATCAATCTAGATACCACTCAACCCAAGTTTATCGGTACCCTCAGTACTGAAAAAACAATACCTGATCAATTAGGGCCGGTTCAAAAAATCCTACTGGACCCCAACGTATCTATTCTCAAAGCAGGGCTATTCAAATCCATTCAACCCGTCTATGGACTCATTAAAATCGCACAACACACACACCTCTACACCACTGATCGTAGGGTCAAAAATTTCCCGGGTAGACAATTTGAAGTGATCTCAGAAGTCACTAAAAAGACTCTTAAACAACAGCTACCTCAATTAAAAGCCAACGTAATCACCAAGAACTACCCGATATCTGCTTCCGCACTTCAAGAGAAATTAGGGCTATCAAATGGAGGTGAATACTTCGTAATTGGCTTGCGTGATCACCAGGATAAGACTAAAATACTACTGACCAAGGCTATTTAAAATAGAAAAGTGATTACATCGTCATTCTAAAAAAAATTATTGTTTATTTTTATATTATACAAAACGTTATCATTGTTTCATTAAAAGTTAACCCCTACCATGACCGCACGTATTACCTCTTATTCTTTCGATGAAATGACGGCCTACCCAGATTCAAAAAGGACTTTATTAAATAACATTGTAGGACTCAATTCGATCAAAGTACTAAGGTTATCAGAAAACCAAGCCATGATCATTGCTGAATATGACAATGCCCCTTCGCTAGACGCCGCCACTTCTGAAATCATGGGAATCCTACAAGGGATGTCCATTTTCATGACCGCTGCACCCAGTACGATGCAAGGAGAGGAAGTCTGGCAGATGTAAGAGACGACTTGAGGCACCTTCCTTAACTAGTGAGCTTCTAGAATTCCGTTACCAGAAAGGATCTTTTGATAAGATTTTGAGAAAACCATTCCATCTTGATAGCTCACATGATGAATTTCTTCAAACCCTTGATGTAACATCATCTCATGTATAGACAGTAACCTGGAACCTGAAAGATGTGCTGCCTTTGAGAAAAAAAGATACATTAAAGAAATTAATTGCTTGCTCCACCAGGTAGTACGTTGAAAATCTGTCACGATCACTTGACCTTCCAACGAAAGTAAGGCATGTATTTTTTTAAGTACTTCACGCAATTCGTGTGGCAAAAATACATCTAGGAAAAAAGGACAAATCACCACATCGAAGGATTTTGATTCTTCGAACGCTATAAAATCGCCGTGTAACATTTTGACATTAGCAGGGGACCTTTTTTTTGCTTTCTCCAACATTTTAGACGACTTTTCTAAATATACTACCTCATGAACATGCGCGATATTTTTCATTAACTTTCCGGTCCCACCACCCAGGATCAACACGCGTGCGGAAGTCCTCAGATTGACCAAAAAATGACTACTAGCGCGATCAAGTCTCGTACCGAATACCATTCGAACTAAAAAATCATAGCACCAGGCAATTCTATCAAAATCATTGGCTTTCATAACAGAAAAACCAGCGGATAAAAGAAAATAGCATCCGCATAGGCCCGATAACGTTCTCTAGCCAAAAACCAATGAGGAAATCCATAAATCAACATCAATTGAGTAGATGCCACAAAATAAACTATCTCCAATTCAAAAAAGAGAGGATCATTCAGGCCTATAATTAGTGCACTGCTCAAGAGAAATGAGAGAATAATGAAAATTAATTGACCGCTGACTTTCATCCCCATCGATTGAACCATCGAACCTACACCATTCCTGCGATCCTCCTTTAACTCAAATCTTGAAATCAGTACAATGTTGGCGAAAGCCAAAAACATAAGCTGCAAGGCAAATATTAGGTGCATCCCATCAAATTGTTTCACCTGAGTAACTGGGTAGAGAAAGATTCCACAAGCATAGAGCATCGCTACCATCACTTCCTTAATCATGATTTTGGCAAGCCAGCGTGCAGTCAACAAATAGACTCCACAAATCAGCGCAATCATAGAGCCCCATATCAGCAATATTTTTGGTAATAAAAACAAGATAAAAACTCCAATTAGCCCTAGCAATCCTACCCCTGTTCTAATAAGTCTTCGATGTGCCCAATGAAAAACTCTTCGATCACCTAGTAGATGCCCTAATGCTATATCCCTTTGGTGATCCAATGTGTAAATCAGCCAAATACAAATTCCCAAAGCCGAAAGAACTGGTAAGGGTATCGTTACTTGTAATTGATCCCCTATAAAAAATAAAAAAATGGCTCCCCCTAGCACTATGTCTAGAGAAAGCCACCTCATGTATTTTATGATGTTCAGCATACTATATCCGCTGAATGCCAATATAATCTTTATTAACCTTGAGCAAGTGCCTCGGCACCACCAACAATCTCCAAAATCTCTTTGGTAATAGCTGCCTGCCGTGTCCTGTTATAGGTTAACTTCAATTCTTTTAATAATTCACCTGCATTATCGGTTGCCTGTCCCATAGCCGTCATTCTAGCACCATTTTCTGAGGCATTGGATTCAAGTACCGTCTTGTATAGCTGAATTTTCAAAGATTTTGGAATGATCTCATTGAAAATGTAGGCTTCATCAGGTTC
Source organism: Flammeovirgaceae bacterium (assembly GCA_013204595.1). Taxonomy (GTDB): domain Bacteria; phylum Bacteroidota; class Bacteroidia; order Cytophagales; family Cyclobacteriaceae; genus UBA4465. Next base: position 16,196 of record JABMNK010000041.1, read on the forward strand.
TGCTATAAAATCAATTTTTGAATTCGAAGAACCTTCTTTAGGTAATATTGGAGCTATTGGTAGAAATTGCTCACCCTTGATAATCTGTGTAGCCACATTTTTGAATTCGTTGTAAATGATTTCAATATGATCAAAATCCTGATTTACAAAGCCTTTCATAGCAAATTCAGCCGCCAACTTGGCATGATCAAAATCCAAATGATTAAAAATATCATGATAACCCTGAACCACGTGGTAGCCTCTTTTCGAAAAGTATTCCAAAGATCTTTTACCAATAGGCAATATGTGCAAATTTCCAGACGCTTCAATCTCCGCATATTTCTCACCTATAAGATTTCTCGAATACTTGAAAACATTGCTATTAAATGCACCACAAAGTCCTCTATCAGAACTAATTACTATCAATAAAACACTATTTACCTCTCGTATTTTACCATAAGGGTTATCAACCATTTGAGTGTCTACTGCACTCGATACATTCTGCATGACACCTGACAACTTTTCCGCGTAAGGTCTCATCTGCATTATTCTTTCTTGCGCTCTACGCAACTTTGCCGCCGCCACCATTTTCATGGCCTTGGTAATCTGTTGTGTAGAGGTTACCGACTGAATCCTACCTTTTACTTCTTTTAGATTTGCCATTAATCTTATTTATGCATTGATTTTTGAAGCAATATCCTTGGCGACTTGCTCGATCGCAGCTGTCGCACGATCTGATAAATTTCCTGATTTCAGATCCGCCAATGCTTCCGAATGACTGGCTAACATCGTCGCTGCAAATTCTTTCTCAAATGCGATGACCTTTGTCTCGGGAACTTTATCTAAAAACCCCTTGGTTGAAGCATATAATATGGCCACCTGCTGTTCTACCTTAACCGGTGAATACTGAGGTTGCTTCAACACCTCTTGATTTCTTCGGCCTCGATCAATGACCAATTTGGTAGCTGCATCTAGATCCGAACCAAATTTGGCAAAAGCTTCTAGTTCCCTAAATTGAGCTTGGTCTAACTTCAACGTTCCAGCCACCTTCTTCATGGACTTTATTTGCGCAGAACCACCTACCCTAGAGACAGAGATTCCTACGTTAATCGCAGGTCTTATTCCCGAGTTAAACAAATTAGTTTCCAAGAAAATTTGTCCATCAGTGATGGAAATAACATTAGTAGGGATGTATGCAGAGACGTCTCCTGCTTGTGTCTCAATAATTGGCAAGGCCGTTAGAGATCCTCCACCTTTAACTATGCCCTTCAATGATTCCGGTAAGTCATTCATTTGCGCTGCAATCGCATCATTGTTGATTACCTTGGCGGCACGCTCAAGTAAACGTGAATGCAAATAGAAAACGTCCCCTGGATAAGCTTCGCGCCCTGGGGGTCTTCTCAACAATAGGGAAACTTCTCTGTAAGATACCGCTTGCTTAGAAAGATCATCATATACCACCAACGCAGGTCTTCCTGTATCTCTGAAAAACTCACCGATCGCAGCTCCCGTAAAAGGGGCAAAAAATTGCATCGGTGCTGGATCTGCCGCCGAAGCATTCACGATGACCGTATAATTCATGGCCCCATTCTTCTCTAAAGCAGCATAAATTCCAGCTACTGTTGAGGCCTTTTGACCAACTGCAACGTAAATGCAGAAGACGGTCTCCCCTTTTTCGTAAAATTCCTTTTGATTAATAATCGTATCTATCGCAACGGCTGTTTTACCTGTTTGACGATCGCCAATAATCAATTCTCGCTGACCTCTACCGATCGGAATCATTGCATCAATCGCTTTGATTCCAGTCTGCAATGGCTCATTTACTGGCTGTCGATAAATAACGCCCGGTGCCTTTCGCTCTATCGGCATTTCATAAAGTTTGCCGGTTAAGTCCCCTTTACCATCAATGGGTTTTCCCAAAGTATCTACGACCCTTCCTATAACGCCGTCCCCAACCATAACCGAACCAATTCTGCCAGTTCGTTTCACAGTATCTCCTTCTTTTACACCACTAGATTCCCCTAATAGTACCGCGCCTACATTATCTTCTTCAAGATTCAATACCAACGCATTAAGTCCATTTTCTAGTTCCAACAACTCCCCCGCTTGCGCATTAGAAAGTCCATAGATGCGAGCGACGCCGTCACCTACCTGTAGAACAGTTCCCACTTCTTCTAATTCTGCCTCGGATTTAAAATTGGAGAGTTGTTCTCTTAAAATTGCTGAAACCTCATCGGGTCTGACATCTGCCATAATCTTACTTGTTAATAGCCCTAGAGCTAATTGTTAAACTATTTACTTTCTTGATCAAATTTTAACTTCAATTTATTAAGCGCACCTTTTACACTTTGATCTATTTGACGATCGTCCATGGTTAAAATGTACCCTCCAATGATCCCCTCATCCACCTTGTCTGCTAACAACGGTTTCTTTCCAGATATCTCCATCACCATTCTTTCCAGGGACTCCTTTAAAGGAGTATCTAGGCTCACCGCCGTGGTGACATGCGCACGCTGAAAGCCCATTTTTTCATTGTAGGCATTAATAAATTCAGCTGCAATCCCTGGCAAAATCTTTTCTCGATTCTTACGTACAATCAGGCCAAACATAGCCATGGTTAGTGTCGAAAGTTTACCTTCAAAAATTTTCTTAAGTATCTCTCCCTTTTTTAAGTGCGGGATCACTGGACTTTTGAGCATATTTAAAAAATCTCGCCCCTTACAAATGAGGAGGAACTGCTCCATATCGGACTTGATGGTCTCAACGGCTTGTTGCTCTTCAGCCAAATCAAGCAAGGGCCTCGCATAACGTTTGGCTATTCTGCTCTCTGACATATTAATTTATTTTGGCTTCTTTTACAAACTTTTCGACCAAGTCACGCTGCGCTTTGTTGTCACTTAATTTTTCTCGAATAATTTTTTCTGCTATTTCCAAGGAAAGAGAAGACACCAAGTTTTTCACTTCAGACAAAGCTGCATTTTTTTCACTTTCAATAGCACTTTTGGCATCTGCCATCATTTTTCCAGCTATGATGGCTGTTTCACCTTTTGCATCCTCCTTGATTTTATTGGCAACCGCCATTGCATCTTTCAATAATTGATCGCGCTGCGCTCGGGCCTCCTTCAACACATTTTCGTTATCCGCTTTTATTTTAAGCATTTCTTCTCTTGCCAACTCCGCTGACTTGATTGAGTCTTCAATCATCGCCTCTCTAGTACGCAACGCTTCTGTAACAGGCTTCCAAACGAAAACTGCCAAGATGATCAGCACGATTGAAAAGACAACCAACTGCCAAAATAATAAACCGTATTCAGGTATTAAAAGATCCATTTTTTTATTTTTTCTGTTCAAAAATTAAGGAATTGACCAACACCTAATGTGAATGATCAATTCCTTGAGTTATTAAGCCGCGGTTCCAGCAGTATATATTAAGAAACACACGACTACACCAAATAAGGCGATAACTTCCACTAGAGCTGCGATAATTAGCATTGCGGTTTGGATCTTTGCAAAAGCTTCAGGCTGACGTGCCATCGCTTCCATCGCTGATCCACCGATTTGACCAATCCCAATCCCAGCGCCTATCGCGACAAGACCAGCACCGATACCAGCGCCCATTACTGCAAAACTCATGTCCATTAAAATTGAAAGTAACATATTATATAAATTTAAAAAGTGAACATTTTCTTTAATGATGCTCTTCCACTGCCATTCCTATGTAGAGCGAAGTAAACATTGTAAAAACATATGCCTGTATCGTTGCTACAAGCAATTCTATAATCGTAATTAAAGTCACAATGACCGTGCTTCCAAAACCAACCATCCATGAATGAAATATAAAAGTCAAACTTATAAGACTAAGTACGACAATGTGACCCGCTGTGATCGACACAAAAAGCCTCACCATCAGCGATACAGGCTTTGTCAATACACCGATTATTTCCACTGGCAGAATAATTGGTCTCAACCACCAGGGCACTCCAGGCGTATTAAAAATATGTGACCAATAAGTCTTCTTACCACTCAAATTGGTAATAAAAAAAGTGGCTATTGCCAATACACAAGTCACCGCGATATTTCCGGTCATATTTGCCGCTCCTGGCACTAACCCTATTAAATTACCAAACCAAATAAAGAAGAATAAGGTCAATAGATAAGGCAAATACCGTTGATATTTTTCACCAATACTAGGCTTTACAACCTCATCTCTTATAAAAATAATAATAGGTTCAAACAAAGATTGAATTCCCTTGGGTGCCTTACCTATGTTCTTCCGATAACCCTTGGCAACTGCTAAGAACACAAAAAGCATGATAAATGCATCTATAAAAATAAACAATACATTTTTGGTGATGGAAAAATCCAAAACTGAAACGCCATCTTGACGTGAAATATGTTCATGCTCCAAAACGTATCCCATATAGGGAACTTCTTGATGGCCCTCATTGAAAAAGTTTTCCGATGAAAAAACCACCAAGCCATCCGGCGCCGAATAAAGAATAATTGGCAGATGAATAACCACACCATGAGTAATTTCCCAAACATGCGAATCTTTAATATGGTGATTGATCATTTCGCCTATATTGAATTTTTCAGTTTCCCCACCGTCAGAAGCAACGGTTTCCTGAATATTGAAAACCGACAGTAAGCAGATCAATACACTGTAAATCAGATTCTTATATGTGTTGGTATATTCGTTTGCCCTCATGTTTTCTATATAGCCACTCTTTTCTATATAGCCACTCAATTTCGCTGCAAGTTAACCAAAACGTGCCTCATTTCAAATATAAGATAGAGCAAATAAATACTTGTTATTTCAAAAGACAATAGTTGAAAATGCGCTGTTTCAAAAAACAAAAAAAATATTAATAGCAACAAGACACTAATAAAGCGAAAGACAATTGCGCCCATGAAATAGCCGACAAAAAAATTCATTTTCTTTTGCCCTGTTTTAAACAAAGCAGTGGTAATAATTGACTGCAAAAAAAAGAAACCAACGATCCAAAGATGAAAAGGGTGTAATGGAAAAGGTAGCTTGTCTTTGATCATCCAAATGAAGATTAATAGTAAACTCACTGCAGACAATTGAAAGAATTGTTTCACTTTTTTAACTTTTTAATCAAATACCAAAAAGATGCGAACACACTTAAGAGTACAGAAATTACCAAAAAGAGCGGGAATCGATTATCAATATTCTCGTCTAAACGATAACCCAACCAAAAAAATAACAAATTAAATCCAGCCAACTGAAACCCCAATCCGCCTAAATTTTTTAAGTTAGGATCAAGATTCGGCTTTTTTGAGGAGGGGTCTGATATCATTGCTTTTTGGAGACTCTACCTTATAATCGTTTTTTTCTCCGATCTGAATTTCTTTAAACTTAACGCCCATTTTACAAGACCCGTTAAATTTGGCCCCCGATTCTATAATTAATTTATTGACAATAATATTGCCATCTATAACCGTAGAAGCCTTCAGTACCAATTGATCCGTTACTTGAATATTACCTGCCACATGACCTGCAAATTCAGCATTCTGGGCCAGAATATCACCTTCAATATAAGCTGAGTGACCCAATGCCAACTTGGACTTCGTTGTAACATTCCCGAGAACCTTGCCTTCAATCCTTATGTTTCCGTGCGCCAATAAATCCCCCTGAAGAACAGTGCCTTTACCGATGATATTACTAGCCGCGCTTAATTCCTCTATTTCCTTTTGGGTTGTTTTACTCCACATAATTATCTTTTTTTATCTAAAATTAATATACTCCTCTGGATTTACGGCATGATCTTTATGCCATAATTCAAGATGTAGGTGTGGCCCAGATGTTAATTCTCCCGTGTTTCCAATAATAGCGACTACCTCACCCGCTGTCACGAAATTACTCACGTTTTTCAATAATTCCGAATTATGCTTATAAATCGATATCAAATTTCCACTATGTTGAATAGCCAAAATATATCCTCCGTCCAACGTCCATGAGGACATAATAATCACACCATCCGCTAAGGCCTTGATAGGTGCGTTTTTCTCAGCGACAATATCAATTCCAAAATGTTCGGCTTTCAGATCAAAGGGGTTGGTAATAATTCCTTCCAAAGGGGTGAAAAAGACGATTTCTCGTAATTTATCATCTTGATAGTTTACATTAAGTGACACTAATCCCAAATCTGCACTTTCAAATTCAGCCCTAAATTGAGAGTCTAAAGGACTTAATTGCGGGGACAAATTAATGTCTCCTTTCAATGAGCTCGCTCGATTAAAATCAACCTTATTAATGCTGTCTATATTCTCTCCTTTTAGTATTAATTTCATATTTTCTATGAATTGATTTCGAACATTCACTTCATGCGACAAAGAATCCAATGTCATAGAGAGATTTAATACCTTTCTATTTGCTGCAATTTCACTTTGTCGAGGATCAAACCACTGCTTGAGAATCGTATTAACGGCGAATACCGCTAAAGACATTGACAAAGTTAAGACTAATACCAATATTAAAATTAACCTTGCATAGTTAAAAATAAAGGTTCTTTTTTCGGCAAAATCTTCTTCGTTACGTACTATAAGAAGATAGCGATTCGTTAACCAATTGGATAAAGTGCGCTTTTGAGACAATCTTTTTGATGATTAAAACACAAATATATTACATATCATTATTTTAACTTTACAACTGAAAACTCATGTTAATCAAAATTTCTAGTTCTAATTAATCAAACTCGTCAATTGCGGCTAAACTTATATTGTATCCTCTTTTTTATTTCAATAACATCTATAAAAGGACAAATAGGACCTATTGTTAGTTCTGGTTACCACGATGTCACGGCAAGGTACAACAGTTACTTTATAGCCAAAGAAAAAATCAAAGAAATCGAAAAAGGTATTTTTGACAAATACCAATGGAATTATAATAAAATCTTACCCATCTATTCCCAATTTGACACCACTGATTCCAAGTCTCTTGAATCTTTGCTAAAAGATTGTATCGAAAAGGCCTCGATGGCCATTCAACGTCACCCTGAATCAAAATGGGAGGATGATGCCTATATACTTGTTGGCAAAGCAAGAATGTATGGGTCAGAATTTCCGGAAGCCATTGAAACCTTTAAATGGATCAATAAATTTGGAGAAAACAAAGACATACAGCATTTAGCCCTTTCGGAATTAATACGCACTTTCTGCGAAGCTCAGGAATATGAAAACGCCCAAGTAGTCATAGACTACCTGAAAAATGAAAAGTTATCAGATAAAAATAAACTTATCTATTATTTAAATAGAGCCTATTATTATCAGAAAATTGAATCCTATACTGAAGTAGCGCAAAACCTAAAAATAGCACAAAATTATTTAAAAAAAGATCCTGATCGCGCTAGAATTGAGTTCATTTCAGGTCAAGTTCATCAAGAAATTAAGGACAATGATAACGCCTACTATTTTTATCGACAGTCGATGAAACATAGCAAAACCTATGAACTTTCATTTTTCAGTAAGTTAAATCTTGCTGGCATCAGTCCGGTAGATGAGCCCTCTAGCACGAAAAAATCTCAAAAATATTTTAAAAAACTCCTTAAAGACAGAAAGAACACTGATTACAAGGACAAAATCTATTACCAAATGGCTGAGCGTGATTATAAATCAGGAGATTTAACCTCATCAATTCACTATTACAAAATGTCCATCAGCTCCAATGTCAGCGATGCTCGTCAAAAATCCTATGCCTATTTGAAATTAGCCGATATCTATTATGAGCATCTACTAGATTTTCGCATGGCAAAAGCTTATTATGACAGCACCATCAATGTTTTGCCAAAAGATGAAAAAAGATATGCGGTTATTAAAAACAGACAAGAGGTACTGAGCGATTTTGTACTACACCTAAACACTATTTCCAACAACGATAGCTTAATCGGATTAGTCTCAATTACCCCTGACTCCCTTGAAAAGCTTATTAATCAAACGCTCTATGTACAAGAAGCGGAGGCGACCAAAAAAAAGGAAAAAGCAGAAACGCTCAGTAGCAATGTGAATTTTTATACTACTTCCACCCAAGTGACCATTTCGGCAAGTACGCAAGGTGAATGGTATTTTTATAATACCCTTGAATTAAGTCGTGGACTATCTGAATTTAAACGTAAGTGGGGTCAGCGCACGCTAAACGATAATTGGCGACGGAGCACAATCATCAACAAGTCTGTCGCCGTAACTAACAATCCATCACAAAAGGGATCAACAGAGAAGAAAAGTGAAGACAATATGCCTCTCGAAAATACCTTTAGTCGAGACGACGCTAAAAGTAAGTTACTCGCAGCAATTCCCACAGAAGACTCGCAAATGCAAAAGCTGTTAAGCGAAATCGAAATTGCCTATTATGAATTAGGTAAAATTTATAATTTTAAACTGAATGAACCCCTAAACGCTATTCACACTTTTGACGAATTATTACGAAGGTTTCCAGGTGGAAGATATAGCGCAGAAGTGCTCTATCAGCTTTATTTGCTCAATAAAGATTATGATTCATTGAGTAGTATTAGAGCAGCAGATCAACTTGTACTTGAATATCCGGATTCTATTTATTCAAAACTAGTATTTAATCCAAACTACCTCGAGGATAATGACAAATTAAAAATTGCCCTTCAAAAAATATATACACGTGCTTATGACCTTTATGGCCAACAAGAATTTCTAGCTACTATGAATCTACTAGACAGCACATTAGCGAGCAGCCCTGAAAATGAATTTATTGATTATCTGCTCCTATTGCGCGCTATTTGCTTCGGCAAATTAGATAGTGAATATAAATACCAATTTGAATTAAATAATTTTGTAAAAAACCGCCCTACCAGCCCCCTAGTCGATTATGCCAAAACCCTCATAGCTACTGCTGAAGAATTTCAAATCAATTTGTTCAGCGCGTCAAAAGCCAAATATATTCCTGATTCAAAAGGGGAACATTACCTCATGTATCTTTACCCCTCTGGAATGACTCAGTCCATATCCCTATTTGTAGATAGTTATCTTGATTCATTAAACAATAACCTAAAGTCAGGAAATATGTTGTTTGACGAAAAATATTCTCTAATTTTAATTACGCCTTTTAACTCCAAATTGGATGCTCAATTATTTAAAACCCAATTTAAAAATATTGAATTGACACAAAAAGATCTAGCACAAGAAAATTTAGTTACTTTAATTATAACAAAAGCAAATTTTGATATTTTTTACAAAACTAAGGATTTAGAAACCTACCTTTCTTTCTTTGAGCAATACTATTCGAAATGAATTATCAGAAATATATTAAAACAATAAGTAGATCACTCTGGATCACTTTCTTTTTATTGTTTATTGGTGCCCCCGGGTTTATTTATCTGGTCAAAAATGATACATTCGGATTGTTTGGGGGATTGCCTAGCCTTATCGCTTTAGAAAAACCTGAATCAGATTTATCCTCTGAACTGATTAGTGCAGATGGTGTTTCTTTAGGGAAATACTTTAGAAAGAACAGAACAGCTATCTCCTATCAAGAATTATCACCAGAGCTAATCAATACCTTATTAGTGACAGAAGACTATCGCTTTAAGGATCATTCAGGTATCGATCTAAGGGCCTTGCTGCGAGCCGTAGTAGGTAAGTTGACATTTACCTTTCAAGGTGGCGGCAGCACCATTACCATGCAGTTAGCCGAGAATCTATATGGGACCAATTCTGAAAATCAAGGAATTATATATGGCATCAAAAGTCTAGGGCAACTTGCTACTAAATTAAAAGAATGGATCATCGCCGTACAATTGGAACAGTCTTATACTAAAGAAGAAATACTTGCAATGTACCTAAACACAGTCGAATATGGTTCTAACTCTTATGGGATTCAAGTAGCAGCAAAAACCTTTTTTAATAAACTTCCTTCAGAATTGGATTATCAAGAATCAGCGAGCCTGATAGGGTCAATAAATAAACCAACAAGATATAATCCTGTCTATAATCCTGATGATGCTAAAGCTAAAAGAACAGAAGTATTGTATAACCTATTAAAATATGAGTTCATAGATAGACCTCTTTATGATTCTTTAGTTGTAAAGCCCTTAACCTTAAATTATAAAGTGGCCAGTCAACATCAAGGAATAGCTACTTACTTTAGATCTGTCATAAAAGATGGTCTAATGGAATGGTGCAAAGAAAACAACTATGATTTATTTGAGGATGGGTTAAAAATTTACACGACTATAGATAGTCGAATGCAGCAATACGCTGAAGCAGCCGTTACTAAAGAAATGTCAGCGTTGCAAAAAATATTTGATGCCCATTGGATAGGACGCAATCCTTGGATTGATGATAACAATCAAGAAATTAAAGGCTTTATTGAGAATGCAATCAAGCGAACAGCAAGTTATAAAGCTTTAAAACAGCAATTTGAGGACAATCCTGACTCACTCATGATTTATCTTAATACGCCCAAATCAATGACTATTTTTTCATGGAATGGTGAAGTAGATACGTTGTTAAGTCCGTTGGATTCTGTCCGTTATTACAAACATTTTTTACAAGCAGGGTTTCTGGCTATGGATCCCGAATCTGGAGATATAAAAGCTTGGGTGGGCGGCATCGACTATAAATACTTTCAGTATGACCATGTGAAGCAAGGGAAAAGACAACCAGGATCAACTTTCAAGCCCATTGTTTATACCACCGCCATCGATAATGGATATTCACCGTGTTATGAGGTAGTAGATGCCGCCGTGACATACTCTACCCCTGGACAAAATCCACCCACATGGCGGCCGAATAATTCATCCGGCCAATATACTGGAGAAGTAATGACCATACGCCAAGCAATGGCTCGATCGGTCAATTCAATCACTGCATTCATTATGAGTAAAGTCGGACCAATTAATGTGGTCGATTACGCAAGAAAATTGGGGTTCACTAGTCCACTCAATGCCGTTCCCTCGTTATGTTTAGGTACAGACGATGTATCCTTATATGAATTAGTTGGCGCCTATGCTACTTTCGCAAACAAAGGCATCTTTACCAAACCTCGATATATCACCAAAATCGTGGATAAAAATGGAAATATATTGCAATATTTTGCGCCAGAAACACGCGAAGCGTTGAGCGAACAGACCGCCTATTTAATGCTTCATATGCTCAAAGGTGCGATTGAAGAAACCGGTGGTTCAGCTGTGGCTTTAGATCCTTGGTTAAAAGAAGGTAATGACATAGGTGCCAAAACAGGCACTACACAAAATGGATCAGATGGATGGTTCATCGGTGTCACAAAGAAATTAGTGGCTGGTGCTTGGGTTGGCGGTGATGAACGCAGTATTCGCTTTAGAGAATGGACATTAGGTCAAGGAGCAAGAACCGCTAGACCCATTTGGGAAAATTTCATGCTCCATGTATTTCAAGATCAGGAACTCAATTATGAACGTGCGCTCTTCAGTCCGCCGTCTACACCTATAACGGTGGAATTAAACTGTAATGTTTATAACGGTACAGATTCATTAGATGTGAATTATTATAATATCGTAACAGAAGATGAAATCTACTAGATGGAGCATTTCCAATTCGATCGTGATTCGCTAAAGCACATCCCAAAAAACCCAGGAATATATAAATTTTTTGACCCTACGGGCCTTTTATTGTACGTTGGCAAAGCAAAGAGCCTCAAAAATAGGATAGCCAGCTACTTTGCACAACAAAATCAACATTCCCGAAAAACTCAGAAACTCGTAAGCGAAATCAAGACAATTGAGGTTACAGTTGTTGATTCAGAGTTCGATGCCCTCCTTTTAGAAAATAACCTAATCAAAGAAAACCAGCCAAAATACAACATCCTTCTTAAGGATGATAAAACCTTTCCCTTCCTGGTGGTAACTGCTGAGCGTTTTCCAAAAATATACAGCACACGAAAGATCAACAAAAATCAAGGAACTCACTTCGGACCGTATACCAGTACGAGAGCTATGAACAACGCCCTTGAACTGGTTCGAAAACTATATCACATAAGAACGTGCAACCTAAATCTTAGCCTGGACAATATTGCTCAAAAAAAATTCAAGGTGTGTCTAGAATATCACATAGGTAATTGTCTAGGGCCCTGCGAAGACTTTCAAAGCGAAGAAGACTATCTGGATGATATTCAGCAGGTAAAACTAATACTTAAAGGCAATCTCCAACCCATAAAAATACTATTGAAAGAAAAAATGATGGCAACAGCCGAAAAACTACACTTCGAACAGGCTGGCCAAATAAAAGATAAACTAGCCTTATTAGAAACCTTTCATTCAAAATCACTTATTGTAAACCATTCCCAAATAGATATAGATGTGGTTACTATAATTTATGGCGACCAAACTTCCTACCTCAATTATATGAAGGTTGAACTCGGTATGATTCGTGCCTCAGAGACCGTCTTGGTAAAAACCAAATTAAACGAAACATCCCAAGAAATTTTAGAATACGCAGTACCTATTTTACGGACTAAATTTGATAGCCATAATTCAACGATACTCAGCAACACAAGTTTTGAATTAACCCCCGTTGACATCGTACTTCCCCAGATTGGCGATAAGAAAAAATTAATTGATTTGTCTTTAAAAAACGCACTACTCTACAAGCATGAACAACTAAAGCACAAAGAGAAAATAGCAGACCAATCGGATAGAATCCTCGTGACCCTACAACAAGATCTCCGCTTAAAAAGTATTCCAAGAATTATTGAGTGTTTTGACAACTCTAATATTCAAGGAACCAATCCAGTAGCGAGCATGGTATATTTCAAAAATGGAAAACCGCTCAAGCAGCAGTATCGACACTACAACATTAAAACTGTCATCGGTCCCGATGATTTTGCATCAATGAAAGAAATTGTATATCGACGATACAACAAATTGATATTAGAAAAGAAGATGTTCCCAGATTTGATAGTCATCGATGGCGGTAAAGGTCAATTAAGTGCATCCTGCGAAGCATTGAAGACACTAGGCATTTATGGAAAGATTCCAATTATTGGAATCGCTAAAAGATTGGAAGAACTCTATTTTCCTGACGATTCAGTACCGCTTTATATAAACAAAAAATCCGAATCACTTAAACTATTGCAACTCATAAGGGATGAGGCTCATCGATTTGCCATTAGCTTTCATAGAGACAAGAGATCTGCGCAATCTACTATTTCGGTATTGGATGAGATCCCTGGTATAGGCGAAAAAACACGGAATAAACTTTTAAATACTTACAAAACCATCGCAAACATTAAAAAACTAGACACGGAGACACTTGCGCTACTTATTGGGAACAAAACTGCCGAGAGGGTAATTGAGCATCTTAAAAAAAAGATACTTAATCGGTAACCGAATATTTAAAGAGTAATTAAATTAATTTTCCCAAAGATTACTTTCATACTCCATCAGCTCCATTTCGAGTCGCTGTTGAATGATCATTGCATTCAATGGATTTGCATTGATTTCATCTCCATATTTCTGTCTAATGTCTAAATTCTCGGAGTTTGAAACACCTACTATTGGCGCACTAAATAATCTTAGTTCAAAAGCATCTGCCATATTCATATGCGCGCCCTCATTCTGTTCATTAAACCATTTTGCCACATCCTGATATGGGCCTCTTAACAGTGCCATCACATCATCATACCTGAAACTAGCAATCTTCTTTTCAAAGTTTATATCATAGTTTGGATTTGTAGGAATGTACAAGGTTAGTGACCTAATGTAATAATACATTCGAGATCTATTACGATCAAAAATCATATCCTCCTTGATGTAAAGTTTATTAAATTCACTTGGGTCAATATCAACAAAGTTATCCGCCGCGGCCGCCTCATCGGTGGACGTATCATCTCCAAAGCCACCTCCAAAACCACCTCCAAAACCACCATCATCTGGAAGTTTAAACTGAGTGGCTTCCAAAAAAGCCTGATCCGTCATTAGATTAATACACGAGTCCGTTTTATAGGGCTTTAATAGTCCTTCTTTGACCGCTCTTATCAACAAAACATGAAGTTCAGAATTTTTAGATATAAAAGATTTATTCTGCTTTTCTAACAAGTTCATCCTACGCGTAATCGTCTTTCTAAACATTACGTATTCGGGATATACCTCAGGCTTGATTATCTCACTAGCAGCAGGTTGTTGGGCCATTATTTCAGAAGCCCCTCCCACAATCAAAAAAACATAAATAAATAGTATTCTCATTTTAACTTCAATTAAACTTTAGTTGAAAGGTATTGACATACTACGATTATAAGATGGGAAATTTTCCACATCACCTTTAAAGTTTTGCCTTTTTACTTCCTTGAACTCTAAAACCAATACGTCTCCCTTCCTGGCCGCAGAAGCTATCGCTGAAAGATCGATATTACCATTTCCCTTGACCTGCTGTCTCCCTATGCCACCACTTACTAAGGTAGCTATGACCTGAGAAACTTGGAATTTGGCGTCATCAGGTAAAAACTCTGCAAAGCCCGCCTCTGGTATCGGCCTTAACGATAATCTCGGGGTCTTCGGAGAAATTCCCTTGGTAATGTCTACCTCCCCTCGATCGGTAAACGCCTTGATTTCAACAGCTGGTATTGGTCGCACAGCAAACGCCCTAGTTCCAATTTTATTGCCATTACTTGAAACCGTTAACGAAACTTCTTTGCTATTTGGTACAATTGTCACAAGACCTAACGTGGCGCCCTTGATAGCTAGCCCACCTGCCGCAGTGAATGTTGGATTATAGGTTGTTCCTAAAGCCGGTACTTGAACATCTAACTTGTTTCCACAATTTAAATAGAGTGCATTTACCGACTGTGACTGAATCTGAATAACCGGCTTCATTACAAAATATTCTTCTATACTCGAATAAGTAGTATCACCTCCTCCTGGCAAAGGGACTGTAATGGACGCCTCGAAAGTCTGGCGAGATTCCATCTCCTTTTCACCAAAATTAGCACTAGCTATAAATTCAATAAAGCCTTTACCTGATTCAACTCTCACTTCTCTGCCGTTGTAAGTCATCGTTGGGACCATCGCTGACGCCGAGGCGGCGATAAACATTTCAGCCTTATATGGTGTGCCAGCAGCAACATATTTAGATTCAGGACGTACCATGGCCACAATTTTATCAAAACTAATGTCACCGGCCCCCACTCTTCCGGACAAATAACTCATTGCCCGCGTCTCATAACTTAAAACCCTTGATTGAAATTCACTTGCAGTAGCCAAACAAGCTGGTGTCGGAGAGTCTTCAAATGCCAATTGGGCAAAAATCTTTCCTTGCTGATTTGGATCTTGGTTGTAAATAGGATCATCAATGGCATCCACGGCTATAGGCTTATATTTTGCAAGCTCTGACTCATCAGAACTAAATTGTGCGATGATTGCTTTAAGCTCTAATGAATAGGTATTCAGCAGTTCTTTCAATTCTTCCCCTTTGCCCGTACCTCCCTCTTCAATAGGCATCATAAAATGTCCCACCTTACTATAATCCGTCTTGCCCATCAAATTCTTTGCATCTCCGACGTACGCAGGCTCATATTCAATATAACCCCCAGTAATAGCGATCATAGTATCCTTCAACTGATTCACTTTCTCCATTGTCGCACTTGCCAAATCGTGAACACTCTTTGCTGCATCCACAACAGCCATGTCCGATTCTCTATTTCCCGTTTCGTCTACCGTCTTGATGATACTTTCAAGCAACTGGACGTTTCTTTCCTTTGTTTCAAAATTGGCACTCACCAAACTTTCATTAATAAAGACGAATTTATCTATGATGGTATTACTAACGTTCAGCGCCAACAAGGCAGTGAGCACTAAATACATCATGCCCACCATTTTTTGACGTCCCGTTTCTTTGCCTCCTGACATAACTTATCTTTTTAATTTATGAGTTAATTTTAGATAAACCCTCATTAACTTTTCATTGCCGTCAACATTCCACCATACACCTTATTTAGATTTGCAACATTGCTAGTTAGCTGATTAAGCTCAAGTTGAAATGCAGCAGTTTCCTTTCCTGCCTCAACCATACTTCCAAGGGCATCTGTGACATTAGAGTAAAATTGATTCAATGCTTTGGTATGGCTGTGAGAATCTTGAAGCTCCATTTCATAAAGAGCATTCAATGCTCCCAGACTTTTGGTGACTGTCTGTACCTGCGACTGATAATCTTGGGCTCCCTTCGAAGCCTCTGCCATCGATCCTATGGCTTGCATAGATATTCCGTATGCTTTATTCATTTCGAGAAGCGTTTTGGAAGCTGATCTCATGTTATCCGCATATTCATTAGTGGCAAGAGCTGCATCACCTAATTTTGACATTTTACTGGCCGAATCAGCCAAATTTCGAATGCCATCTCCCAATCCTTTCAATAAGTCTGGACCTATTTTCGCATCTTCCATCATTTTATCCATTTGACCTGCCACTCCAGTAGCTGCTGGACCCGAATGTCTTACCGGAGCCGCTGACGGTCCGTCATAATCTAGGCTCAATTCTGGATAAACTTTGGACCAATCTGGTTCTGGATGAGGTGGCTCGAAGGCACTTAGAAAGAAAATTATAGCTTCAACTGTCAACCCTATTCCAAGCATAAGGGACGAACCTGGAAGGTGAAGAATTTTGAACATCGCTCCTACAATTACTACTGAAGCTCCAATACCATAAACCTTAGGCATAATGGTTGCAAATAATAACTCCTGAAATCCACCTTTCTGACTCATTTTTTTTGTTATTTTGGTTGTAAAATTAATTAAAAATCAAATGCTTGAGTAGACCTTCCTAAATAAGTCATAGCACATCTAAATCCAATAGAAGACCTAGCCGTATCCTTGTGTTCGTAAGCCCTCGTACCTGTTTCAACATAGTAAGCAATATCCTTCCAAGATCCTCCTCGTATTAACTTTTCATCAATCCGCTCATCATAATAAGTGGGATTTAAATCCCAAACTAAAGGAACCGAAGACGGATTATATGAATCCTCACACCACTCTGCTACATTTCCAGCCATATCATAAAGACCATAATCATTGGCAAAAAATGTAGCCGTCGGCGCAGCATAGGCAAATCCATCATCAAAATAATTGCCCCTTCCTGGCTTGAAATTAGCCAACAAACAACCTTTTGAATTCCTTGTATATGGATTCCCCCAGGGATACTTAACCATGTCTCTACCACCTCTTGCTGCATATTCCCACTCAGCCTCTGAGGGCAATCTAAAAGCAGGCATCATAGGCAATCCTTGCTCTTCTCTGTATGTGTTAAGATAGTTGGTCCTCCACTCACAAAAATATCTGGCCGCGTTCCAATTAACGCCAACTACAGGGTAATCATCAAACGCAGGATGAGACCAATAATAAACCATCATAGGATCCCCCATATGGTGCGTAAAATCTCTAGTCCAAACTGTTGTATCCGGCATGACCTCATCCAAAGAAATGCCCTCTGGAAGGCTCTCCTCGGAACCTTCTGCAAGACTTTCCGTCATTTGTCTGTATTCATTATTAGTGATTTCAGTGTCATCCATAAAAAATGCACTAATGGTCACCTGTTTGTTGAAGTTGATTTGTGTTGCTGCGACGTCTTGGTCAGCTTGTCCCATATGAAAGGTCCCTGCTCTAATTGACATCATTCCAAATGGACGAGTCATTTCCCATCCCTGTCGATCCGGAACTCCGTAAACCTCTCCTCGATCCTTTGATGATCCTCCCCCAAACAATCCACAACTAGCAAACATTACTAAAATTAACAACAGCTGTATTGCAGAAAAAAAATTTCTTGTTTTAGAATTCATAAAAACTACTTTAAAACTGCAATTGATTTGATTAAAAAAACCAAATATCAATTTTTTAAATTTGCTATTCACGCCTTAAATATAAACGGTTTATAAATTAGTCACCAAAAATTCCGACTGAATAATGGAAATGATTACCAAACTTTTCTTAATTAATTTATAAATCTCGGTGTTTTCACCTTCTTCTTACCTCCAAAGGTAAAGTCTTTCAAATGATATTTAACGAAAATCTCATGCGATGTTACCTCTTTTGCTTCTGAATTACTAGTGATGACATCCAACGCATATCCCAATTTTAAATTGATATCCTTTATTAAACTAAATCCAACCATTAAAACTATGGCTTCAGACCATCTATAGGAAGTCCCTAACCAAAGTTTAGATTGATAGTAAGCAATGAAACCCAAATCAACACTATGGGAGGTTAAGTCAGTTCGAACAGATGCGTTTGGCCGGACCTCTAGTCCCTCCCCGAACACCTTAGAAATCCCTGCGTTAAGTGTATAATTGGCTACTGCACGATTATTTGATCCTTCCAATCCGAAATCAAAACGCGGCTGAAGAAGATTATTGATTCCCAATCCGACAAAGGATCGGTTTGGAAAGAAGTACAAGGCTCCTAGTCCCAGATTCAATAAGGTTTGTGTTTCCTTGGTTCCGACATTAAAGGGATCACTGGGGTCATTGAACCGAAGTTCATTAAAATTTTGAGTCCGAGAAATTATCCCCGGCATTAAACCAAGAGACAATTGAGATCTTTTAAAATCTAATTTGTACGAAAGCGGCATATTAAGCTTTAAGGTATTAACCGGGCCCAAAGATTCATTGGCAACGGACAGCCCTATCCCCGAAAATTTATTCATTACAGGAATCATCATGCTTAAAATTTGCGTTGAAGGAGCGCCTCCATTGCCATCAAACGACGTCTTATAACCAGTCCACTGACTCCTTAATTGGACTAAAACACTAGCTTCATTATCCAAGCCTACCCAAGCCGCGTTGTATAGCGAAGGATTTAAAATATTATAACTCAGAAATGAATCCCCTTGCGCCTTCAAGCTGGTAACCCCAAAAATAATCAAAATAACTAATGCTGCGCCCTTACTTTTTGTACTCATGAATAGGTTATATAGGTCAAACTTATTCCATTTTAAAAAACACTCAAGATCTATTTTAACCTACTGGCATAGATCAATAAACAAGCACAGCTAATGATCATTTTTTTCATTCGCTTTTCGGATGTAAAACTCCAACGCGCCGGTCATCGAAGGCGCATTGGGGAGCGGTGCCTGAATATCCAAAATCAAATTTGCATCCCATACTGCTTTGGCCGTAGTAGGACCAAACGCCGCAATTCTTGTATTATTTTGTTTAAACTCTGGAAAATTTTTGAACAGGGATTGAATTCCTGACGGACTATAAAAAGCAATGATATCATAATTTACATCTGCGAGATCTGATAAATCACTTGAAACGGTCTCATAAATAACTACTTCTGAATGCTTTAAATCATTCACTTTTAAAAATTCTGGTATGTCATCCTTCCTGATACGTGAACACGGAAAGAGATATTTCTCCGTTTTATGTTTTTTGATCAAATCCATCAAGTCTTTCGCGGTTCTTACCCCAGTGAAAATTTTTCGTTTCCTAACCACAATGTATTTCTGTAGATAATTGGCCGTCTGCTCTGAAATACAGAAATATTTCATATCGGTAGGTATTTCCACTTTCGTTTCACTGGCCAGCCTAAAAAAATGGTCAACAGCATTCCGACTAGTAAAGATAACTGCCGAATGATCAAGAATATTGATTTTTTGCCTTCTGAATTCTTTAGCATCAATAGGGTCAATCTGAATGAATGGCCTAAAATCTATTTTCAAATTATATTTTTTTGCCAGGTCAAAATAAGGTGATTGATCTCCTTTTGGCTTTGGCTGAGAAACCAGAATTCTCGAAACCTTTATAATTCTTTTGTCGTCCTCCAAGATAAATTCAATATGAGATGATAAAAAATGATCAAAACTATTTTAACAACGCCAAGGCAATTAAAAATGCCCCTATAAATTCGGTGCTGCAAAGATAAGCAATAATGCGCATTTTTCTAATACCTTTTACGGAGGCCATGTAAAGGAATAGATAGATGGAAAAAATACCTGCTGCCATGATGAAATAAAACCCCCAAACTTTAGCAAATGCTATTTGATCGTAATGGAAAATCCAAAAATTAATACTGACCATGGTTAAAAAGGCCAAAGAGATGATACTATAGAATTTTACGAAAGTGCCAAACTGGAATTGATAAAAAGACTTCAATTCATTGATTTCACTAAACACTATGGTGAGCAGATATTTTAATACTAAGAAGCAGAATAATATAAGAGTATAATAAAACCAACTACCCAAGCTTTCCTCGGTTTGGATTACCAAATGCTGCTTGTAGTCACATAAACACCAATAGCACAAACCTCCTAAGAACGATAAATAGATGCTATGAAATAAAGTTCTTGGGCCAAATTGAAATAAATTTTCATTTTCCGTCTCTCTTAACCCAAAGCCGAAACTCATTTTGAAAAGCGGTTCCGTGCTTACCATTTTATTTATGGCAATAAAGAGAAGCACGATCAAAGTAGCTATGATGACGAAGTTGACCGATTCAGGTACCTGCTTCTCAACCATGGGTAGTTCCGTGGTTTCAAGTAAATTTTCAATACTAATGACAAAAGACCTCGGCGCAATAAAGGCGGCAGCTAATTCAACGAATTCCTGCTGTGATTGTACGACTAATTTTATCGAATCTGCCCGATGATTATAAATCTCTTCTCTATTAAGTGTTATAGAATCTACCTTAGTTGCCCACAGCTTACCTGCTATCCAAATCGTGATGGGATCATTATTTCTAATCCAGAGTGATTGAAACTGATCCTCTTTGTATAGCAGCAGACTCCTCTCATAAAAGATCGTGTCTGATATGTGCCCCGTGTCTTGACGTGCCTCTGATCTAACGAATCTATTGGAAATGTCCTGAATTGAATCTAATCGGGTCACCCCAAAAAGTGAATTTGACGATAAATAAAATAACATAAAAATCGTGGCGAGTCGTTTCAAGTAATACTAAATTTAAAAAAATAGGTCGTAATCCTTTCGAGACTGATTTTCATCCTACAAAAATAATTCTAATTTGACCATTTATCGTGATTTTCAGATCTGTTCATCAAATGAGGGGGCATGAAAAGGATGTCTCCGTCTTAAATCTTTAAATAACCACTCATTATAACCATCAATAAGATTATTTTTGCGCATACGCTCATCATTTGTCTGGTTTATACATCCATATCCCATTTTGTCGAAAAGCCTGTCATTATTGTGACTTTCATTTTAGTGTGAATTTAAAGCCTGTATCTGATATGGTAAAAGCACTGAATAAGGAATTGACCATCAAGGCCCATGAAAATACTGAGGTTGTTAAGACCATTTACTTCGGTGGTGGAACTCCTTCGGTCCTTTCTGCCAGTTTACTGCACTCACTATTGCAGACAATAACTAGGCACTATCTCCTTGATTCAGAGATCGAAATAACCATAGAAGCAAATCCTGATGACATCAATTACACGATACTTCAAGATTGGTTTGATATGGGTATTAATCGATTAAGTATTGGCATTCAGACGTTTCGTCCACAATTACTTGAGTCACTTAATCGATCACACAATGCTATTCAAGCCATTAAATCCATTGACATGGCGCGTAAGATCGGCTTTACAAATATTTCAGCTGACTTGATGTTTGCGCTTCCCGAAGCTAGTGATGAAATTTTACAATCAGATTTGGAAACCATGGTTAGCCTAGGGTTGCCTCATATTTCAGTATATGGATTAACCATCGAAGAAAAGACTGTTTTTGGTCAATGGAAGCGCGATGGCACTATGCCATTTCCTACGGATGAAGTCTATGCGCATAATTATCGTATAGTCCATGACACTTTGGTGGGGCATAACTATGAACATTATGAAATTTCAAATTTTGCTAAAAAAGGATTCCTTTCAAAACACAATACCTCTTATTGGTTCCAAGAATCATATATAGGCATTGGCCCAGGTGCCCATTCTTTCAATGGCACCGATAGAAAAGAGAATATTAGCAACAATCAAGTGTATTTAAAACAACTGGCTTTGGGCAACATTCCTGAAAAGGTGGAAAAACTATCTCAAACTGAAATGATGAATGAATACATCATGACCCATCTGCGCACGCAATTTGGGCTTCACTTGAGCGATTTTAGGCGAAAATATGGATTTGATTTAGCGCGCCATCACCATAGATTCATTCATTCACTTTGCCAAGAAGGATTAGCCACCATCACCGATGATACACTCAAACTTACGTTTGATGGCTTCTTGATCAGTGATGAAATATGCGCCAAATTATTTTTTGTCGATAAATGATGCAGGCTATTAGAGACTCATTCGCTCTTTAAATCGTGCTGCCTGTCTTCGGCTCACTTCCACTTTTTCTCCTCCTTTAAGTTGAACCAGTAGGCCCCCATTGAACCACGTCTCAATTGATTCCACCCAACTTAGATTGATGATGTGCTTTCTACTAGCTCTAAAAAAACTTCTATCATCCAATTTCTCATCTAAGGCATTCAGGCTCTTATGGATCATGGGTTTTACATTATTGAAATATACCTTAATATAATTCCCATCTGACTCAAAAAGTCTGATCTCTTTTAATCCAATGAACCAACAGCGATCCCCATCTTTGACAAAAACTTGATCTCCTATTCCCAGCTTGTGCTTCAGCTCCTGTGATGCCTGCGGAAGGTCCTCTGGCAAGAATCCACCCTTGGTGGCCAATATCTTCGCTATTGCATCCTTGAGGCGATCCTCTTGAATAGGCTTAAGTAAATAATCCAACGCATTTACATCGAAGGCCTTTATGGCAAACTCATCGTATGCTGTAGTGAATATTACTCTAGGTACCTTGTCGAGTAGTTCCAGCATTTCAAACCCTGTTTTACCTGGCATCTGTATATCTAAAAAAATCAAATCAGGTTCAAGACGATTGATTTTTTCTACCGCATCGTCCGCATTTACTGCCTCATCTATGATTTCAATTTCTGGATAATTTTCTAATAAATTATTTAACTCCCTTCTAGCGAGTCTCTCATCATCAATAATTATAGCTCTCATTTTGAATTTATAATGGATTCAGGAATAATAATTTCTGTAAGTACAAAACCTTCTTTTTCATTCTCAATATGTAATGTCGCTTTACCGCCATAAATTAATGCTAATCTTTTTCGAGTATTACTCAAACCATAACCCCCGACAGACACATCCGTACCCTCATATCTGCCACTATTTCTGATTTGAATGGACAATCCCGTGGCTGTTTTTTTGGCACTAAGTGCTATAATACCGCCATTCTTTAGTTTCGCTATTCCGTGCTTTATCCCATTTTCAACTAGCGTCTGTAACATTAAAGGAGGAATCTGAAAATAATTTGAAGCCGCATCTATTTTGTAAATCGTTTCCAATCGCTCTTCATATCGAATTCCTTCCAAAGATAAATAATCCTTCACGGTGGCCAACTCTTCGGAGAAAGGAACTAACTCCTGTGGCTGTGTTCTCAAAATATTTCTCAAAATATTTGATAGTTGGGTAATTGCTACTTTCGATTTCACAGGATCTTCATCAATAAGTGCCCTGATACTGTTGAGCGCATTGAAAATAAAATGAGGATTCAATTGGGACTTTAAATTATTAAGTTCGATGTCTTTGATCGTCGCTTCATATTTTAAAGACCGATTGTACCGCTCAAAATACAAAAAAGACACATATAATAAGGCCCAAATCCAAAAAAGCACCATGGACTGAAGCATGTTGGCCAAAATTGAGAACTTATTAAAATCTTGGAGGGGATTAAGATTGCCAATTAAGTATTGAACTAATATTAAAAAGCAGTAATGTATGATAGAAAAGAAGAGGGTAGCCAAAAAGAAATTGGGAAGTAAATAAACCCATTTAATACTCACCCAATTGTTTCGAAGGATATAAATTCTAAAAAGATGGGTAATGGCGATAATAAAAGTAATCTGAAGAAGCTCCCCAAATACAAATAACCCATCTACCTGAAATTGAACGCTATATAAGGAAAGTTGTATGATGCCATAAAAAGACCATCCGGCAATTTGAAAAATCCAATATAACTTATGTCTGCTCATTTAGCGCTCGCTAATTCCATTTTCAAAAATTTCCCAGTAAAGCTATCCGCGCAATCGGCGACTTCTTCGGGCGTTCCGCAAATCAATATATTTCCTCCTTTGTCTCCACCATCTGGTCCCAAATCAATTACTTCATCTGCCACCTTGATAATATCCATATTGTGTTCAATAATCAATACGGTATTTCCTTTTTCCACCAACCTATTTAGCACCTCCAATAAATAACCAATGTCTTGAAAATGAAGCCCCGTGGTCGGTTCATCCAGGATATATAAAGTCTTTCCAGTATCTTTTTTCGATAGTTCAGTAGCTAATTTTACCCGCTGGGCCTCTCCCCCAGACAAAGTAGTGGCATGCTGTCCCAAGGTAATATAGCCTAAACCTACCTGATTCAGCATTTCTATTTTTCTTAATATTTTGGGCTGATTTTGAAAAAAATCGACGCCCTGTTCTACCGTCATATCCAGTATGTCCGAAATGGACTTTCCTCTAAACCGGACCTCAAGCGTTTCCCGATTGTACCGCTTACCCTTGCAGCTTTCACAAGAAACATGCACATCAGGAAGAAAATCCATTTCAATCACCCTCATGCCGCCCCCTTGACATGTTTCGCAACGACCTCCTTTAACGTTAAAGGAAAATCTGCCCGGTTTATAGCCCCTTATTTTGGCTTCAGGCAATTCTGAAAACAACGATCTTATGTCAGAAAAAGCACTGGTATAGGTCGCTGGATTGGACCGAGGTGTCCTTCCTATTGGCGATTGGTCTACTTCAATCACCTTATCAAGATGTTCTAGTCCTTCCATTGAGGTATAGGAAAGCGGCTCTTTTCTTGATTTATAAAAATGTTTTCTAAGTATCGGATAGAGTGTTTCGTGAATTAAACTCGACTTCCCACTTCCAGACACGCCAGTAATGCAAATCATCTTACCTAAATTTAATGTCAAGGTAAGGTTTTTGAGATTGTGCCCCTTAGCCCCTTTCAATACTATTTTATCCCCTTTCCCTTTCCTGCGCAAACTAGGAACCTGAATTCCTAATGTTCCATTTAAATAACCCGCAGTGGTGGTTTTCGTTTTCAAAAACGTGCTAGGGTCTGCTGCTGCGACAATTTGTCCCCCAAATCTACCTGCTCCTGGACCGACATCCACAATGAAATCCGACGCCAACATCATGTCCTTGTCGTGCTCCACAACTATAACGGTATTACCCAAATCCCTTAAATCTTTTAAAGCTTTGATAAGTTTTACATTGTCTCGTTGATGCAGACCTATACTAGGCTCATCCAAAATATACAAAACACTTACTAACTGAGTGCCTATTTGCGTCGCCAACCTTATGCGCTGCGCTTCACCACCTGAGAGCGTCCGCAAGGGCCTATTCAGATCTAGATAGTCAAGACCTACATTCAACATGAATCCTATCCGCTTCCTTATTTCCTTTAGAATTTCCTTCGCAATTAAATTTTGGCGGTCATCTAATCTTGATTCTACCTCTTCAAACCAATAATTAAGCTGACGGAGACTCATGGTCGACAGTTCTCCGATATGCTTGCCCCCTATTTGAAAATGTAGCGATTCTTTTTTTAAACGAAATCCATCACACGAGGTACAAACCGTCTGATCAGTAAAATCATTGATCCACTGCCTCGTCCTTTCAGAACCTTCGTCCTTTTGTTTATTTAAAAAATTGATAATGCCTTCAAAATGGGTCGTCCAATCCGTTCCCGGGTACTTCACTGAGCTCACCGCTACAGGCTCGTCATCTCCATATAAAATAACCGCCAATACGTCCCTAGGTAAATCTTTAATAGGGGTACTGATGTTAATTTTTTTCCTTTTTAGAATCGCCTCCAGCTTTTTAAATATCCATATTTCACGATATTCACCTAACGGCAAAATCCCACCTCTACTAATGCTCAAATTAGGATCAGGGATAATCGCTGACTCGGTTATTTCTTCTATTTGACCCAACCCATTGCAATTCAGACAGGCACCATAGGGTGAGTTAAAAGAAAAAGTATTCGGCGCGGGATCATCGTAAGACAACCCAGTTTCTGGATCCATCAAGTTTTTGGAGAAGTAGGCTATCTCACCCGCTTCTGAAAGGGTCATGATCACGCCATTCCCTTGTTTTAAAGCAGTACCAATTGACTCGGTGATACGTTTTTGCTGTCCAGCTTCAATAACTAGCCGATCGATAATGATCTCAATGTCATGTGTCTTATACCGATCGACTTGCATTTTTGGCTCTAAATCCAATATCTCTCCATTAACACGCACCTTGGCATAGCCCATTTTCCTGATCTGCTGAAATAATTCTCTATAATGCCCTTTACGCCCTTTAACTACGGGCGCCAGGAGGGTCAGCTTTTTATCAAAATGATAGCGAAGCAATTGATCCAGAATTTGATCCTCAGATTGCTTAATCATGGGTTTTCCTGACAAATAAGAATAGGCAATACCTGCTCTAGCAAATAACAACCTTAAAAAGTCATAAACTTCCGTTGTCGTGCCTACCGTTGACCTCGGGTTACGCGAAGTTGTCTTTTGTTCTATGGAAATGACTGGACTTAATCCGTTTATTTTGTCTACATCTGGACGTTCCATGTTACCAATGAATGCCCTTGCATATGCAGAAAAACTTTCCATGTAGCGTCGTTGACCTTCCGCATATAGTGTATCGAAGGCGAGGGATGATTTGCCGCTACCGCTAATCCCCGTGATCACAATAAGCTTGTTCCTTGGCAAGGTCAAGCTCACATTTTTTAAATTATGCTCCCTGGCCCCAATGATCTCTATCTTGCCATCGTCAATAAATACCTCTTCAATCAATTCTTTGGTTGCCATGACCTATCTCGCTATTCCGAACCGCAAAATTAGTGATTTATGCCGTCCTATGCTAAAAATTAGGTGACAGCAAATATTGACTATAAAAATCGTTGATTTCCTTTACCGCCTCATCAGCAGAATCCACCATCTTAATTAACGCTAGGTCTTCAATACTGATATTTCGCTCATCAAGCATCGTTTTTTTGATCCAATCCATTAACCCACCCCAATAATTTTTACCAACTAATACAATAGGAAACTTGGCTATTTTCTGTGTCTGAATCAAGGTGATCGCTTCAAAAAGCTCATCCAACGTACCAAACCCACCCGGCATCACAATAAATCCTTGAGAGTACTTTACAAACATTACCTTTCGCACAAAGAAATAATCAAAATCAATAGATTTATCTCGGTCAACATATTCATTGGACTTTTGTTCGAAGGGTAATTCGATATTCAATCCAACCGATTTACCTCCTTTTAAATGAGCTCCACGATTGGCTGCTTCCATAATACCTGGCCCTCCACCGGTAACAACTCCGTAACCATACACTACCAACTTTTCGGCAATCTCCTGCGCCATTTGGTAATACTCATTAGTTTCTTTCGTTCTCGCTGATCCAAATATCGATACACAAGGCCCAATCTTTGCCAACCGATCAAAACCATTGACAAATTCCCCCATAACTTTAAATATAACCCATGAATCCGATGTCATGGTTTCATTCCAATCCTTAGACTTAAATGCGCTCCTAATCAGTTCTTGATTTTTTGATTCATCCATAATCCTCTCAATTAATGCTTAAATAAATGCGCCAATGCCCCCTCAAGCTCAGGATAATCATATTCAAAGCCTTGGGCCAATATCTTGTCAGCACTCACTTTATTTCCTCCTAAAATGAGCGAAGCCATTTCGCCAAAAAGTAATTTTAAAGTAAAATTAGGAATATTCGGCAACCACAAAGGTCTATTAATTTGTTTGGCAATCGCACACGTAAGATCAGCATTGGTGACTGAGTCGGTTACGGCATTATAGATCCCTGATAATTGATGTTCTATCACATAAACAAACATTTGACAAAGATCGTCAATGTGGATCCAACTAATCTGTTGTAACCCGCTTCCAATCGGAGCCCCGACTCCCCAAAATATTGGTCGCATTAGTTTCGGCAGTGCCCCTCCTTGTTTCGCCAATACAAACCCAATTCTGAGTAAACTAACTTGCATCCCCAATGTGTCAAAAGCTGAAAGCTGACGCTCCCAATTCAATACAAACTGCCCTATAAAGTCATCTCCTGGTAATGTGGTTTCCTTACATACTGATGCTTTCGTATCACTGCCATAATAACCAATGGCTGATGCGGAAATAATTCGTAAGGGTTTTTTTTGTCGCTTCGAAATTGCATTATATAGAAGTTGAGCAGATTGAATGCGACTTGCTTGAAGTACATCTTTGCGCTCGGGTGTCCATCTCTTATCTGCTATTCCTTCCCCTGCCAAATGAATAATCAAGTCGGTATCTAGCGCCTTCGGGTCAATATACTTTTCATGAAGGTCCCATAAATACATTGGATACTCCCCGCCGGCCTTCGGGTTTCGGCTAAGATGCGCTATTTCAAAGCCTTTTTTAGTGAGCACGGCACTTAAAGCCTTTCCGATCATTCCTGATCCACCAGTTATCAATATCTTTGTGGGCATAGGCAATTACTTAAATTGATTTATGTTTAAACATTTATTATTGGCTTTATTGTTCCTCGGTTTACCGCTTATTTCTTTTGCCCAAGTTTATACTCCTGATATAATTGATTCAAAACTAGCTATTGAAGGGGCCAATTATCATGGATATCTCACCTATTTCGATAGAAAAGTGGGCACTGTAAAGAAAGAACTTTGGACCTTCTGCAATCAATTTGGTCATCTCACTAAAAAGGAAAAATATTATACAATTACCCTCTCTAAAATATATAATGAGGGCAATGTTGATTTAACCCTTTTTGTACTCCTATCAGGTGAAGATGATAAGAGTTCACTGAGTATCGCCCTTAATACCGTCAATTTACCCCAAGACAAATTGCCCCCATACCATGAACAAACAAAGACATTATTGTTGAATTTCAAAAAAACCTTCTATCAAAAATACATTGATAATAAAATCCAAAACACTAAAAAACTATCACGTAAATATAAAAAACTTTCTCGCCATCCAGATCAAGAACTGGCTGCATACGACACGATGAAACAAATAGCATCAATTAATACAGAAATTCAACAGCTTGTTAAAAAGATAAAAGCGCTTGAATAAGCGATTCCCACAATGCGATAAAAACTAATTTTATGCGTTGCTAACTAATAGGATAATAGTACTATTTATTTAGCATAACAAGTTGCCTAGCTAACATTTCGAGTGCCTTAAGAGCCTATCTATAGTATCTTTGTCAAAGTCCAAAAATTATTCAAAAATGAAAAAAATAATATTCATTATGGCATTTGCAAGTATATACGGCTGTCAAACTACAGGCGAGAAAACTACAAATTCTTGCACTCAATTTGATAAAATGGATGCCCAAATGCTTGCCATTATTGATGCGATTAACGCGAAAAACAGTGACGACGATAAATTTATTACAGCCTTCAGTATGGAACAAGTTTATTGGATTCAATACAGAGATAGAAGACTTCATGCCATTTATCCCGAAAATTGGGACCACCATTATCGCGTAGCATATGGAAAAGAACTATTTAATTCTTGTAAATGTCAAGAATTACTACGCCTCTCTATAAACAGAATGGAAGAGTTAAAAATGTACCTTGATGGAGGACCTGAAGATCAACAAAACTGCCCTAGCAAACTGAATTCATAAAAAAAGGGCTATTCATTTGATTGAATAGCCCTTTTGGTTAATCCTTCAAATCCTAAAAGGCGTATTTAACACCTAAACTGATTTCCGTTCCTGGTGTGAGTTGATTAAAAATTTCATTGTCCGCTCGGTAAGCCTCAAAAAATTCCTCTCGTTTATCATTTAGGATATTGTTGACACTGAAATTAAGGGTAAGTTGCTCTTCTTTTCCCATGACCTTATTCAAATTAAAGTTTAAGCTGTTAAAGGGCTGGGCATAAATATCGGAAAAGAATCCTTCACCAACTACCGTCAGTGTTTTTCCTTTTACATTATAAAATAGTCCTGCATCAAGCAATTTGGCCGCATTATTATATTGAAATCCAAAATTAACGACATACGGCGCTTGGCCCACCATTACTCTGGTGTTCTGAATCGTTTCGCCCTCTTTCTGATATACCAATCTGGAATTGTACTCCATGTCAGTCATTTCGATCCTAGAATCTACTAGGGTCAGGTTACCATAGATGCTATAATTGGAAACAAGCGCTTTACGAAATTCAAATTCTGCCCCTAATACCATTCCATTTCCGACATTTCTAGGTTGAAATTCATTCCCAGACTGGGAAGTCGATATTCGAACCAATTCGATAGGGGAATCAAACGTTTTATAGAAGGCACTTACAGAAAATAACTGTTCCCTTTGAAGAAACAACTCCCAGCGTAGATCAAGATTGTTGATTCTTGTTTCCTTAAGATTGCCATCCCATAATACATTTCCGTCTGAATCCAAGTACTCAAAAAACCCACCATTGAACGTTCTATTGCTTACTGGATCCAAAATCTGCGCATAAGACATCTCTTTAAATGATGGCCTGGCAATTGTTTTGGAAAAGGAAAATCTTAAGTTCTGATTGTCCGTAACCGAATAAATCGTATTTAGCGATGGGAAAAAATCGGTAGCATCCAACACCTTATCGTTATCTAACAAATAAGCGCCATTTATTTTCCCAGCTCTTATTCTTTGAACTAAAGAAGCATATTCTTGATCTGTAGCATCTCCCAACTGACTTGCAGCTCCCTGATTCATTCCTGTATGCCGTTGATCAAATTTTTCCATTCTCAAACCGACAATTGTTTTGAGTCTTTCAGTAACAGAGACTTCTGCCGATACATAGGCGGCCAAGTTTGTATTTGAAGACTGATAAGCATTGGCATTAGGATTTACGCCTCCATTTCTTTGATAATACATCCTATTGCCTTCATCTGTGGGTGAGCCAAATAAATTGATGTCTGAAATAATGTCATCGAAGCTTGCCTCATCTTCCCATCTCGTAGATGATTGTATCCCCTGAACATAAAAGCCTTGAATTGAATAGTCTCTGTCCTTGTATACATAACTTGATCCAAACCGGAATTTCGCCTCTCTATTGAAAAATGTACTATTGTTGATTAAGTCAACCTTAGCCACTGAGTTCTTTTCAGTTAAAAATCTCCATAATCTTGTTGGAGGTCCCGCTGCTCCAGCATTAATTCTATTGGTTCCTGATTCAGTAGAAAATGCTGCTCGCCTAACGTCTGGATCTGTTAAATTGCTGAAAGAAGGTGACAGTTTCCAGTCTATTTGCCATTTGCCCTCTTTCATATGATGCGCTCCAGAGAGTAAAATATTTGTTAGCTCGCGTTGCCCGTATTCAAGATTGTCATTAAAGGCTAAATAATTTGAAATTAAACGAGGGTTAAAATCATCATCTTCTGGATCTGACACCGTATTGAGACTGGCTGTTTTCTTCTCACCATTTTGAAGTCTCATAAAAGAAAGCCTGTATTTGGCATTTTGCGTCTTGTATGCTAAGCCGACCAATCCTGCTGTAAGCACACTTTCTGTTGCGTAGGCGCCTATTCTTGTTGTCGCGGTCCCTAAGTCATAAATATTTGCCTCATTTCGCTTTTGATATTCTCCAAAAAACACGTCTTGATAAAAATCATTATCATTTTTGTAAGAGCCCGAAATGACATAACCCAAGGAATGACCATTTTTAAGATTCTTTTGATCTCCGTAGGACAGGCCTAAGCTATAGTTCATGAAATTGGTATGCTGCTTGGCGGCCAGTTGCTGGCTAAACGATCTACTCGTGTTGTAAACTTCTGACGCATCATCCACATAGACCTGGGGTAGCTCTTGATTGTCAATTTCAGTAGGGAGTTGTCTCACGCCAGAATCAAATCCCAACCAATCGGTGTTACTACCCTCATAAGTGAGCGCATTAGATTTGAAATGCATTGATGGATTATAGGTCATTCCCAAAGAAACATTAAACATCTTTTCTTCAGGAAATTCTTTGGTCTCAATGTTAACTAAACCTCCCGTAAAATCCGCTGGTTGATCCGCCGTTGCTGTCTTGAGTATAACGATATTATTTAGAAGCGCGGTAGGGAAAAGATCGATTTGTAAACTATTTCTATCCGGATCTAATCCGGGTATGTCTACACCATCCAGCATGGTCTTCGTATAACGATCACCTAATCCGCGAACATATACATATTTACCCCCTTCAATACTTACGCCAGTAACCCGTTTGATGGCCCCCGCAGCATTAGAATCTCCGATTTTTCGAAAACTTGCGGAAGAAATGCCATCCAACATATTCGCTGATTTTCTCTTTACCGTGATAAGAGCAGCCTCTGTAGATTTAGCCACCTGAGCCGTAACAACAACTGCCTCAAGTTCTTCAACGTCTTCTTGAAGACTCATTTGCTCAATAACAGTGATCTCCCCAGACTTGACTTCCAAACCTGTGATCGTCAAGGTCCTTAATGAAACGAAAGAAGCCTTAATATCGTAAATACCGGGCTCAGCTTGAATAAAAAATTTACCATCGAAATCACTTATCGCTCCATTCGTGGTTCCTTTTATCACAACAGTGACGCCGTAAAGTGGCTCTCCTGTGGCCTGCTCAATGACTGTACCTCGAATAGTCCCCTTTTGGGCGAAAACAAAAACACTACAAAGAAGAAATAGACCTGTTACAAATAGTTTATACATTGTGTTATTTTGAAGTTTTAAACCGGACATCACCTACCCCTTTGGCCTTGAATACAGTTCTTTCCTATTGCAAAAATGCCGCAATAATGAGTGTCATTACGGCGCTTCACAATTAGTTAATATTTAATTAACACACATGTTTGAATAATTAATACTGAGTTAACATGATTGTAAGATTTCATTAACATTAACTCCCTATTTATTTTATCGAAAAAAGTTTTAATCTCTACTTCCTTTCTGACAGTAATTCTTAAACAAAGAATTTATTTATTTTTCACATAACGTATTTAACTTGGAGCAAGTAGGCTCAATGCAGAATTTATTTAGGCCCTTGTGACCTGTCCCAAAAAGAGGTCGAGTTCCAATCTGAACCCTCTAACGCCTATTTGAAGGCAATAGGGTATAAAGATGGCTTACTAAATAAGCGTTCAATCACATAAAAAAAACCCATTAGTCACAGACTAACGGGTTTTTTTATCTACTTATTTCTTATTATAATCCTAAGTCTGTCAAAGCACCTGACTTACCCGCCCATGTCCAATCTGCGAATACAGATTTCTGTGGCCCTTTGGTTCTTGCTGCAAGTGTGGTCTCCGTAATTATACCGGCCGCAGAGGTAAAACAAGTAGCAACAGCTACTCCTGTAGGCATCGTTACTTCCCATCCAGATGACGTTCCTGAACCATCTCCCTGAAAAGAGGCGACTCCCTTGCCTGTAGCAGCCCAAGTTGCGTCTATTCCAAATATATAAATGTCTTGAACCGCAGCATTCGTATTTGAATCCCAATCAACACCCTCAACTATATCTGCCCCAGCATACACAACACCATTTTTGAATGTATGGAATCCAGTAGACCCATTGACCTTAGCGGTTCCTTCAGGACCATCTAATTCAAATGCTGAGCCTCCAAGAGGTGTTACGATCATGAAATCAGTAACTGTCCCTTGATAATCTTGATCAGTATCTAACCCATCATCATTACTATTCCATATCAAGACTTTTGATACATTAACCGTACCACCGAAAAACTCAATACCATCATCCGCGTTTGCAACCACTTCTACGCCTTCGATAACAGTGCCTGATCCTACTCCACCTAAACTCAACCCATTGATCTCATTTCCCTCACCGATATTTGCTCCTCCATGGCGAATCGAAATATAGTTGATCGTACCAGAATTATCTGCAGCCGCCGTTCCGCCGTACAATCCGTTGGTGTCACTTGTAGGTATACCTTCAATATTTGTTTCTGCTACATCATTTTTCAAAGATGCGGGCGCATTTCCTAAAATGATGACACCTCCCCATAAACCAGAAATTGATTCGTCAAGATTCGGTGATAATATTTCTCCCGGTTGGATTTCATCAGCGACCGTTGTGAAGATGATCGGTGCATCAGCGGTGCCCGCTGCATTCAACTTTGCCCCTCTGGCAACTAATAAAGCGGTCGCGTTGGCTCCGGTACCCGCTTGCCCCTTAATAACAGTGCCCGCCTCAATAGTCAAAGTAGCACCAGATTCAACAGCGATTCTACCTCCCAAAATATAAACGGAATCAGATGACCAGGTTTCATCAGCTGAAATATTTTCAGTAACCAAAACTTCAATGCAAGCAGTACCTACACAAGTTTGTTCAACTACAGTAACCGTATCTGTTTCTGTCACCGTCTCAGTCACTATGATTGTTTCTGGGTCATTATTACAAGCCACTAACCAGAGCATAGCAACTATAGAAGAAAATATAAAGAAATTTTTCATGATATTAGTTTTAGCGTTTTTTTTGACATTTAATTCTGCAAAAATGACTCCCAACTATTACCTCATGAGGTTTAAGATATTACTTTTTTGTTAAGCCAAACAGGAAACTGTTAAGCAAATGTTATCAACCGCGCTATTGGCCTAATAAGGCCATCTTAATGCTATTTTGATATTTGAACTTTCGATAGTAATACCTTGATGATGTCGTGTGTAGTGACCCCATCAGCCTCGGCTTCATAATTCAACAAAATACGGTGATTCATAACATCATCGGCTACCTCCTTGATATCCTCTGGCAAGACAAAATCTCTTTGGTTAAAAAAAGCAACCGCCTTTGCCGCCAGATTAAGGTTGATTGATGCTCTTGGTGAGGCGCCAAATTGTATGTAATGTGCGACATCATCTAGATGATAGTCTTTGGGATCTCTCGTCGCCAACACCAATTCTACAATGTACTTTTCTAGTGATTCGGATAAACTTACCGCATTGATTTCTTCTCTGATGGCAAAAATGTCTGCTTTTGATAACACCGTATTCAACTCGGGCTTAAAGGTCATGTTGGACATCCTACGCATCACTTCCAATTCCTCATCTTTCGAAGGATAAGTTACATGTACCTTCATCATAAAGCGATCCACCTGCGCTTCGGGTAATGGATAAGTACCTTCCTGATCAACTGGGTTTTGTGTGGCCATTACCAAAAACGGCCGATCTAGCTGATAGGTGTTTTCACCGATGGTCACCTGTTTTTCTTGCATGGCTTCGAGCAAGGCAGATTGCACTTTGGCAGGAGATCTGTTTACCTCATCGGCCAAAATCATATTGGCAAATATCGGTCCTTTTTTAACCTCAAAGATGGCCTGCTTTTGATTGTATATCATCGTCCCCACCAAGTCTGCAGGCAACAAATCTGGCGTAAATTGAATTCTTTTAAAATCCAGTTGTAAGACATTTGCGAGCGTATTGACCGTCAAGGTCTTTGCAATTCCAGGAACCCCCTCTAACAGGATATGGTTTTGTGTAAAAAGCCCTATCAAAAGCCTATTAACCATATGCTTTTGTCCAACTACCACCTTGGCTACTTCATCAACTACCTGCGTGATTTTGACTTGATGCTCCTTTCTTAACTCGGGGTCGATAACTACTTTATCCATTTATACAATATTCATTTGGGCGACAAAAATAGGGATCCTTTTAAAAACAAAAAACCTTATTTTTTATATCAAACTACTTTCATTGTTAATCATTGTTAAAAAAAGGTCAAAATAACCATCAGAAGACGTTTTTTCTGGCTTCGACATATTTCACTTTGCCATAAATAGTTATTTATGCTACCTAAAATAGCTTAAAGTCAAAAAGACAGATTACGTTACTCGTGGCGGTTATTTATTCTTTTTGAAAAACCCTAACATAATCTACGATCATATATTGTGGAAATTCGGTGATACTATTTGGGTTACCGGGCCAATTTCCCCCCACGGCTACATTCAATATTAAAAAGAAGGATTCCTTAAATTCTGCCAGGAAAAAAGGCGTGATATCCAAGGTATTGAACAACTTATCATCTCTATACCATGAGATCTTCGTGGCATCCCATACAATAGAAAAAACATGAAATTCATCATTATAGATACCCTCAGATAACTCAGAAGAATTGCCATATTGTGCACGAAATTCATTGTCCCACCAATGCGCCGTTCCATGCACCGTGTTATCTCGCCCGTCTCCTCCTCCAATCATCTCCATAATGTCAATTTCTCCGCATTTAGGCCACGATACTTGATCAATGTTATTGCCCAACATCCAAAGTGCAGGCCATATGCCTTGACCCAAGGGTAGCTTTGCCCTAATGTCTATTCTTCCATATTTGAAGGACTTCTTGTTTTTGGTAACCAATCTTGACGAGGTATAACTACTTTCTTCCATAGATTCCTTCTTAGCTTCTATTACCAGGTAATTATTGTTGACGAGGTAGGTATTTTCCTCTGTATAATATTGAAGTTCCCTATTTCCCCAACCACATAAATCTGGACACCCATCTCCTATTTCAAAAGTCCATTTTTGACTGTTTATCATCGATTGATCAAATTCATCCTGCCAAACCAAGGACATTCCCTCGTAAGCCAAGGGAGTTTGGTAACCTGAATCAGATAGTTCGATCGTCCGCAACGCTACGCTATCAAAGTCGTCATTGGTAATATGGATGGTCATTTCTGTGTTGAGAATATCAGCATTATCGGCAGTAGAAAATAAAAGGTAGAAAACTTCATCGCTTTCCTCAGTCTCATCACCAATTATTTCAAAGGAAATAGATTGTTCAGTTTCCCCAGGTGCAAAACTGACTTTATTGATCTGCAATAAATCATAATCTTGTTCAGGCAACGCTGTCCCCGACTTAGCCTCATAATTAATAACTACTTCGCTAAGTGATGGCTTGCTTAATTCGATTTTTATTTGTGCTTCTTGATCCAAATCAGATTCAACGAAGCCCGCATCTGTAAAAACTAATAGGGGTAAGGATTCTGTAGTACTTTCAGCCTCCGAACAACAAAGCAGGGTAAGCGAAGAAATAATAAAAAATAATAAAAAAAGCAACCTCATAATGAAAACTTAAAAATTCTATAAAACTCAAAACTAAATATAAACAGGTAAAACAAATTATACTTTCTCTTCATAATTGTTTGTTTAGATGACAGCTATCATGGGATGAAAAGAAAGTTCTATTCCACTTTGTCCTTTTCTTTTTCAAGCTTCCCCTTTAACCTGTCTCATTACATAAAACATTTCCGAAGCGATTTGTAAGCATCTCTGGTCATAGGTGACTATTTCTGTATTTGTGCCGTCTGAGACCTTTGGGTCTTGGTAGAT
Source organism: Flammeovirgaceae bacterium (assembly GCA_013204595.1). Taxonomy (GTDB): domain Bacteria; phylum Bacteroidota; class Bacteroidia; order Cytophagales; family Cyclobacteriaceae; genus UBA4465. The sequence goes on from JABMNK010000041.1 coordinate 53,525, forward strand.
CAATCGAATCTTGGAATTAGCTCCAAAAATAATGGGACATGACTCATCGGCCTCAGAGCATGTCATTACTGCGCAGAAGTTTTTTTGGGGATTTTCCGGATGATCAAACATTTTCGAAAAACTAATCACGGGAGGAGTACCTACCTTTATGATCACCTCATAACGCGGATTGTCCGCTGCTGATGCCTCCGAATCATTAATAGTCAATCCCGCTCTGCGAAGGGCAGCTACGGCCCTAGGATTAAAAGCAGTTGTCTCTGTGCCGCCACTAAACGTCTGAATAAATGAAAGTCCATGATGAAGCGCGGCTTTTTGAGCCCATATTTGACCCAAATGGCTTCTTCGCGAATTGTGTGTACAAATGAAGGTAAGTTTTACTGGGCCTCCAGAAGCAGTATTTGATTTGATGTAGGCCCTTAGTTCTTCCAAAACTTTGATTCTTTGCAGTTCCAATCTATAGGAAGCCTCTATCACTCTGGCGATGTATTTTTCTAACGGCATTACTTTTAAATAATAATTTTTATACTATAATAGCTCGAATATTGATGTACTAGTTTTACCTAAATCTCTTACGCTAATAGAAGCATCCAAAATAATAGTCAAAGTATAATTCCTCCCAATTTCAGAACAGCTAGTTAAAGTGTAAATTTAACAGTTGTATATGAGAAAAGAAAGACGAAAATTCAGTGCTGCCTTCAAGACGAAAGTGGCTCTGGAAG
>JABMNK010000042.1 GCA_013204595.1 Flammeovirgaceae bacterium
AGCAGCATTGGCTAAGTCTCCAACAACGATAGTGCCGTCAAGGATGTTTCCAGTAAGTACTTTACTTGCGCCAATTGCTGTTGCTCCCGCATTGTCTATGGTAACATCTCCACTCATCGTTACCTCTGCTGCTTGGTTGGTTCCATCTCCAAGGTAAATCTTACCATTTGGCAACTCTAAATTAAATGGAGGCGAAGGTTCCGTTTCAGTAATATCTCCGTTCCACCTTACGATATCATCTGAAGTTATTCCAGAAGCTACAGACTGCCTGAATATAGGATCATACTCTCCATTCGCTAAGCTATCTGCTACACGAGAAGAGATCGCAAAAGGAACCTTCGAGATAGATGATTTAACCATCCCAATAGTACCAACTCCGGGGATATCTGTCTGTATACCGATAAAAACGGCCCATCACCCCAATTAATGCCATTTACACGCTCGTATATCCCACCAACATAAGTGCCCCTGCCTATTTCAACGTTAATTAATCCATTACTATTTGTTGTGGTCTCATGCCTCTCAATGTAGATTGGGGTCGCTTGATCATTATCTCCTTGATAGATACTAAACTCTATCGTCATTGCCTGACTAGAGAATATTGCCTAACCATTTTTAATAATTGCTTGATAACTAAAAGTGTCTCGGGTCTGCGAAAGTGCCGAAAATATGACTAAAAAAAACAAACTAGGTATAAGTATAACTCTTCTTATTTGCTCACAAAATAAATATTGTACCATGTATCATTTATTATTTATGCTTTCTATCTATAGTTGTTGCTGAAAATTCTCTCTAGTCCAAAGAGAAATCTCCTAGCTCATTTTTTATTCCCTGATAAATCTTAACGATTTCAATATTTTATCTCCATCCCACACTTGAATGACATATATGCCTTTTGCCCTATTCTCTATATTTACCTCGGTTATACTGCCTTCTATAAAGCCTAAGTCTATCCCAATCTCTTTACGCATTACGATAGCCCCGTTAAGCTCTCTAAGCGTATAGCCTAAGCCCTTATTTACATTCACGCTTCTTATCTCAAGTTTTGTAGTCGATTGATAAAAGGGGATCGAATTGGGATATAATACAATGTCAAAATTTGAGGGTGGCGGGGGCAATGGATCTCTATGTTCTGCACTTTGCACACCCTCGGCAATTTCAAATCCATCAAATTCATGATACGTCACAAATATTTGCCCTATAGAATAGCTAACGGTCAATTCAATATTTGCCTGATTACTGGTCGCTTCTCCTCCGATCATCACAAAAGAATGTTGCAAAGTATCCTGCGCTAGCAAATTACAAATAACGGAAAGGTTAAGAAAACATAAAAAAAAAGTATCCTTCAATTCTTTAATTTTGTATACACATTCTTTCGACGATGAAAAAAAGACGAAGAAAAAAAATAGCTATGGCATTCGAGGAAATTATATCCAAAATATTTATTTGGATATAATTTCCTCATTCCGTATTAAGCTCTTCAGCGGCAGTATCCACGTCATCGACTTGCCGATTACCTATTTCAACAAAAAAGGCAATGGTTTCTTTCGTATTTAACTTAAAAGAGATGCGCTCCATATTTTAGTCAAAATGGTTATCATAAAGGCTACTAAATTTCAACTACATCGTTATGCAATCAGTTGAAACCTGCTAAATTGAAATTTATATGCTCTTTTGCTTTGAGTACACGGTTAAATACCTTGTATCTAATCAAGGTAACCCCTGCAAGTAACTATTTTTCAAAAAAGTTACTTCACTAATATAAAATATATTTGGAAAAAAGGCAAAAAAAAAGGTCACCGAAGTGACCGTTTTTTAATAGCTCAGATGATGATATGGTGTTACATATGAATCACTTCTCCATAGGCATCCGCTGCAGCTTCCATTATGGACTCTGACATCGTAGGATGTGGATGAACTGACTTCATGATTTCATGGCCTGTGGTTTCCAGTTTTCTAGCAACGACAGCCTCCGCTATCATCTCTGTGACATTTGCCCCAATCATATGAGCCCCAAGCCACTCTCCGTATTTGGCGTCAAAAATAACTTTTACGAAACCCTCTGTAGCACCTGCTGCTTTTGCTTTTCCTGAAGCAGAGAAAGGAAATTTGCCCACTTTTATTTCATATCCAGCCGCTTTTGCCGCTTTCTCGGTCATGCCCACCGATGAAATCTCCGGAGAACAGTAGATACAACCTGGTATATTGCCATAATTAAGCGGTTCTGGGGTATGCCCAGCCATTTTCTCGACACAAATAATCCCTTCAGCAGAAGCGACATGTGCCAACGCTTGACCTTGAACAATATCACCGATGGCACAAATCCCTTCAACATTGGTTCGATAATAATCATCAACCAACACTTTGCCCTTATCCGTGTTAATACTAAGTGCTTCCAAACCTATTCCTTCTAGATTGGCAGCAACACCTACTGCCGATAGGACCACATCACAATCCAATTGGGTTGATCCCTTTTGAGATTTGACTGTGACTTGACATCCCTGACCTTTTATATCTACATTGGTCACCTCCGAACTTATCATAATTTTAATGCCCTTCTTTTTGAAACTACGCGCCAAAGTGCTCGATACATCTTCATCCTCCACCGGCACTATATTCGGTAAGTACTCAACTATTGTCACTTCCGTACCCAAGGCATTGTAGAAATAAGCAAACTCCACACCTATGGCCCCTGAACCGACAATAACCATTTTGTTGGGTTTTTCGCTCAATGTCATCGCCTCTCTATAACCAATGACTTTCTTTCCATCGATCGGTAAATTGGGTAATTGCCTAGCCCTTCCACCTGTTGCTAGGATGATGTTCTTTGCAAAATAACTAGTCATTTTTCCAAAATCATCGGTTACTTCGACCTGCTTTCCTCTGGCAAGCATCCCATGACCTTTTATTACGTCAATTTTATTTTTCTTCAAAAGAAAATCAATACCCTTGCTATTGGAATCTGCTACTTGCCTACTCCGCTTGACCATTCCCGTAAAATCCGCGCTCGCATCCTTAACGATGATACCGTAATCACTGGCGTGATTGATGTACTCAAAAACTTGAGCGCTTTTTAATAATGCTTTTGTCGGTATACATCCCCAATTGAGACATACTCCGCCCAATTCCGCCTTTTCGACGATTCCTACTTTCATGCCAAGCTGTGAACCACGAATCGCTGCGACGTAACCCCCAGGACCACTACCAATTACTATAAGATCATATTGTGAAGCCATGCTATATTTTTAGTGCTAATTAATGCCTTTATTAAATTCTATACAAATTTAAGCGTTAAGAATTAAAATGACTAAGTTGACCCATAATACACCTATTTTAATTCAGTTAATTAATTTAGCAAAAACTATATAATTACAATGAAAGCATTAGAAGGAAAAATAGCATTGATCACCGGTGCTTCAAAAGGTATTGGTAGAGCTATCGCCCATACGTTCGCGGAACAAGGCGCGCAGGTGGCTTTTACTTATTTATCAAGTATCGAACAAGGTGAAGCCCTCGTGACCGAATTAACCGCCAAAGGAGTACAAGCAAAGGGCTATTGCTCAGATGCTTCTAACTATGAGGCAGCACAAGTGTTAGTCGAAAATGTAGTAAAGGATTTTGGTGGTCTTGATATTTTGGTAAATAATGCCGGTATTACCAGAGATAATTTATTACTACGAATGTCTGAAGCTCAATGGGACGAGATCATGGAAATCAATTTAAAATCTTGCTTTAATACGGTAAAAGCAGCTTTTCGACCGTTCATGAAACAAAGAAGTGGCGCCATTATTAATATGTCTTCGGTGGTCGGCATCAAAGGAAATATGGGACAAGCGAATTATTCAGCATCTAAAGCAGGTATCATTGGCTTTTCTAAATCTGTAGCACTTGAAGTGGGATCTAGAGGTATTCGATGCAATGTGGTAGCTCCCGGATTTATTGAGACTGAAATGACCGATGCTTTGGATGAAAAAACTGTTCAAACTTGGAGAGACGCCATACCACTCAAAAGAGGCGGAAGTCCTGTTGATGTAGCCAATGCTTGTGTGTTTTTAGCTTCAGATGCATCCGCATATATTACTGGACAAGTTTTGCAAGTAGATGGGGGACTGCTAACTTGATATCTGCTACTTTCATTACCTAGATTTGTTAAACCGTTTATAAAGCGGTTTTATTATTCATGAAGGATACTTTTATTATTTTCTCGTTGAGTGCTTGGTGGTTGGGTCCTTCGGTGTTAATCATTTTAGGCTTGACCTACTTGATGTATGCCAAGAAAAATCCTTGGAGTATTGCTCTTTCTAAGTTTTTAGGTAGCCTTAGGGTATTGGCCACCCTATTATTGGTTTTGATGCTTCTAAATCCTTTGATCAATCGACTCAATTATATCACCGAAAAACCTATTGTCGCACTTGCTATCGATAATTCAACCTCATTATTGAGCAATAATGATTCAACTGCGCTAAATGATTTAATTGAAAATCTTCAAGATAACCTAGCGCAATTAAACCTAGAAACCTTTCTTTTTGATCTAAAAGGAACTGCTCAATTGCCTATCGTATTTGAAGGACAAGCTACTAATTTAAATGCGCAACTCGATGTTGTTTATGAGGCCCTGGAAAGTAGCAACTTAAGCGCCATTGTATTGATGTCAGATGGTATTTATAATCAAGGTCTATCCCCAGCATATCGAAAATCTATTATTCCCATTTATACCCTCGGACTTGGTGATACCCTTATTAAAAAAGACATTTCGATCACTGAAATTAGGGCAAATAAGGTAGTCTATCAAGGAAATCGATTTCCGATAGAGGCATATATTGATGGTAGTGCGTACACAGGGACCAAAACAGTCGTTCGTTTGCTCGATGGCCAAGAAATGATAAGTGAGCAGGAAGTAACGCTTTCCGCTCAATTGAAAGTCCAATTTGAGGCCATTGCCGATACAGATGGGCTAAAACGTCTTAGAATTGAAATCCCACCAGAAGAAAATGAATTCTCCAAGACCAATAATTACAAAGATATTTTTATTGAAGTCGTGGAAGGCAAAGAAAAAATTTTAATTGTCGCTCCGGCCCCCCATCCGGATATACGCACCCTCAGGTCATCGCTAAGTCAGAGCAAGAATTACGAAACTGAATTATATATCCCAAGGTTGAACCAAACACCTCCCTCTGGGAAATATGATGTGGTGATTCAGCATCAGGCCTTCACCGACAATTTTCCTGAATTGACTTATAATGGCACCCCAGCATTTTTGTATATACTGAATGAAACATCCGATCATAAGGCATTGCGGGATGAAACTGGAATAATCATTGAGCAATTGGAACATCAACAGAATCTTATAACACCCACTCTAAATACTAGCTTTAGTAAATTCACTTTACTCAATCAATCCGCTTTGATGTTTCAAAAATACCCCACGCTCAATGTCCCATTTGGGGATTATCAGTTGTCAAATTCAACCGAAACACTATTATATCAACAAGTCGGAAATCTCGTATTGGCCAAACCTTTGTTGTCGTTTTTTGATGATGGTTCTAAAAAGTATGGAATCTTATTTGGAAATGGGATTTGGACTTGGCGCATGCAAGAAATGGCCCTATCAGATGCTGCCAAAAGTTTTGATGAAATCCTTTTAAAATCTATTCAATACCTCAGTATTCGTTCTGATAAACGAAAATTTACATTTACCCCTATCACACAATCTTTTCAAACCGGAGATTTGATTCGGTTCGCTTCAGCATCCTATGATGCTCTTTATGATCAGATTAAAGACAATAAGATTGTCCTAACCCTTTTTCAAGAAAACAGTCAATCTAGCAACTTCGATTTTATCGGAAATAACTCAAACGAAACCTTCAACATAGGCACACTTCCAGAAGGCATTTATCAATATGAAGCCACAACAGAAATAAATAGTAAAACGGAAGTGGCAAAAGGGACATTCACCGTGGCTAATGCGAAACTAGAACTGACCACTTTTACCGCAAACCATAACGTTCTCAAAGAGCTTTCAGAAAATTCAGGTGGGCAATTTTATCTACCTAATAATATTGATCAACTTACTAGTCATTTTGAGCAATCAAAAGTAAAAAGCATTATTCATCCCATTCAAGATTTTACGAGAATGATTGATATGACCTGGATATTGGCTTTAATCATTGGACTGTATTGTCTTGAATGGTTTTTAAGAAAGTATCTAGGAAGCTACTAATAAAAAAGAGCGGCATCTTCATGCCACTCTTTTTGCCTTTATTGTTCTTTATTCTCTTTAGCCTTCTTTTTTTTGACTTTAACGGTAAGCTCCTCCGACTTTCCATCCCAATTGGCCTCTATTTCATCTCCTTTCAGGATTTCTCCTTTCAGGATTTCCTCCGCCACCGGGTCTTCTAAGTATTTTTGAATGGCTCTATTCAGCGGCCTTGCCCCATATTGTGGATCATATCCTTTGTCCGATAAGAAGTCTTTGGCTTTTTCAGTTAACGCGACTGAATAACCTAGATCTGCTATCCGTTTAAACAGTTTACCTAATGAAATATCTATAATCTTATGTAAATGATTACGCTCAAGGGTATTGAAAATAATCACATCATCCAATCTGTTTAAAAACTCTGGACTAAAAGTTTTCTTGAGTGCATTCTGAATGGTAGATTTAATTATCTCATCTTTATTGTCCTTTCTTGCTTGTGTAGCAAAGCCAATGCCTGCTCCAAAATCTTTTAAATCTCTTACCCCTATGTTGGAGGTCATTATTAAAATAGTATTCCGGAAATCCACACGTCTGCCCAGTCCATCTGTCAAAACGCCATCGTCCAACACTTGTAAAAGAATATTAAAAACATCGGGATGTGCCTTTTCAATCTCATCCAATAAAACAACGGAGTACGGTTTACGTCTTACTTTTTCCGTCAATTGACCCCCCTCCTCATATCCTACATATCCTGGAGGCGCTCCGACTAGTCGACTCACGGAAAATTTTTCCATGTACTCGCTCATATCTATTCGGACTAAGGAGTCGTCTTTATCAAAAAGATAATTGGCCAAAACTTTTGCCATCTCTGTTTTACCAACTCCCGTAGGTCCCAAAAACACAAAAGATCCAATAGGCTTTTTGGGGTCTTTAAGACCTACCCTTGTCCGTTGAATCGCTTTCGTCAATTTAGCAACGGCTTCTTCTTGACCGATCACACTTTCCGCAAGCTCCTCCTTCATGTTTCGAAGCTTTTCACCTTCCTTTTGAGCAACCCTATTGGCCGGTATCCCAGTCATCATGCCAATTACTTCAGCAACACTTTCCTCGGTAACCTCATAGCGCTTGACCTTAGTCTCTTCCTCCCATTGGTCTTTTTCGACCTTTAACTGGGCCAAAAGTTTCTTCTCCTTATCTCGCAGTTGTGCGGCCTCTTCATATTTCTGACTCTTTACAACATTATTTTTTTCTTGCTTGACTTCTTCTATCTGTGTTTCAAGCGTGACGATTGTTTCTGGTACGTTGATGTTTTTGATATGCACCCGTGCGCCCGTTTCGTCCAACACATCAATGGCTTTATCAGGTAAAAAGCGATCACTAATGTATCTATCTGACAAGGTAACACATGCATTAATAGCCTCCGGCGTATAGATGACGTTGTGATGATCTTCGTATTTATTTTTAATGTTTTCTAAGATCTGAATAGTCTCCTCAGGAGTAGTGGCATCTACCATGACCATTTGAAATCGTCGAGCCAAAGCACCGTCTTTCTCAATATATTGTCTGTATTCATCTAAAGTTGTCGCACCCACACATTGAATTTCTCCTCTCGCTAACGCAGGTTTAAACATATTAGAAGCATCTAACGATCCGGAAGCACCTCCCGCACCTACAATGGTGTGCAACTCATCAATGAACAAAATGACATCCGGTGATTTCTCGATTTCCGTCATCACAGCCTTCATCCTTTCTTCAAACTGTCCACGGTACTTAGTGCCTGCAACCAAAGACGCTAAGTCAAGAGTAACCACACGCTTTCCAAATAAGACTCGAGATACTTTTTTCTGAATAATTCTAAGAGCCAATCCCTCGGCAATAGCCGTTTTACCAACCCCAGGTTCTCCAATCAATATAGGATTGTTCTTCTTTCTACGACTGAGTATTTGAGCAACGCGCTCAATCTCTTTGTCTCGACCCACTATTGGATCCATCTTATCTTCTTCCGCTAATTTTGTTAAATCTCTCCCAAAATTATCTAGAACTGGGGTTCTTGATTTTTCTCCTGTTTTAGAGGTCGATTCTTTTCCGCTCCCACCCGTAGATCCTGCTCCAAATATTTTTCCAATATCCTCGTCATTGTCGTCTGTTTCCGACTCTGCCATTGGATTTTCTGCTTGATATTCAAGCATTTCTTTGACTACATCATATGCCACTTCAAATTTGTCTAGAATTTGTGTTGCAAGGTTGTCTTCATCTCTAAGGATGGACAAGAGCAAATGCTCCGTACCAATCAACGCACTTTTAAAAATCTTGGCCTCTAAATAGGTGATTTTTAAGACTTTTTCTGATTGCCGAGTCAATGGGATATTGGCCAAGTTTTTGACATTACCACTCGTCGTACCTTTGGTGGCTTGCTCTACAGAAGTGCGTAATTCTTCTAAAGAGACGCCTAATTTTTTTAATAAACCAACGGCGACTCCTTCACCCTCTCGAATCATTCCTAATAGTAGGTGCTCGGTGCCGATATAATCATGACCTAACCTTAGGGCCTCCTCCCTACTCAAAGAAATTACTTCCTTTACTCTGTTTGAAAATTTAGCTTCCATAAATGGCTATTTTTGCGAATCTCTTTTAATGTAAAAATAATGTTAAATATATTTTAAATCGAACAAAATGGCTTTTAAAAGTGGATTTGTAAGATTTATTAATTGACTGAAAGTGACTTAGAACGCTGCAAAATAGCCTTACCATTGGGGCCTTCGCACATCAATAAATCAATGATTGATAAGTTACTCACAAAATTGTTGCCAAAGTTTTGAATGTATGGCTTTGGCTTATAAATATTTCTATTCATAAAACTTATTTTAGGCAAAATACTGTTCCGCTGATCAACATATTCCCCTAAGAGTGGTTTACTGTAGGAATAAGTCTGATCTATCTGCATGTCAATTTGTAAGATTTTCAGACATATTGTCATCATCGCTATTGACAAATCCATAAGAAATACTGGCTTTGACATCCAAACTCGATCAAATAAATCATAAAAGTGATCATAAAATGGCGCTTTTCCATAGGCAGATTGAATGGCCCGACGATGGTCTTTTAACCAATTTTGCCCGTAATCAATTTTAACATCTCTATAAATCGCCTTATTGCTGTGGTGCACAGGAACGACTAAAACTTGGACATCATTTGAACCCAAAATGTAGCAACGATTACGAAATGTTTGCTTCACGAAATAATCATTAACCTCTAAATGGATCGATTTGACCTGCAGCAGACTGACAAAATATTCCAAACTCCCCATGTAATGCGGTTCTATGCAGATCATCATTGATTTTTTTGACTTATAAGTAATTATGTATATCGCCTTTTCCCTCTCTGAGCACTCTAATCTCATCTTCTGAACAGTCAATCACCGTACTCGGTTCATTTCCTCCGTAACCACCATCAATGACTATGTCAACTATTTTCTTGTACTTCTCATAAATCAACTCAGGATCGGTGCTGTATTCCAAAATATCATCGTCATCATGAATGGAGGTAGTCACGATCGGATTACCCAACTCTTTCACTATAATCCTAGGGATTTCATTATCCGGAATCCTGATACCAACGGTCTTTTTATGCGCATTCAAAATCTTGGGAACCTTACTCGATGAATTCAGGATAAAGGTATAAGGCCCAGGTAACGTCTTTTTCATTAATTTAAAGACGGGCGTGCTTACATTTCTAGTATACACCGAAAGATGACTCAAATCATAGCAAATAAAAGCCAAATTATTGTTTTTACCCTTTTCTCCTTTTATGTGCTTGACCCGATCCACTGCTCGATTATTGAAAATATCACAGCCTAATCCATAGATCGTATCTGAAGGATATATGACTAGTCCTCCCTTACGCAGTACGCTCACAATTTTTGAAATCTTTCTAGAATCCGGATTTTCTTTGTAAAGTTTTATGAATTCAGCTTCCATTTTGTCGCAAAAATAATCCTTTACGATTGAATAAGAATTTATAATGATTTCTATCCCTATTTTTGCGTTGAATGAAAAATAAGAACTTTGTTGCCGTTGGCTTAATTATTGGGAGTATGCTGATCTCCTCTTTTTCTTTTTACTTTTGGCAAGTAATCTATACTGCCAATATTTTGGTAGATCAAGAAGCGCGTATTTTCCGTATTCCACCAGCATCCGACTTCAAATATGTTCAAAATGCTTTATACGATGAGGGAATCGTAAATGACCTTGTCTCCTTTAGCTTTTTGGCAAAAATTAAAAGCTATGATCAACATATAAAACCTGGAATTTATAAGTTTCGATCTGATATGTCCAATAATGATGCGATCAATATGCTGAGGGCAGGTGACCAAACGCCAATCAAACTGACCTTCTCAACTGCTAGGGGATTGCCAGAACTAGCTGCTAAAATTGCCTCATATATGGAATTTGACTCATTAGACATGATCTCGGCACTTCTGGATCCTGAAATAGCCACGACCTATGGGTTTACTACCGAAACTTTTATGTGTCTGTTTATTCCCAATACTTATGAGGTTTATGCTACAGAAACCCCCATTGATATCTTGAATAGAATTCAAGTAGCATATGATAACTATTGGACCAAAGAAAGGCTGGAACATGCCAATAAAATAGGCTTATCTCCTATCGAAGTAATCACCCTTGCTTCCATTGTCGATGCCGAAACCAATAGGATGGACGAGGCCCCTCGAGTGGCTGGAGTCTATATCAATCGACTTAAAAAAGGAATCAAATTACAAGCGGATCCAACATTGGTCTTTGCCTTGGGTGATTATTCAATCAAAAGAGTACTGCTAGAACACATGAAGGTTGACTCTCCATATAATACTTACAAATACGCCGGATTACCTCCTGGGCCGATCAATTTACCGGCAATCGCCGCAATAGAAGCCGTTCTCAATTTCGAAACGCATAATTTCTTGTTTTTTTGTGCGGATGCTGATTTTTCTGGTTACCATAAATTTGCAAAGACTCTTTCGGAGCATAATGAAAATGCGCGAAATTTGCATAACGTATTAAACAAGAGAAAAATATTTAAGTAATGTTTCAATTTGCATTGAAGTTGAGGGTAAGATATTCGGACACAGATCAAATGGGCTTTGTCTATTATGGCAATTACGCCGCTTATTATGAAGTGGCAAGGGTTGAAGCATTCAGAAGCATCGGATATTCATACAAAAAATTAGAAGAAAGCGGAATTGGAATGCCTGTTTTAGACATGACCAGCTTGTACCATGCGCCCGCCAAATATGATGACTTGTTAAACATAACTGTGAAAATAACAGAGATGCCAAAAGCCCGCATTCGTTATCTATATGAAATTCATAACGAAGAGGGTATTTTATTAAATACGGGAACAACGTCTTTGGCATTTATCAATTTGACCAATGGGCGCCCCGTGAAAATGCCTGAGCATCTAAAAGAGCTCATCGCACCCTATTTTAGCTAACACCCCTATAAACGATCCTTTATAAACTTAATCTTCCTTTTCGAGCACCATGCGCTCTATTTCAAGCATTTCGTCTCGCAATGTGGCTGCTTCCATGAAATCCAAATCTCGTGCGGCCTTTTCCATTTTTTTTCTAGTTTCTAAAGCCATTTTTTTCAACTGACTCAAATCCATAAGCGCAACTACGGGATCGGCCGCTATGGAATTGAAATCCTGGAGATGATACTTTTTTGGATTCTTTTTCTTATCTGCCGCTGAGGTCTGCTTCATAATAGCATCGGTACCCTTGAGGATTGTCGTTGGGGTAATTCCGTGTTTTAGATTATACGCAATTTGTATGGCGCGACGCCTGTCCGTTTCCTCAATGGCTGTTTGCATAGATTTTGTTATTTTATCAGCATACATGATGACCAAACCGTGCTCATTACGCGCCGCTCTACCAATTGTTTGGACCAAAGATCTTTCATTTCTTAAAAATCCCTCTTTATCCGCATCCATGATCGCTACCAATGAAACTTCCGGCAAATCCAACCCTTCTCTCAATAAATTTACCCCGACAAGCACATCAAAAATCCCTAGCCGAAGCTCTCTTAAAATTTCTACCCGATCCAGCGTGTCAACTTCACTGTGAATGTATTTGGTTTTAACTCCGGCTTGCGTCAAATACTTCGAAAGCTCCTCGGCCATTCTTTTGGTCAATGTGGTAATCAAGACGCGATCACTCATCTGGATTCGGCCTTCAATTTCTTCCATCAGATTATCCACTTGATGCAAAGTTGGTCTGACCTCAATCACCGGATCTAAGAGGCCCGTCGGTCTAATCAACTGCTCGACCACGACCCCTTCTGATCTTCTCAATTCATAATCTGAAGGAGTCGCACTAACATAAATGGTCTGACCAATCAATTCTTCGAATTCCGTGAAAGTCAAGGGTCGGTTGTCCAAGGCCGAAGGTAACCTAAAACCGTAATCTACTAGATTAGTTTTGCGGCTACGATCACCACCCCACATGGCTCGAACCTGTGGAATCGTGACATGGCTTTCGTCTATAACCATCAAAAAATCATCCGGGAAATAGTCGATAAGGCAAAATGGTCTCGATCCAGGCGTCCTTCTATCAAAATACCTGCTATAATTTTCTACTCCCGAACAATAACCAATCTCTCGAATCATCTCAAGATCAAACTCGGTACGCTCTTTGATTCGTTTGGCTTCCAAAAAACGTCGATCATCTTCAAAGAATTGAACCTGCTCCACCATGTCATCTTGAATCTCTTTGATGGCTTGATTAAGATGATCCTTACCCGTGACAAAAAGATTTGCAGGGAAAATGCTGATTAGTTTTTCTTCTGCAATTTTTATTCCCGAAATGGGGTCAATCCGCCGAATACTTTCGATCTCATCCCCCCAGAAAATAAATCGAAACGCAAAATCTGCATATGCGACAAAAACATCGACGGTATCACCCTTCACCCTAAAGGTTCCACGCTTGAATTCTACCTCCGTCCTGCTGTAAAGAATATCTACCAAACCGAGTAAAAACGAATTTCTTGGAATGACATCACCCACCTGAATCCTTATAACGTGCTTCGTGAATTCCTCAGGGTTACCGATTCCGTAAATACAAGAAACTGACGCAACAACGATGACATCTCTCCTTCCAGAAAGTAAGGCTGAGGAAGCACTCAATCTGAGCTTTTCTATCTCGTCATTAATCGATAAATCTTTTTCTATGTATAAATTGGTGGTTGGGATATAGGCCTCCGGTTGATAGTAATCATAATACGAGATAAAATATTCTACCGCATTTTCAGGGAAAAAGCTCTTAAATTCTCCATATAATTGAGCCGCCAACGTCTTGTTGTGACAAAGCACCAATGTGGGTCTCCTTGTTTGCGCTATTACATTGGCCATAGTAAAGGTCTTCCCTGAACCAGTAACACCAAGTAATGTTTGGGCACGCTCATTTTCTTGAAGTCCATTAAGCAATTTTTCAATCGCTTTGGGCTGATCTCCAGTAGGTTGAAAATCGGATACTAAATTAAATTCCATGACTAGCTATTCCAAATTTCCCAGGATTTCTCAGCCTGTAACTTTAACATTTCCCAACCATTTTTCACCTTGGCCCCAGCTGATTTAGCTTTTTTCATGAATAACGTCTCTTCAGGATTATATATCAAATCAAAACACAAATGATCAGCGGTAAGCCATTCATAAGGAATTTGAGGTGCCTTTTCAATAGCAGGAAACATACCCACTGGGGTGGTATTGATCAAAAGTTGGCTATGTTTTAGAATCTTAGGATCTTGGTTTAGTTGATCATAGGTCAAATCACCCTTTTTGCTCCCTCTTGATACAATTTGATAAGGAATACCTAAGCTTCTCAGTCCCGATTGAACGGCTAAACTTGATCCACCCGAACCTAAAATTATTGCCGAAGATGGGGCCGCGGATAGCCAAGAGCAGATGGACGCTTTAAATCCATAAACATCAGAGTTGTACCCAATCAGTTTGCCCCCCTTTCTTCTGACAACATTGACTGCATTTATCTGCGCAACGGAGTCGTCAAACTCATCTAAATAAGACATTACCTCAATCTTATGCGGAATGGTTACATTCACACCTTCCAACTGAGGATGCTTGCTCCAAAGGGCAGGGAAATCCTTGATGCTTGGTAATTCATAAACGCCGTAGTGATGTGTGGCAGTAAGGCCTAGTTGCTCAAATTTTTGATCGAAATATTTTTTGGAAAAAGAATGCCCTAAAGGAAATCCAATAAGTCCGTATTGCTTCATACCACAAAATAGCTATTAACTACGAAAGATAGTAAATTATGGATCAATTATCATCAATTAACCGCTAGGATCACTTCGCTCTGCCTAATTTATCTATTCCGTAAACGATTAAAAAACCCACCGCCATCAGGCCTATGGCAATAAAAAATTCCTGATCGATCACAGGCAAATTCCAATCATATCCTATGGCCTTTTGCTTTTCGTTAATCATTAGATAATTTGTCGTCTTCCAAGGCCAAATAATCAATAGTGAACCCGCGACAAATCCTGTCAGTAAACTAATGGTGGCATTTTTAAAATGATCAAATAAATAACTCAAAACTCTTGAAAAAATCGCCAATCCAAGAATACAGCCCAGTCCAAATGGAATTAGAATTTTAACATTTAAGTCCACAATTGCCTGCAACATTAATACATAATTTCCCATAAGCAAGAGCACATATGACCCTGAAAGTCCAGGCAATATCATACTTGAAATAGCCACTATTCCACAGAGTAAGATATAGAGCCAATGATCATTTGCGGTTGCCGGAGTTAAAAAAGCAAGCAATAAGGCAACTAAAAATCCTACAACAAAGGCGACCACAATACCCAAATGGAACTCAATGATTTGTCTGCCTACGCCTATGATAGAGGCTAAAATTAATCCGAAAAAAAAGGCCAAGGTCAATCTTTCGTAATACTCAAAGGCGTGCTCCAAGACGCCCGCCAAACTCAAAACACTCAATCCGATACCTGCAAACAAGATTAACAGAAATAGTAAATCTGTTTTTTTTCTTAATTCGGAAAAGCGCCCCTTAAAAAGAAGCTTAACTATTTGTAAATCAAAAGACTTTAACGCCTTTATCAATCGCTCGTAAATACCAGAAATAAAGGCGACCGTCCCTCCTGAAACACCTGGTATTACATTGGCCGCACCCATTGCCGCACCTTTTAAAAAAAGGACAATCAAATTTCTCATGGAGAAGTAAACTACTGCAAAAACTGATGAAAGGTATCTCCTCTTAAGCCCAATCTAATGGTCTCGAGTGGTATAATGTCATTGGTGCTAATGTTGCCTAAATTTACATTGGTGCCACACAATTTAATGAACCACACCTGCTGTGATTTTTGAGGTGCTTCCCATAAAATTTTGTCCAAAGGAATTTTGGTCAAAATCTCCTCTACCAATCCTTGTCTTACCTCACCTGAATCTCTAAATAAACCCACATTACCGCTTTCACGCGCCTCACCAATCACCTTCCATGCACCAGCATCCAACTCGGTTTGCATTTGTTCTATCCACTTATATGGTGGTATGATTTTAGCGGCGTCTTTTGAACCAACTTCGCTCAAAACTGTATAATTTTTGGTCAATTTCTGGATGTACTCGCACTTAAGATCATGATCTATAGTGATGGAGCCATCACTCACTTCTATGTGTTCAAGCTTGTACTTCTCCACCAACTTAACATAATCCTCAAATTGATCTCGTATCACAAAAGCTTCAAAAAGCGTACCTCCCAGATAGCAAGGTATTCCGGCCTTTTGATATAATTGAATCTTTTTATCCAAATTGGGCGTTACGTAAGAGGTCGCCCAACCTAATTTAACAATATCAATATATTCTCCTGAAACCTCAATCATGTCCTCCACTTCTCGAAGTGAAAGCCCTTTGTCCATTACCATGGTAAGGCCCGACTCCCGAGGTTTTACTGTCCGCTCAGGAACACTTTTTAAAAAGTAATTCATACCAAAATTTTAAAAAATAAACGTAAAAATAGGTTATTTTAAAGATTAAATGACTTATTTCTCCTCTTTTCTGAATTGATCGATAATCTTAAAAAGTGCTTTTTGAGTGCTCAATTCTTTGAAGAAATCATATATCTGCTCATGACCGTCAAAATCAAGAATAAGTGCTTGCTCAAGAATGACCATTGATTCTTGGTACTTCCCATCTGCCAAGAGATACACTGCTTTTCTATACAAATAGTCTGGGTCATCAGGTGTTGATGACAATCCCATTTCAATGATACTTATTGCGCCGAGAAAATTTCCTTGGTCATAATAGATACGTGACCAATCCAAATAAACCTCGGCTTCGACTTGGTCCAAATTACCCAGCTCTTCGTAAATTTCAATGGCCGAAACAATATTACCAGTACAATATTCAGCCTCTGCAAGGGCTCTTAAGTAGGATGCATTCTGAATGTCAATTTTGACAGCTTTTTTGAAAAAGTGAGAAGCGTCTAACCATTTCTCTTTCAATGACAAGCACACACCAATACCATACCACGCCTCGTGGTACATGGGATCCAATTTTGACGCCTTTGTATAATAACGAATGCCTATTTCATATTGCTCCATTTTTTCATAAACCGCAGCCATATGACAGTAGATTTCAGCCCCTGGGCCTTCCAGCTCTAAGGCGATCAAATAAGCCTCCAATGCTTTATCATATTGATTCAGATTCATATAGGTATTTCCTATATTAAAATGGGCACTGCTAAAGCCATCATCAATGGCAATGGCAAATTCATACGCGTCCAATGCGTTCTCGTATTGTTTAAGTTTGTTATACACAATCCCGATATTGTACCAAGCATATTCCGAGTAAGGATCGGTGTCAATGAATTTTTGATAATAAGAGACGCTCGTTTCAAGTAAGCCCATTAATTCGAGACAGTAACTCAATTCATAGAGCACATTTTCATTATTAACATTGAATTCAATCGCCTCTTTGTAAGCCTCTACAGCATGCTCAAAATCCTCAAGGCCTTGATAGGCAAGTCCTATGCTGTATAAAATTTCATCGCGATCTTCGGCCATGGGCAAAGCCTGTTGGAAACAGGCAATAGATGCTTCAAATTCACCGGAAATGGTATGTAAAGACCCCTTTTGTAAAAGAAGATCCGTGTCATTAGGGGCATAAATAAGTGCATTATCGATCAATGCGATGGCGTCATCCAATCGATCCAATCGGGTAAGTATTTCAGCCTTATCAGCAATTAAATCTGTCGAGTAAGCAAATTGCTCCAAAGCGAAATCGCATGCTTTCAAGGCGTGACGATTTTTATTGAACTCCAGATAAAAATTGATAATAGCCAAAAAATCCTCTTCGTCAAAATAATGATACTCACCTGTTTTAAGATGTGATTCAAACTTTTTAACTAATTCTTTTTCTTCTTTTTTTCTATGGTCTTCCTTCATAATGATATCTCAGAACGAACTTTTACTAAGTTAACCCAAAATCAAACCCCACTAAAATGATGCCACTAAAAGTTATCCACCAGGGATGACAAAAAATAGAGATTTTTATTAACAATTAATCAATTTAAGATCAATATATTGACATAATGGCATCCTTTTCAGCCAAATTTTAATCTACTCAATAATATATCGTACTAATATTCAATATCATACCTCAAAAATAAAAATATTCACTGAAAACAGCAGACTTGACTTTGAGACCCTGCTAGCAGGGTCTCAAAGTCAAGTCTGCTGTTTTCAGTGAATATTTTTATTTTTGAGGTATGA
>JABMNK010000043.1 GCA_013204595.1 Flammeovirgaceae bacterium
GGCTTAATTCAACAACTGTGAACTTAAACTCCTTATCGTACTTTTTTCTTTCTTCTGCCATAAAACTTGAATTTAATCATTTTGGTTTTATAGCTTAACTCTAACTCCGGTATTTTGACACATTCCAGAGTGAGACTCTTGAGGCTAAGTATGATTCAGAATAAAAAAAGGTTTAATTTTCTCTAATTGATCAATACTCTTTTGAGAGAATTGATCTCACAAATAGTTTAGTGACTCGTCAACATTCCATCGCTTCGATATTATTCCCCCTACAATTGGTCTTGCTAATGTGGTGTAGTTTTTTTATTGGTGGCTGGCTCAAAGTAGATTTTGGTTTTCTGGGCATTGAGCCGCGTACATTGATTGGTCTGATAGGTATTTTCATGGCCCCCTTGATCCATGGGAATTTCTCTCATCTTATTTCGAATGCTATTCCAGTACTTTTTTTGGGTTCGTCACTTTATTTTTTCTATCCCATTGGTGCAAAGTGGATGTTTGCGCAATGCTATTTGCTTACGAATATTCTTGTATGGTTTTTTGGAAGGCCATTTAGTCACATAGGGGCTAGTGGCTTGGTGTATTCTTTGGCCTTTCTTTTAATCTTTATTGGGATCTTTGATCGACAATTTAAAACTATATTATTTTCTGCGATTATTTTATTCAGTTATGGAGGATTGCTCTATAGTGCCTTCGACATCAATCAGGCCGTCAGTTGGGAATCTCATCTCTTCGGCGCTTTGGTTGGGATAACAGTTGCATTTGTTTCCAGTAACCTTCGTAGATCAACTTAACATCCCAAAATGATCTGGTATAGGCTCAATAGCGATTCACGCTATACATGAGTCGAAGAACTTCTTATCTGTGTGCACCTAATGTATATTTCTCTACATTAGTAATCTATTTATTAAAATAAAGGGCTGACTTATATAGCTAAGAGTAGATCAAGGTTATCTTCTTTGAAAAATCAGTAGGTTACTTTACTTCCATAATTTAAAAGGATGTCTCATTGACTTTCTATAAATCGTTGCTGCGTTTTACGCCGATCTAGTTTCCCACTTGGCGTGTAAGAAAAATCAATCAAATGGTAAATAGCTTTTGGGCGCTCATAAGATGATAAGCTGCTGAAATCGATCTTAGGTATTGAGTTGCCCTCAACGAGCAAGACAACCCGTTGGCCTAATAGTTCATCTGGAAGTGAGGTCAGCATCAGGTTTTGACTGACTTGGGTTTTGAGTAGTGCCTCGATTTTTTCAGGAGGAATCTTTATGCCTCCGGTATTGATGACAAAATCATGGCGTCCAAGCCATATGAATTGCGTTGGGGCTATGATTTCCACAATATCTGAGGTTTGCAACCAAGCTTCTTGGGTTACTTTACTTTTTATTTTCATACAATAAGCCTCGTTGAAGCCTATTTCAGTGTCTCCTATAGTATCAAAATATGGTTGTCCTAGCTTGCGAAGCGCAATATGGGATGCCGTTTCTGTCATCCCATAAGTGGCAAAAATTGACGGATTTATCCTACGGTCAGCTAAGAGCATCTGTTCTAATGTTGGATCTATTAATGCGCCACCAACCAATATGTGCCCAAGTTGATCTAGTAAATGAGGTGCTTTTTCGTAAATTTTGGCGATTTGTATGGGCACAAGAGAAGTTAAATCGTAGTGGGCATTGTGGAGGTCTGCCACCGCTTGGGCAGGGACGATATCTAAATTCCCATCTAATAAATAGGTCCTCACTATTTGCATGGTGCCTCCTATAAAAGTCGGGTTTATAGCCAATAAAACATGTATAGGTGAGGTGATGGCCAAAAAGTTAAGCGTGTTGGCAGCGCTGGTAAATAATTGATCTCGACTTAAGGTTATTTCTTTTGGAATTCCGGTAGATCCTGATGTTTTAAAGGAAAAATGGGTTGAACCATTTTTCAACTGAAGCACGAAATTCACTACGTATTGCTCCTCTGAGTTCAATTGTTGAGTGAACTTTATGTGATTGACAAAATCATCTAAATCCGTCAATTTTAATTGGATATCGGATCTTTTAAAATGTAGCAGCACAGTGCGCGATTCGATTAATGATTAATTCTGCTAACCATTGATAACTAGATTCAAATATACGTTTACATTTGGCAATATTCCGTTCGGTTATTTCATTTAGAATTTTATATTTTACTTGATTAGTGACCTGTTGTCAATCTTATGAAGGAATTTTACTAACCATTGCAAAATATAAACCAACGAGCTTATCAATAATGCCTACCATAATTAAAACAAGTAGATTCATGAATTTCAATCGAAAAATCACCAGGAGAATCTTTGTAGCTATTTTGATTATTAGTGGTCTATTTGTTGGACAGTTTTTATTGAATTTGGAAATAGATACCGGTTTATATACAACGTTGGATTTAACCAGAAGGACCACGGCTAAATTATATCTAGATACAACGATCAAACCATATGGGAAGGAAAAATCCGAATTTTCAATCAGTGGAATTACTTATTTTGAATCCAATGAATTGGAAGAGGAACCTATTATATTATACACAAATAGCGCAAAAATCGCAGCTAGCAAGGCCATGTTTACCGTAGAGGCTAAAGATGATTTGACGACTGAAGTGGTCGTAGCCTCTGGAGAAGTTACGCTTTCTTATCATCCAAAAAATTATCCAAATAAACGGACATTAATTAAAATCATGGCTGGTCAAAAGGGAATAATTAAAGCAAAAGGTATTGTTCAATTAACAAATGATAATCCTTTTTATATGGCTTGGGTCAACTTGGATCTTGTTTTTAATCATACAAGGCTTTCTGAAGTGGCCTATGTGTTGAGAAAAGTTTATGGCTATGAAATAGTTTTTAGTGATCCTAGCCAAAAAGATTGTCGCGTTAGTCAGCATTATGTTAAAAAGCGAACTGAAAAAATAATTGCTGCTATTGCCAAAGACCTTGGGTTAACCTACCAAATAGAAGAGAAAATCATCACATTAAAAGGATCATGTCGTTGATTGTATTAAGGAAACTTCGTGAACTGATTAAAATTTGGATCTCGTTTTTCTAAAAAAGCATTTTTACCTTCTTGCGCCTCCTCCATAAGATAGTACATGAGTGTGGCATCACCGGCAAATTCCATCAACCCTCTTTGTCCATCCAATTCTGCATTTAATGCTCGCTTGATCATACGGATGGCCATAGGACTTCTCTTCATGATGGTCCTGCACCACTCAACAGTCGTGGATTCTAATTCGGCTAAGGGTACGACTTTATTGACCATACCCATTTTTTCTGCTTCTTCTGCTGTATATTGTTCACATAAAAACCAAATTTCGCGAGCTTTCTTTTGGCCCACATGTCTGGCAAGATAGGAGGATCCAAAACCCCCATCGAAGCTACCTACTTTTGGTCCTGTTTGTCCGAATTTCGCATTTTCAGAGGCGATCGTGAGGTCACAAACGACATGAAGAACATGCCCACCGCCAATCGCATAGCCATTGACCATGGCAATGACGGGTTTAGGTATCTCACGTATTTTTTTGTGTAAATCAAGTACATTGAGTCGGGGAACACCATCTTCGCTTATATAGCCTCCTACGCCTTTGACGTTCTGATCGCCCCCAGAGCAAAATGCTTTATCTCCAATGCCAGTGAAAACGATGACACCAACATCACTGCGCTCACGAGCGATGTCCATGGCATCCATCATTTCAATATTTGTTTCTGGTCGAAAAGCGTTATAAACTTCAGGTCTATTGATAGTGATTTTCGCAATACCTTCAAAAAAATCAAATTTGATATCAGAATAGGATTTGATAGAGGTCCAGTTAAAAGTATTTGTGTTCATTGATTTTATTTTTTAAGGCTTTAAAAATTTGATTATTCTGACTACACGTCGATTGAATTTCAAGTAATCGTCCCTTATTTGAAGGATCGAAAAAAGTGCGAAGCGCAGTGTCAAGTTCTTCAAAAAGGGTGATTTTAGTGTAATAAAAACCAATTTCTTGCGTAATAAGTTTTAAATCTCTTTCGTGAGGAGTAGTTAGGTATTTGCTTTTGACATCAGGGTCCATCCATTCAGGTCCTGAGATTAAGTCAAAAATACCTCCTCCGAAATTATTAAAGACGATGATTCTGAGTTTAGACAAATCATACGAATGAAAGAATGAATTGCGATCATACAGAAAGCTCAAATCACCCGTAAGTAATAAAGATAAACTGTTTGAAGCCATCGTATGCCCAACCGCAGTACCATTACTACCATCAATTCCGCTAGTACCCCTGTTGGCATATATCCTGACAGCGTCTTTTTTAATACCCAGGAAATTGACATATCGAACAGGCATGCTATTGCTTAAATGTACTTGTATTTCTTCGGGTAAGCACTCTATGATTCGTGTAACTGCTTTAAATTCCCCAAAGCCCATATCAAATGTAGTCAGCAACTGGCTAGTTTGTTTATCTGCTTCTAGCCATGCTTGATAAAAAGTTTCTGTTTGAGCGTTCATATGAGAAATGCATCGAAGTACGGGCTCGGGCTCGGATTCAATGATTCCTGTTAATTTTTGAAAGGGATCTTGAGATTCAGGAAACGCATCTATTTGCCAATGCTTTGCGTTATTTTTTCTTAGAAATAGTTTCAGGTTTTTTGAAATGAGCGACATCCCAAAGGATACTATTAGGTCTGGGGCTAAATACTTTTGAAGCGATTCATTACTTAAAAAAAGATCATGATGCCGTATCAGAGACGGTAATTGATTTGCATTTGAGATCACGTCAGCTACAATAGGAATTTTTTGTTCAGTCAGTTGATTTAATAAGTCTTTAGCTTCTGATGAAAGTTGACTCTGACCGATCACAATAATTTTCTTATTATACTTATTCCAGTCTAGGACAAGGTCATCGCAATTTGCTTTCTTGATGGAGGGATACTGTCGGATGATTTTAAAGGCATCAGAATAAGTCATTATTTGATCCTTTTCGGGGTAATAGGGCTCTCTGAAGGGGATATTTAAATGAACTGGTATTTGGGCTGAGTTGGCTTTATTGATTGCTTGCGAAAATTTAATTTCATACG
Source organism: Flammeovirgaceae bacterium (assembly GCA_013204595.1). Taxonomy (GTDB): domain Bacteria; phylum Bacteroidota; class Bacteroidia; order Cytophagales; family Cyclobacteriaceae; genus UBA4465. The sequence continues at coordinate 5,067 of JABMNK010000043.1, forward strand.
ACCACCTCGCATCTGGATGCTCTAATGATTCTGGAAGCTGAAAAAAATCCTTAATAAAAGGTTGAAATACATTTTGTTGCCGTATGGTTTGCCCATCCCAATGATCGATCCATTCCGAGGGCCGATCAGTGGATAGAATAATTAAGGGCGTGCGACTATAAAACGCTTCGGCAACGGCCGGAGCATAGTTCAGTAAGGCAGATCCAGAGGTACAACACAAGACAACTGGACGTTGAGTTTGCTGCGCAATACCCAAGGCAATAAATCCGGCAGATCGCTCATCAACAATCACACGGGTATTTATTTTTGAATTTTTGGAAAAACTAATACTTAAGGGCGCATTCCTAGATCCAGGAGAAAATACCGCGTCTCTAATCCCTAATGCATAACAAATCTGTGATGTATCGAATATAAGCTGATTCATCATTTGAAAATTATAGATTTTAATGTTTCCATCTTTAGTTGAGTTTCTTCAAATTCTTTTTGAGGATTTGAATTGCGGGTAATTCCAGCCCCAGCATAAAACCGACCTGAATTCCCAGTTAATTTCATACATCTTAAATTGACAAACAAATGCGTATACTGGTCAATGTTGATAGGACCAAGAAAACCTGCGTACAGTTCTCTATCGTAATTTTCATTGAATTTTATGAATTCAAGCGCTGAGGGTAATGGCATACCGCAAACGGCAGAGGTAGGATGTAGTAAATCTATCATAATACTTCCCAGTTCGGCTAGATTAACAGTGGACATGTCTACGTTATATTCGGTCTTAAGGTGTGCCAAATTGCCCGCTTTAATTGTTTTAGGTCCAATCTCTACAAATTCTCGAAGTCTTATTTTTTTAAAGCAATCGATGATATATCTACTTACCATTGCTTGCTCTTCAATATCTTTTTCGGTCCAAGCTACGTCATCAAGTCGCATATTTTGAGCTAACTTTTGAGTACCTGCCAATGAAACTGTCTTAAATAGATGGCGGTCAATTTCAAGTAACGTTTCTGGAGTAGCACCAAACCAACAGCCATGTTTGTCTGTGGATAATACATAGACAAAGGCATTGGGATAAGCGATGCAGGCATTTTCAAATGAAGTCATTAAATCGAAGTCATCAGGCAAGGTTTGCTCATCAAATCTCGAGAGAACTACTTTATCAAAGGTTCCTTGCTTAATGTTCTCTACGGCTAGCGCTACCTTGGTAAGGTAGTTCCATTGGGGATGTTGTGATTCCTTGGGTCTTATCTCTTTATAAACTTGATAGGCTTCATGAAAATCTATTATTTCTTGATCACTAAGAACAGGATTATAATAAGTTTCAGGGCTTTTACCTGGGCGCCATTTTATGAACAAGTCTCCCTTTATAAGCTGAGGGTTACTTGGGTGATGATTTAAAAATGGATTTATATAAAAACCTGCCCCAGCCTTTTCTAAATCTGCATTTTTCTCGATATCAGGTCGTAAGTCAAGGATCCCATAAACAGTCTCACTATTGGGATATCTCCAAATAGCAACCGAATAGGCACTGTTCATATATCCTTTCCATAAGTCAGATGGGTTTTCGAAAGTTCGTTTTTTTGAATAGGGTATTACTTGATTCATGCCTACCTTTTGGGGATAATTGCAACTGTTAATTTGCTTGAGCAAACCAATTCATCTGCTTCATTACGAATGGTTGTTTGCCATATTTGTGTTTGCTTGCCAATATGAATAGGTGAGGTCGTTCCATAAACAAATCCAGATTTAACGGACTTGATGTGATTTGCGTTTATTTCAAGTCCCACGGGATATGATACCGTTTGATCTACGATTAAGGATGCTGCTAAGCTACCTAATGTCTCAGCAAGAACAACTGAAGCGCCACCATGTAGTAAGCCCATTGGTTGGGTTGTTCGATGATCTACCGGCATTTTGGCTCGGAGATAATTTTCACCTATTTCTATGAATTCGATACCCAGATGTTCAACTATCGTCCCTTTACTGCCGATATTTAGTTGATCGAGGGTGTATTTAGATGGAAACATTCGTGTTTTATTTCAAAGATACAAACGACAAGCTTATCTTGAAGAAAAGGCGCCGATAATTGTAGGATTATTCTTGCCAAAGAGGAGGGTATTTGATTGCCCAATTTATTTATTGATCGATTTTTGGGTATCATAGGTTTTTGGGATCAATTAAACGTGCTATTTTAGCCCTTTAGACACTAAAGGTTAACCATTGAAGTTCAAAACAATTCACATCATTCGCCATGGCGAAACAGATTATAATAAAAATGGCTTGATCCAGGGGCAAGGGGTTGATACGTCAATAAATGAAAAGGGGCGACAGCAGTCGGATGCTTTTTTTAAGGCTTTTAAAAATAGGCCTATTGACAAAATATATTTGTCCGCATTGCGAAGGACGAAAGAGTCAGTAGCTCAATTTCTTGCGGAAGGAATTCCCTATGAGATATTATCAGGGTTAAATGAAATTAGTTGGGGAGATCAAGAAGGTAAGAAATTCAACAAAGAGACTGCGGTTGCTTATTATTCAGTGTTAGACCAATGGAAGAACGGAAATTTAGATGAGCGCCTTTTGAGGGGCGAATCTCCGAATGAAGTAATGCAACGTCAACGTGTAGCAATGACCCATATCATGGCAAATCACGCGGAATCGGAGATTCTGATTTGCATGCATGGAAGAGCAATGAGAATTTTACTTGCTTGGTTACTAGGGCACGCTCTGAACACGATGGATGAGTTTGATCATACCAATCTGGGTCGATATCAATTGTCTTACCGGTCCGATAAATTTATTATTGACATGCGCAATGATGTCGATCATTTAAAAGACTTGTTCATTTGATTTTCCAATGCTATGTTTATTTATCAATTTATTTCTTATAGAGTGGAAGAAGGTTATGTGGCTCCATCTTTATGAAATGACGACGATAACCACAAATCAATGGATAGCGCTATCTATTGAAGTTTTGATAAATATCTAGTTTTTTTAATTAAAATACTGATAAACAAATAGTTAACTGTTTTTTTTTAATAACCAAATAATATTTGGTTTATAATATTATTTTTCATAAATACCTATTAATCAATTATTTATATAAATTAATATAAAGTAAATTCTATTCAAAACATCTTTATTTAAACCATTAATACTTAGGATTAAATTATTACATTTAAGTTCGTTTTGATAACGCTAATTGTGGTAATCAAGAAAGCGACTTAAACATTCAGATAATGAAACGGATTTTATTTCTAGGTTTGTTGTTGACTACTTACACATCTAATGGTCAATGGATCTCAAAAATGTCTTGTTCCAAAAAGGCATCAATTATCATGGATGAGGCGATTGAATCTGCATTTAATTTGGAACCATTAATTGCATTAGGTCAAGCCAAAGCGGCTTTGATGGTAGATGAAAATTGTGGATGTTCCCAGTTGTTGATCGCCGCCATTAGTAGTCCTAATCTCACTTGGGGCTCAAAACAAGAAAAACTATCCACGATAGTTTATGATGACCTAAGTGGGGAAGAGCAGGCTTGGTATGATATATTGAAGGCAAACAAAGCGAATTTGGATAGTGCTATTAAAAAGTCTCTTGAGACTTACCCCTTGAGTCCTATGTTTAATTATTTGACTGTGGGCGGAAATATCGATTCAAATATTGATTTCACCAATTTGTACACTAATTATGGTGCCATGGCTTTTAATGACATTTCTTATGCCCATATGGCAGGGGATTTTGGAGAGGTCAATTATTCAAAAGCAATGGAAAATGCGCAGAAATCAATCAATTTGCATGATGGCCCCAATATTTTTGATTCAATTGGAGAACATGAATTTCTCAGAGGTAATTATGATAAAGCGTTGGCCGCGCAATTAAAAGCAATTGACTACGCTGCGATAGCATCACCTTATATGGATAAAGCAAATAAATATCGGCGCTACGTAAATAAAGATAAAATAGTTAGTCAATTAATTGATGATCAAATCAAATTTCATGAGGCTATTATTGCTGGAAATGAGGCAAAGGCAAGTGAGTATATGCAATGGGATGTTCCGGTAATATTCGGTGATTCAAATTTGGATCCATTCTATGTTTTTGAAAATAAATCGTTGAATGCGTTGAGTGAAGTGAAATGGAAAGCAATGGAACTGTATGATTTTGAGGTTCATTTTTCTCCGGATATGCGTACTGCACTTTTGACCTTTTACGCAAGAGGGCTTTATGTGGTAAATAATGGTCCAGAGATAGCCTACGGAACGCGTGCATCAAGTGTATGGATCAATACAAACAACGCATGGAAGGTAATGCATGAGAATTGGGCACCCAAAAAAGGCAATGAGGGTATTCCTGTTTCAAATTGATTCAAAAATAATTCAACTATTTAAGGGAGTCCTTCCAACCATTTTGAATTTGATGCTGTCTTAAGAGAAATATACAAACCAATTGTATGAAGATAAAAGCCGGATCGATCATTTCGATTCGGTTTTTTTTATGCCTATTTTTTATGTTTTTTGGTTGCTTACGTTTGAGGCAATATTTTTTAAATTAAATACACACCCTGCAGTAGTTGCTTCGCCGTTCAGTAGGGCAGTAATGTTTTTAATTGTTTCGAAACAAATCTTCTCATAAGTAGTAGCCGTTAAACTACCAAGATGAGCAGTAATGAGCGTTTTTGGATGTGAAGTTAAGTTTGTGTTGTATGGAGGCTCAATAGCCAACACATCAGCGGCATAGCCCCTTAATTGATCATGGTCTAGAGCATTTATAAGGGCATTTTCATTTACGATCTGTCCTCGTGCTGTATTTATCAAGAGTGCTCCAGGCCTTAATAGCTTAAATTTTTCTTCATTAAATAGGTCAGTTGTTTCTTTCGTGAGCGGTAAATGAATGCTGATAATATTGGATTCTTTGAGGAGCGTATTTAAGGCTATAAAATTAAAATCTTGATAATTTTGTTTATGATCCCAATACGACACTTCCAAACCAAAGGCTAGGGCCAAACGGGCTACTTTAGTGCCAATATTGCCTAGTCCGACAATTCCCAACTTTTTGCCTTTGATCTCATCTCCTTGATACTCGTTGCGCCAATTCCAGTTGTTGGTTTTTGTTTCTGTGATCGCCTGGTACATATTGCGTTGCAACATCAGGATCAAAGACAAGGTATGTTCGGCAATGGTGTCCGCGTTTGAATTGGGTGCATTGACCACTTTTATTTTATATTTAGTGGCCATGTCCACGTCAATATTGTCTAAGCCAACGCCACATCGTCCGATGATCTTTAGATGAGGGCATTGTTCAATCAGGTCTTTTTTGACTTGACCTTTACCACGGGTAATGATGACATGCATATTGGATAAAGGAAGGTGCTGACTTTTCGGGATTTGATCGAAGCTAGTATATAAATTAACATTTTCGTTACCTAATAAGGCCCGCATGGCTGTTTCATGGACTGTTTCTAGGAGGAGCACATTGAACTTCATTGATCGTTTTTTTCATGGTAAAGCGTGGCATTCTTAGATTTATATCCCCTGAAGTCATTTCTGCCAGAAACATAAATTCCTTCTTGATACAACTCATCTTCAAATATTTTCGGATCTATATCACTTAAGGGATCACATGAAAATTCGACCAAATTTCCCGAGGGATCTCTAACAAACATCTGGATGGCGCCATCTGGAAGTCGACGCACTTTACCCCATGGTCGAATATCAATAATACCAAGAGCTTTCATTCTATAAAATAGCGCATTGATGTCATCGACTTGGACACAAATATGACCTCTAAAAGAGTGAACATCATCCCATTCTGTCAGGTGTAACTGTTGATGCTCATTGAATTTGAAGAAGGCAGTCGGATAATCAAATAAAAATGCAGGTAAGGGTTCAAGGCCTAATTCTTTTTCATAAAATGCACAGGCTTCCTCAAGATTCTTTACAACCAATGCGACATGATTTATTTTTAATGCCTTTGCCATAGCTAATTATTGCTTAAATTCTTTAACAAAATCCCAATTGGGAGTGACGCCTAAGCCAATGCCTTTAGGTGCTTGAATCATTCCATTGAGTGCTTCGATATTCTCATTGATCAACTCGTACATCATGGGATTTCCACCACTAGAAAATTCAATGATCGTCGCCGAAGGCGCTGCGAAAGCCACAGAAACACCTGCCATAAATGAAAAGGCGGAACCCCAACAATGTGGCGCCAATTCCAGCTGATGAATGCTGGCCATATGCGCTACGCGCATAGTTTCAGAAATGCCACCTATGATTGCTGCATCTGGTTGCAATACATCGAGGGCATTTATTTCGATTAAATCACGCAAATCAAATGCTGTATATTCACTCTCGCCAGCAGCAATGGGAATGGAGGTGAAAGCTCTAATTTCAGCTGTTCCTTTTTTATTATCAGGATTAATAGGTTCTTCAAACCAATAGAGGTCATATTGTTCAGTGGCTTGGCAAAATTTCTTAGCTTCAGGGACACTGAAGGTACCATGTGCATCTATCATGATTTTGATATCACTTCCCAAGGCTTTTCTTGCAGCGGCGACTCGCGCCACACTATGTGCCACAGAATGATCCATGGCACCAACCCGCATTTTTACCCCTCCAAATCCTTTGGCCGTATAACTAAGTAGTTGGGCACCGATTTGATCGACATCTGCCCAGCCGCCACTGGCATAAGCCGGCATTTCATCTCGACAGACTCCACCAAGGAGCTCTGTGATAGGTACACCTAATGATTTGGCCTTTAGATCCCATAATGCGATGTCTACCCCGGAAAGTGCTGATATGGTCAAACCTCGTCTACCAAGTATTGGGAATTTTCTACCCTTGGTCATGGCATAATGATTGCGAGTACCATTGTAAATTGCCTCCCAAATTTGCGTGATTTGGCCTGCATTTTTGCCGATTAATTGTGGTTTGATGTCATTTTCAATACAACTTACAATGGCGGCACATGATCCAGATGAACCCACCGCTGCTTTGGATTCCCCAAATCCTTGTAACCCCGTATCAGTAGTTACGACAATAAGAGTCATATCAAAGCTCGTCAACAAGCCGTAATCAGAGGTGTGCTGTTTTTCTTTGGGAATAGGCGTCCGAAGCCAAAAAGCTTCTATATTGGCGATTTTCATTAAATAAGTGATCTTAAATGTGTGATGGATTTTTCGGTTAATAAGGTATAAAAATCTTCTGTTACGGCCGAACTACCATGGTCTTCCAGGAATTTCTTTTGTTCAGGACTTAAATTAACGGGATGCTCATCTATGGAACCAGGATAAGGATTGGCGGGTGTCCTATCTAACGGAGAACAGAATTCAACTGAAAGTACCTGATTATAGTTGATTTCTTTGAGTGTGGAAATGATTTTGTCCCAATCCAAGGTACCCATTCCTGGTGCCATCCGGTTATTGTCTGCCACATGAAAGCCCACCAATCTATTTTTGGCTCTTTTAATGGCTTCAAATAGATTGTCCTCTTCTAGGTTCATATGAAAAGTATCTAGGCAAACCCCGCAATTCGGCCCCACGGCTGCTGCTAGCGCTAACGCTTGATCGGCGCGATTGATGAAATAAGTTTCAAATCTATTGATCGGTTCAATTCCTAGTTGAATACCAAGATTCTCTGAAAAAGTATAGATTTCTTGCAGTGAAGAAACGGCCCATTCCCATTCTTCTTCAGCTTTGCCATCAGGAATAATCTTGCCGACAGTGGCGGGCACTACTGATACCATATTACCTTCAAGATCAGAGACCATTTGAACAACGTCTTTCACATATTGAATAGACTTTTTTCGCTGGGTAATGTCTTTGGCCAATAAATTACGATCCTCAAGCATCAATGTAACGGAACCCCAGCAGGTAAGTTGATTTTTTTTTAGTAACTCGAGTACTTTATGAGGTTCATAAAAGTCAGGAGTTCCTTGAATTTCAATCTTATCATAGCCGAGTCTAGCAATTCTTTCGACCGTTTTTTCGATGCCTTCTGCACGCATCCAATTGTGTATGGCAATTTCCATATTGAATATAAAGGTTATTGAGTTTAGTAAAATTCAAATTAATCGAAATCCTTGATTTATAATAAGATCTCTAGATTAAATTAACGAATAAAAAAAACCGACATCGGTTTTTTTTGTGATAATGTACTTTTCATGTTTAACCTTGTTAGGTTTAATAAATTACAATCGTTCAATGTATAAAATATATTATCTAAGTACTTGCAGTACTTGCACTCGAATCATCAACAACTTGGGACCGCTTATTAAAGATTTTGATCAAGTAGATATTAAAAATAATTCCTTGACTTTTGAAGTGATTGATCAAATGAAAAATTTATGTGGCAGTTATGAGGCACTCTTTTCAAAACGAGCACTTAAGTTCAAAACGTTACCAAAGAAGGAATGGCAGGAAACCGATTTCAGGATGTTAATTGAACAAGAGTATACTTTCTTGAAACGACCTGTATTCATCGTAGGAGAGGCCATTTTTATCGGAAATTCCCCTAAAGTAATCGCTGCTTTGAGGGAAGTGCTAGTTGGTAGTTAGTTGGATTTTTATCTCAAATTATTTGGATTGATTCAAGATAAAACTTCCTACATCTGTTTTGAATTTAATAAGACTGGGCATGTGCGTGTACATCATATGACCTGCCTCATAATACTCCATTTGGATATTTTTTCTTGTTTCAGGAGTTAATCCCATGTGATCTATGGTATATTCTACTCCGTAAAAAACAGTAGCGATATCGTAGTAACCATTTAAAATTAAAACCTTTAAATGTGGGTCACGTGAAAGGGCTCTAGCCATGTCAGGTGCTGTATTAATGGCGGCCTGAGTATTCCAGCGTTGGTTTCCTTGATGGCTCCAATCCCACGAAAAACCCTCTCTTCGACCTGCGGTAAGGGTATAAAGTAGGTCTTTACGTACGCCCAAAGTGTTGTGAAAATAATCAAGAAACCCTGCTGTATAGGCGGGAGAGATTGCAGCACTTTGTGGATCATGACTGCCATTTTGTGCAAGTAGATCCTGATTAATCCCAGTATATCGAGCATCTAGACGCCCAATGACAAGGCCCTTTTCGCGCAATGCCTCGGCAAAAAACTCTGAGTTATTGACCCTTAAATTTGCCCGTAACCAGAATTCTTGATCAGTGCCCGTATAATTCGCCAATTTTGTGGCAATCTTTTCTTTCTGATCCTGCGCGAGGCGACCTCCTTTGAATAGGGCAGGCGCATACTCTTCTTCGGTAAATTTCCTGATCTCATCTACAAATGATGCTAAGTTTTGTTGCTTATTAGGAATTTGATCGTGATACCAAGCGCTGGTCGCATAGGTTGGAAAGTGAACAATGTAAGGCAAGTCATCATCTGGTGGGAAGATAAGCGTTCTAAGATCAAAAACGGCAGACACCATAATCACCCCATTCATTGCAATTCCTTGATCTAGTAAATGATCCATTACACCGGCATTCCTGAAAGTACCGTAACTTTCCCCAAGCAAAAATTTCGGCGAATTCATACGGTCATTTTCGATCAAATATTGGGTAATGAACAAACTGATGCTTCTGATATCTTGATCAACTCCCCAAAAATCCTTAAAGGTTGCTTTTCCAATAGGCACACTCAAACCTGTACCAATCGGATCGAGCATTACCAAATCGGCAACATCCAAAATCGAGTAATCGTTATTGACTAATTGATAGGGTGCTGCTTTGGTATATGCTGGATCATTGACCGCAATTCTTTTTGGCCCTAAAACTCCCATATGTAACCAAAAGGAAGAAGATCCCGGACCACCATTAAACGCAAAAACGATAGGTCTAGTGCTATTTGCCTGGGTTTTTGTATAGCTGGTGAAACCGAATAAAGCGATAGGTTCATTGTTCTCATCTCTAAGTTTATAAGTGCCTGCTCTTGCAGTTAAGTTTATAGTCGTGCCATCTATACGGACCGTTTGTGAGGTAGTGACGACTTCGGCTTCTTGCATTTTAGTTGAGGGCGCTTCTTGAGCAAATATTGAGAGCGAATACAGTGCGAAAAATAATGCGATTGTTTTTTTCATGCTATAATGTGTTAAAAGGGCTAATAAATTTAAATAGATATTTTTTCTCCAATAGTAAGGAGCATTAAATCAAGTTTATGGGAATTAAATAATTCAATTGCACTTTGATGATCGATAGTTATTTCTGGAAAGGTGTTGTAATGACAACCTATTACTTTTTCACAGCCCAAAAATTTGGCGGCATGAACAGCGTCTTCGACATCCATTGTATAGTTCCCACCAATGGGTAGGATTGCCAAATCGATGGAATTCAACGCTCCAAAAAGTTTTAAATCACTATGTAAGGCCGTATCTCCCGCAATAAAGATCGTTTTACCTTGCGTTTTAAAAATATAGGACCCAGGTTGACCTCCATAGGTGCCATCAGGCATACTACTAGAATGTACGGCTTGAACGAATTTGGCGGAAGTCCTATTTGAAAAGTGATAGGTGCCACCAAAATTCAATCCATGTAGACGGGTATGACCTTGGGCAGCGAGCCATCCGGCGACTTCAACAATTGCAATAATTTTGGCGTCATTGTGCTGGAGAATTTTATCTACATCAGCAATATGATCCATATGACCATGGGTAATTAAGATAAAATCCGCTATTATTTCATTGATATTGATCTCTTTAGCCTTTGGGTTTGGGGTAATAAAAGGATCGATGAAAATGGAAACATCGGATTTTATTAAAAACGAATTGTGCCCAAAGAAGGTAATATCAATCATAGGTGTATTTTTTTGTAGTTAAATCTAATAAATAAAAAATGAAAATTTTAAAAGTACTGGGATGTGGAGATGCATTTGGAATTGGGGGACGCCACACGACTTCATTTTTAGTGAAAGATGAAGACTGTAGTTTTTTAATAGACGGTGGTAGTTCAAGCTTAGTGAGATTAAAACAAATGGGCACATCAATTTCGCAAATAGAGGCTATTTTTATTTCGCATTTTCATGGAGATCATTTTGGTAGTATTCCTTTCATGGTTATTTCATGCCTTTATGAGCTTCAAGTGAAAATACCATTTACCATCTATGTCCAGAAGGAATTGAACAAAAAGTGATTATGTTACAAGAAGCACTCTATCCTGGCACAGCATCGCTGTTGGACAAGGTCCGTTTTGTAAAATATAATTTGAACTGGCAGCAAACTAGAGACCTGTCTTTTAGGGCATATCCAGTACTGCATTCGCCTCATTCAAATCCTCACGGCATTAAATTGCGTTGGGAGGGAAGGTCGCTTGCTTTTTCTGGAGATACTGAATGGACAGCTAATTTGATAGATTTATCTGCGGATACCGAATTGTTTATTTGTGAATGTAACCGCTTCGAAAAAGATACACTGGGACATCTTTACTTAAAGACTTTAAACGAGCACAAAGAAGATTTAAATACTAAAAAGATTTATTTGACCCATATGAGCACAGAAATGTTGGATCAGGAGAAAACTATTTTTGAAAGATTATATGATGGAGCGAGCATAACACTTTGGTAGGTTATTTCAACGTATTAAGGTATTGATCTATATAAACTTGTTTTTTTTTGAGTTTATATTGCATTACCCACCTAGGATGAGGTAAGGCTTTTATATTTTTGAAAAATTGATACTTATCGTTTAGGTATTTGAAAAAATCAAAATTTGTTCCCTTACCTATACAATAACCAATGGATGGATCGATATTGAATTGGAGTTGACTTCTTATTTCTTGAACGACATATGGCTCGAAGATTGTGCGATAGTTTGGAAAGTCATAATAATTGAGATTGACTCCGTTACGAACATAGCCGAGCGGAGAAATGGCACTTATAAAGTATTGCTGATAGAATAATTCAACGCCACCAAAGGCATTAATCATCTCATAAATAAAGGTTGAGGAAAGTTCGCCGCGTGCAGGTAGGTCGTTTTTTATTCCGCAATAGTCAGTCAGTGTTTTGGGATCGGTAAAGGGAATACCAGTCAAGCCAGCACCAAATCTTCCAGGATTGATTCCAAAAAGTAGGCTTCTTGAGAAGTTATCGTTATAATATTTATGATAAAACTCTTGACAAAGAATAAAGGCAGTTTGATCAAGGTATGGATTCAATATGCCAACATCAAGTGGTAAATTTGTAGGCCCATCTAATTGATGGTAGTATTGCAAAACATCTTCAGAAAACATAGACAAGGATTTGGCTGACAATTTAAGATATTTCATTATAAATAAACCCTATAAAGTACTTAGTCAATATCAAGATGAAGGTACTAATAACGGATTAGGGACAATATTTAGGATTCCAAAAGGCATTTACGCAGTAGGAAGATTAGATTTAGATTCAGAAGGCTTGTTGATTTTGGCCAATGATAAAGCATTGAACCATCAGCTCCTCAATCCAGAAAATGAGCATGCTAGAACCTATCACGTGGAAGTAGAAGGAGTCCCCACAACGGAATCTATAATCTCATTGTCAAAGGGGATAAGTATAGCCTTAGATGGTGGCTCATATTTGACTCGATCGGCTCAAGTACGTGTTTTAGAAGGGTATCAACTACCTGAGCGTGTTCCAGCGGTCAATAGAATCAAGCACCCTATCACGACTTGGATTGAGCTTATATTGACGGAAGGAAAAAACCGACAGGTACGGAAAATGACAGCGAAAGTGGGGCATCCCACGTTAAGACTCGTGAGGGTGGCTATTGAAGATTTAGCGCTTGAACCACTTGCTCCCGGTGGAATTGTAATGATCTCTAAGAAGGCTCTTTATAAAAAACTCAATTTATCTCTTCAAGGTTAATTTTATGTAAGTATAATTCGATTCTACTGTTGATTTTACATCCTTTTTGCGTAAAATTCCTTTTCTTTGTAACACAAAATGAATCAGTCAGAAGCGATCTCTATTTATCATCCCTTGCTATGTAGCATTGCCTTCAAAATTGTTGGTAGGCTTGAAGATGCCGAAGATATTGTTCAAGATACCTTTGAGAAATGGCTTACTATCGATCATGAAAAAATTCAAAATACCAAAGCATATTTGATTAGATCAGTGAGTAATAATAGTTTGAGTTTTCTGACGTCTTTCAAAAATAAAGTATCTCACAAAACATCAAGCACTGATCAACATTATGATTTGGCAGATCTAAGCCAAATCAAGACGTTTTTCAACTTCGACTTAGATGCCCAGTTAGGGGAAGCATGGCAGATCTTGCACAAGAAACTTGAACCACTTGAAAAGTCAATTTATATAATGAGAGAAGTATTCAATTTGGAATATGATGAACTTCAAGAAATCTTCGATAAGAAGAAAGATCATTGCAGACAATTATTTTTCAGAGCAAAAAATAAATTAGAGAAAGATAAAATACGTTTGAAAAAAGAATTTTCGAAACCTATTTTACCTGATTCGTTTAAAAAAGCTTGTGATTTCGGTAATTTCAACGATATTATTGAAGATTTTAAAAGAGATATTTCCAAGAAACTTCCGTTAAGAAAATAATTTCATCGTTTCTTGTCACAAACCATGAATGAGTTGGTCTTAGGATATAAGATTTCAACATTGTTTAACATAAATAACTTTCATGGAAGTGATATTAATATTCTTCGTGGCACATTGGTACTTGTCACTGTTTTTCCAAACATTTTTTTTACATAGATATGCGTCGCATTCAGCTTTCACGATGGGACCTATTACAGAGAAAGTGTTTTTTGTGCTTACTTGGATTTTTCAAGGATCCAATTATCTAAGTCCTTATGGATATGGCGTGATGCATCGTATGCATCATGCTTTTGCGGATACTGAAGACGATCCTCATTCCCCAAAATATGATGAATCTATTTTTAAAATGATGTGGAAAACCAAAACCATCTATTCGGCTATTGCAAGTGGAGAAGAAATTCCAGAAAAAAGATTCACTGATGGTGTACCAAGATGGGAAATTTTTGATCGTTTTGCTCGATCATGGCCTTCAAGAGTTATTTGGGGAGCTTCCTATGTCGTATTTTACTACTTTTTTGCTACAGAGATTTGGTTATGGGCACTTTTACCATTGCAATTCTTATTTTCTCCAATCCATGGTGCGATCATTAATTGGTTTGCGCACAAATACGGATATCGCAACTATGATGTAAAAGATACTTCTAGAAACTTTTTGCCTTTCGATTTTTTAATGATGGGAGAAAGTTATCACAACAATCATCATAAATATGGTAACCGTCCCAATTTTGGGGGTATTCGTTGGCACGAAATAGATCCAACCTATCAAATGATTAAAGTTTTAAATTTCTTTGAGGTCATCAAGATCAAAGAACATAAGGAAGTAGCGCTCCGAGAAAATTTAAAAAGAAAACAAGCGGCTTAAGGCTGGTTGAAATCTGAAAGAGGGAACTTAGGTTCCCTTTTTTTTTGGAACTTATGTTGGAAATTTACCTTTTATGAATCGACTATGTTATTATGAGATATAGAAAATTATCTCTAGAAGAGCTTAAGCCATTAGACAAAGAGTTTATTGATTTTCTTGTTGTTAATGGTGTTTCTGCCAAAGATTGGACGGTAATAAAAACAAAAAACCCGAAACAGGCGGATAAAATTTTAGACGCTTTTAGTGAGGTAATTTTTGAAGGAATTTTAAGAAAAACTCTTTATTTAACTTATCAATCTTCAATCGAAATTCTCACATTTAGCTGCACTAAAGAGAAGATTTATCTCGCAGGGATACGCTATGAGGGAAATAGAGCTAAAGAACTAGGTGTTGACTTTTGTAATGTTAACTTTATTGAATCTATATTAGATCGAACCCCCAGCGGCATTAAAATATTTATAGACGAAAAGCCATATATGGAGGTAAGAGAGGATGAAATGTTTCGAATGATCGAACAAGGATGTAATATTTCAGACGGTAAGTTGTTCAAGGCGATTAGTTTGGCCTCGGTAGATTGAGGATTGCAAAGTTCGTCTAGGTAATGGCATAATAATGACTAATCTTGTCCAGTAAGGTGGCAATACTTTGTGAGGCATCTAGGATCAGCGCACCAGCTTTAGGTTCTTCTAGTTCATGGAATTGAGAATCAATGAGATTACTAGACATGAAATGCGCCTTCCTTAACGCCATACGTTCTACAATTAATTCCTTAGATGATTTTAAGTAAATAAATTCAAGTTCATTTGGAGATGAGATTATTTGACGATAATAACTTTTAAGCGCCGAACATGCAATTACAGCGCCAGTACCTAAATGACTTATTACCAATTGATTAATAGTATTTAGCCAAGGTAATCTATCGTCATCAGTTAAAGGAATCCCCTTGGACATTTTGGCGATATTTGGGACTGGATGATAATCATCGCCATCGAAAAAAGGGTAGTGCGCGCGCTCAGCTAATGCCCTGCCCAACGAACTTTTCCCTGAACAGGTCACCCCCATGACGATGAAAACTTTAACTACCATGAAAGGCGTCATGATCTAAGTACCATTTCAGTTCCCCATGAGCGGGTTTAATATGTGCCGCTGGATAATTTCCCGAATCTTTTTCATCGATTAAAATAGATTTTATTATTGGATATTTAGCTTTGCCCGTCACCAAGAATATCACCTTTCGAGCATTATTTATGACGGGTCCTGTTAGTGTAATTCGATATTGACCAGAGATTGGATGCTGGGCTACAGCACATGTTTGCGTAGCGCTTAGAAGTTCAAGTTGATGTGGGAAAATTGATGCGGTGTGACCATCTTCCCCCATGCCTAAATAGATTAAATCAAAACAGGGTAGCCCATCAATCAACGGTAGTTCCCGGTTTAAAAAATCACCATATTGAAGTGCTTCTTCATCCGGATTTTTCTCACCGGAGACACGGTGGATGTTTTCAGGAGGAATATTACAATGATTAAAAAAAAGTTGATTGGCTATTTTATAGTTGCTCTCGTCATCGGTAGGTAAGACGCACCTCTCATCACCCCAAAAAAAATGCATATTTGACCAATCGATATGGGCATAGTCTGTAGCCAAAATATGAAACAGCAACTTTGGTGTAGCGCCTCCAGACAATGCAATATTCACTCTCTGCTTGTTTGCTGAAAGAGTCACGAGTTCATTAGCGAAAAAATTCGCGAGCGCGTTAGGGTTTTCAAAAACGATCTTATTCATATTTATAGTTCACAGTATTCTCCGTCATGAGAAAGATTCTTACTAGGATTGCGCCAAACCATGTTGGTTCCTTCTATGAGCGTATCCATGTGCTCTGGGCCCCATGTTCCGGCAGGATAGCCATAAATAGGGATTTCTGGATCATTTTCCCATGCTCTAAGTATTGGATCAATAAACTGCCATGAATTTTCAACACTATCACCTCTTGCATAAAGAGTCGCATCCCCTTGCATACAGTCTAGGATCAATCGCTCATAAGGATCTGGCACATAGTCTTCTGTAAGATCATCATATTGAAAATCCATATTTACGGTTTTCACCATGTTGCCTGTACCGGGAACCTTAAGGCCGAATTTCAATAAAATACCCTCGTTGGGTTGAATTCTAAAGATCAAAACGTTTTGTGCATTTATCATTCTCATATCCTTAAAGAGATGTAAATGATTGGGCTTAAAATGAATAACCACCTCTGATACACGTGTAGGTAGTCTTTTTCCTGTTCTGATATAAAAAGGGACATCTGCCCATCGCCAGTTGTCTACATAGAATTTGAGGGCGGCAAATGTTTCAGTTCTAGATGTGGCACTGACTCCTTGTTCTTCTCGGTAACCTAATATTACCTCATCATTGATCTTTGTACTTGTATATTGTCCCCTAATAACATTATTGCTTATGTCTTCCAATGACATTGGCCGTAATGACTGAAATAATTTATCTTTCTCATTGCGTATCGCATTGGGGGTCATGTGGCTAGGTGGTTCCATGGCCACCAACGACAATAATTGCAACAAGTGATTTTGAATCATATCACGCATCGCACCAGCCCCTTCATAGTACCCCCCTCGATTACCAACGCCAACATTTTCGGCAGCTGTAATTTCGATTCTATGAATATAATTCCTGTTCCATAAAGGTTCAAAAATGCTATTGGAAAATCTCGTAACCATTAGGTTTTGAACGGTTTCCTTTCCTAAGTAATGATCAATTCGATAGATTTGGTCCTCTTTAAATTTTTTGAGTAACTCTTTGTTGAGTTGTTGTGCAGTTGCCAAGTCATAACCAAATGGTTTTTCTACGATCACTCTTTTCCATCCACCGTCTTCCAAATTCATGCCATGTGCGGCAAGGCTATTGGCGATCATAATGTATAATTTTGGAGGAGTAGATAAGTAAAATATGATATTAGGGTCTAAGGTGTCTGGCAGAATATTTGTTAATTTTTCTTTTAAACCGGCATAGGCTGCTTCTTTACCGGTATCTAACGAAACGTAATGAACCAAGGCGGCAAATTTTTTCAGGTTATTATCGATGTCTTTAACACTTGAGAAATGAGGGTTTTCTAAAACAGCTTCTTGTCTGTAAGATTCGTCTGAAAACGGACTCCTGCCAACACCCAAAATAGCATATTTTTCAGGTAAATATCCTTTGCAGAACAGATGGAAAATTTCTGGAAGTAGTTTCCTGGCAGTCAAATCTCCAGAGGCACCGAATATGACTAGTACCTGGTTATCTATTTTTTTCTGATTGCTCATTTTTAGATGGTGCTTTATATTAGGCACAAACTAAGTAATTAGTTATTGAATTAGTAAACATCGATTAATGTTTTATTAAATTTGATGGTAATTTTCATGGTTTCAAAAAAATTTATGGTGTCACTTTACGATTTCGGATTGGTAGGTTTGGGTGTAATGGGTAGGAATTTCATACTAAATGTTGCAGATCATCAGTTTTCGGCTTTTGGGTTGGATACAGATCCTGTTAAAGTATCAGATCTAAAATTAGAGGGGGCTGGGAAAAAGATTGATGGGACTACTGATAAATTGGTTTTTATTCAAAATTTGTCACGACCTAGGAAAATTATGCTTTTGGTGCCTGCTGGAGGGCCGGTTGACAGTGTCATCTATGAACTGCTACCTCATTTGGAGCCAGGTGATTTGCTTATAGATGGCGGAAATTCTCATTTTTCCGATACGAATAGAAGGTTTGATCAACTTGCTGAAAAAGAAATTCATTTTATGGGAGCGGGGGTTTCAGGAGGATCCAAAGGTGCTAGATTTGGCCCTAGCATAATGCCAGGTGGCAATGAAGCATCATACAAAATAATTCAGCCAATTTTTGAAGCCGTTTCTGCAAAGGTGAATAATGAACCTTGTGTCGACTTTATGGGCCATGGTTCTGCTGGCAATTATGTTAAAATGATTCATAATGGCATTGAATATGGACTTATGCAACTAATAGGGGAGTCTTATCATATTATGAAACAAGGTCTTGGACTCAATAATTTCGAACTTCAGAAAGTTTACAGTAAATGGAATGAAGGTGATTTACAATCTTTTCTAATTGAAATCACGGCAGGTATTTTTTCAGTTCAAGATGATTTGGGAAGCGGCGAATTAGTGGATAAAATTCTGGACAAAGCCAAGCAAAAAGGTACTGGAAAATGGACCTCTCAAAATGCGATGGATATGGGAATGCCGATACCTACTATTGATGCTGCGGTGGCCATGCGACAAATTTCGGCTAGTAAGGAGATACGTACGGAGGTCTCTCAAAAATATAAAAGTACAGAGCGTGAAAGTGGTATTGTTATTGATACTTTGGACGTGGAGAAAGCTTTTTATTTTGCATTTATGATTACATATGCGCAGGGTATGTCTCAGCTTGGTGTGGCATCATCAGAATATCATTATGACTTAAATTTGGAGCGAATCGCCAAAATATGGCGAGGGGGTTGTATCATTAGGTCTCGTTTTTTAGAGGACATGAGAGTGGCTTTTAGTAAGAATAGCGAATTACCAACCTTGTTACTTGATCCGGTCATCATTGAAAAGATCAAAGAAACGGTTATGTCAGCAAGAAAGGTCGTTCAGTTCAGTGTCGGAAACGGAATCCCAAGCATGGCCCTTGCAAATACCTTGAATTATTTTGATGCGTTTAGTTCCAGCAATCTTCCCTTGAACTTGATTCAAGCCCAACGAGATTATTTTGGTTCACATACTTATGAAAGGAATGATCGAGAAGGTGTTTTCCATTCTGAGTGGAAATGAGTTATATGTTAAAGTAATCTTTAGAAGCTAGAGCGGCACCAATGATTCCTGCATTATTTTCAAATTGCGCCGGAACTATTGGCGTCCTGCATGTAAAGAAATTTTCATACTCATTAAATTTTTTGCTCACACCACCGCCTAAAATAAAAAGGTCTGGCCAGAGTAAATTCTCTAATTTTATGAGATATTGGCTGAATCGATCACCCCATTGAGCCCATGATAAATTTTCTTCCTCACGCACAGCATTAGAAGCATAGTGCTCGCCAAATTTCCCCTTTACTTTAACGAATCCCAATTCGCTGTTTGGATAGAGTACCTGATCTCGAAAAATGGCAGAACCAATACCTGTTCCTGCTGCTAGTACGATTATATTACCTGCCTGTCCGGCCCCAGCACCAAATTTAATTTCTGCATATCCGGCTGAATCTACATCATTTAGTACTTGAACTTTGCATCCGGTAGCTTTAGACAGAAGAAGCCCCGGATTGAGTCCAATCCAATTCTTATCAATATTTGAGGCCGTTTTAACTATACCGTTTTGAATAACAGATGGAAATCCACATCCAATTTGATGTTCCCAATTGAAAAATTTAATTAATTGTAAGATGGTGTTGATTACATTTTCGGGTGATGAGGGAATAGGCGTATCGAATCTTTTTCTTTCGGTAATTAACTTTCCAGTCAAAACATCAACAACTCCTCCTTTAATTCCTGTTCCTCCAACGTCGATTCCAAGTACATTCATTTTACCTCAACTTAAAATTTAATCATCAATAATAGCACTAAAATTATAGGTAATTGATGTTTATCCAACGAAATTATTTATATTTCTGTTTTCATTGATAACCTTACTATTTTTAACCATTAATATCCTAAAATGATAGCTCTTGGCGATTCATGGATTGACCTATCCGAAAACATAAGCTTTACTTTTTTTATTTTGGCAATAATCAACCTCTTGGTTTATTTTATTCAATTGATGATAAAAGGGAATCGTTCTGCGAAATATAGTTTTGCTGCCCACAGTGAGGTAAAAGCGTTAAGTAGGGGATCTAAATTAATTTCTTTAGCAATTTTCTTTTTGCTATTCGCAATGATCGCCAACGCATTTGGCCGTGCCCAATTCTATGAATTTATTTTTGTCGGCTTCATCTCTTTTATGATAAGTTTCATGATTGGATATGGTTTTTCCACCTACCTTCAATACTATTATCCGTTTATTTTGGAAAAAAGATTGAGAAACATTCGATTTAAGCGTTTAAAATCCACTAGTGGTAATTCTATGCGTTTAATGAATGAATTGGAAGAAGATGAATTTTTAACCAATGAGATGATTGCCTTAGAAGATGCTTCTGAAGCGGATTTTGATGTTTGGATAGATGAGGTGACGGGGGAAAAAGTCATTCAGAAATATGACATGTCTGAAAAGGCATTAATTTGCCATAGATGTAATTTCAGGACATTAAAAGAGCGAAATGAAAAAGTAATCTTAGAGGCGACTGAACATGAGAATGGCAAAGTAGAGAAATCGTATAATTGTACTTACTGTAATTTAAAGGAGGTAAGGGAAGGATCTACACTTAGTTTGTCGAAAAAGAGAGAACTTGCACTACTCTAATCTAAATAAGATCGAATAATACCGTTGATAAACGGATATTAAAACAATAACTCTGACCGTCCTTTTCTAAAGATCTTATTTTTTGTTTTTCCCCCTTTCCGTAAAATTTTTTGCTGTTCTAGAGGAAAGGAAATCGTTTCCATACATTGTTGAGAGCAGCACTTAGCCATTTTCTCAGCACACTTTTCACATTGTATAAATAAGAGATGACATCCCTCATTGACACAATTGATATGCGTATCACTGGGTTTACCACATTGATGACAACAAGAGATGATATCATCCGAAATCCGCTCGGCCATTCGCTCATCAAAAACGAAATTTTTACCTTTAAATTTATTTTCTAAGCTCAATTCTTTGACTTGTCTCGCGTATTCAATAATACCACCCTCAAGTTGAAATATATTTTTAAAACCCCTATGCTTGAAATAAGCGCTGGCCTTCTCGCATCGAATACCACCTGTGCAGTACATGACAATATTTTTATCTTGTTTATAGTTGATTAGTTCATTTTCTATAATTCCCAAGGAGTCTCTGAAGGTATCTACATCGGGGGTAATTGCGCCTTCAAAATGACCTATTTCACTTTCATAATGATTCCGCATATCCACCAAAATGGTACTAGGGGAATCGACTAATTGATTGAACTCTTCAGCTTTCAAATGGGTCCCTATATCGGTTACATCGAAGGTTCCGTCGTTGAGACCATCTGCCAGTATTTTTGACCTCACCTTAATTTTCAATTTCAGAAAAGATTTGTTGTATTGTTCAATGCCTATATTTAATCGGACATTTTGAAGAAATTCAATGCTATCGAGAAAGGATTTGAAATTATTGAAATCGGGTGCAGGCACCGATAGTTGTGCATTAATCCCTTCTTGTGCCACATAAATTCTTCCCAATACCCTCCACTGGTTCCAGTTCACGAATAGATGGTCCCGAAATAGGACGGAATTCTTTATGTGGTGATACTTATAAAAAGAGATAGTTAATCTTTCTTCACCAGCCTCATCTATAAGTTTTGCTTGCTCTTTAGCGCTTAGTTTATTGTATAGTTGCATGCTATACTTGTTTTTTAAAGCGCAAAGTTAATTTCTTTTGGAATAAAAATCATCACATGACCCAACCTAGCGGAAAATAGATTAATCCAATCTTTTTATTTTAATATTACGCCAGTTTACTTTAATACCACCACCATCGTGAATTTGTAAGGCGATGCTCCCTTCTGCAGCGCCAATCATTTCGTCATTAAGCGTGATCATTTGGGTACCATTTAACCAAGTGGTAACATCGGAACCATCCACTAATATTCTCATTTCATTCCATTCCCCGAATTTTAAGGCATTATCTTTTTCAGGAGCGGGCTGAATCAGCCAGCCTCTACCATAAGACTCATAAATACCACCAGTAGCATTTCCTGGAGGAGCTACTTCAGCTTGCCATCCGGAAATTTTAGTCCCTTCAATGGATGACCTAAAGAAGACACCACTATTGCCATCTGCACTTTGTTTGAATTCTAATGTCAATTCAAAATTTTTAAATACCTCAACGGTGCCTAAATAACCATAAGCTTTATCGGGTCCACTTTCACAGATTAATTCTCCATTTTCAACGTACCATTTTTCGGTACCATAAATTGTCCATCCGTCTAGATTCTTTCCATTGAATAGTGAGAGAGATTGCGCTACTAATTGATCCGTTAAGATCAATAGCAAGAAGGGAAGGAGTATTAATTTTTTCATTTTTTTTGATTTCGAGAATTGATTTTAAAAATTTCTGATGTAACCTAATGAAACGATAGACAATTATTGTATTCATTTCAAGAATTAAAATTAAAGACTAAAAGTAAAAGAACTTACATAATGGAGTTTTTTTATATCATTTAAAATTTGTCTCAAAAAAATGATTCAATATTTGTTCGGTTTCTGATATCTGGAAGAAAAATAATTGAGTTGCCGGTACACTCAAGGTTATGTATCGTTTTAGAAATTAATAAAATTAAATTGAACCATAGGGTAGTAGTTTAAAAATAAATAAATCATTTTTGAGTAAATAACTAATTAAATCAAATGTTTGAACGTTTTCTTGAAGGAGTTAACTATTATGATTTCCCCTCTTTAGAGGTTGCTATTTTTTCTTTGTTGCTCGCTTTTGTGCTGAGTTCGTCTATCGCACTTACCTACCATTTCACCTTTACAGGAGACGATTTCCCCAATAATTTTTTTCAAGCCATTGTACTTAGTTCAATTGTGACAGCCATGATTATTATGTCTGTTGGCAATAATTTGGCCGTTGGTTTTGGAATAATAGGTGCGGTAGCCGTAATCCGGTTTAGAACCCTTATTTCAGATCCCCGCAACATGATTTTTATGTTTGCAGGGATATCGATCGGAATTACGACAGGTGTTTATGGGTATGCCGTTAGCGTCAGCGGCACGGTGCTTTTTTGTATCTCTGCAATTCTTTTAAAATACTCAAAATATGGAAATATAGGCCAAAAGTTTTTTGAGGTATTTATTTCATACAAAGAGGAAGTTAACAATGATTTGAGTCGTTATTTAAATTTCGAAGCTGAGGTGAGAATTGTTTCACAGCGTCGGTTAAGTGATGGGAGTTTCAAACTTGAATACCTTATCAAGCCAGAGGTTTTCATTACAGAAGTGCAACTTTTTAATGAATTAAATAAAATTGAGGGTATTAGGGAGTTAAAGGTTTTGGAAAAGAAAATTAATTCAGCACTGTGATAAGGAAGTATCTATTTTTATCTATTTGGGTTTTGTTAGTGTTGCTTTTATGTATTCTGGGCATTAATTATAGAGACAAAACAAAGGCGATGGTCGCGCAAGTTGAAAACCAGGTAACTGTTATTAGCTTTCAAAAGCCCATTAGGATAATAGAAATTTTTGTTGTTCCCGGACAAGAAGTGCATATTGGTGACAAGCTATTTATTGGCGAAAGCCAGACACTCATGTCTGATATTTTTGAAAAAAA
Source organism: Flammeovirgaceae bacterium (assembly GCA_013204595.1). Classification (GTDB taxonomy): domain Bacteria; phylum Bacteroidota; class Bacteroidia; order Cytophagales; family Cyclobacteriaceae; genus UBA4465. The sequence continues at coordinate 28,889 of JABMNK010000043.1, forward strand.
GACGTTGTTGACAAAATATAAAGGGCAATTTAATGGGAGTCTTGATCAGTTTCAAGTACAGTTAACCTTAACGAAAAGTGAAGTTTCATTTAAAGTGGCAGAGCTTCAGCAAGAGTTAAATGCCTTGGGCTTGCAAAAGCGTATGCAAGATGAAAATTCAGGACGTTTGTCAAAAGTATTTGAAGGGGTTATCAGTCAAAATATTGACTCTATTCAATTGGCTAGAATTTCTTTTTTAAATCAACAAATAGAGAATCAATCCAATTATTTGAATATCAAGTTAAAAC
>JABMNK010000044.1 GCA_013204595.1 Flammeovirgaceae bacterium
AAACCAATCAGATCAAGACGAAAACAAAGAGCAACAGGATCAAGAACAACAGGATCAAGAACAACAAGATCAAGAACAACAAGATCAAGAACAACAAGACCAAGAGCAACAAGATCAGGACGGTGACGCCGACGAAAAAAAGGAACAAGAACAAAAAGAAGCCGCTGATCAACAAGAAAAAAAACCTGAAGAAGAAGCTAAAGATGCTGAATCAGCGCAAAATGAAGAAGAAGAAAAGGCTGATGAAAATGAGCAAAGAAATCAAGATATTGAACAAAAATTGCAAGAAATGAACATTAGTCCTGAAAAGGCAGAAATGATTCTAGAGGCAATGAAAAATGGTGAGATTCAATATATTCAACAGCAAAAGAGAAAACCTACTCAAAAACCTGACAAAGGGAAACCTGATTGGTGATTTTTAAATATTTTTCAACAGTGAATTAACTAAAAATCTAAAATGGAAGAAGTTTACGTCCTCTCAGCCGTAAGAACACCCTTGGGTAGTTTTGGGGGTAGTTTATCTAGCTTTACAGCCATCGAATTAGGGGCCCTCGCGATAACCGGAGCCCTCACCAATGCTGTACTAGTTCCCTCAGAAGTAAATGAAGTCATCTTAGGAAATGTATTAAGCGCAGGACTGGGGCAAGCACCCGCACGTCAAGCAGCCATCAAGGCAGGTATTGGCTACAATGTACCCTGTACCACCATTAATAAGGTATGCGCGTCAGGCATGAAAGCAGTTATGATGGGGGCACAATCTATTATGTTAGGCTTAGCAGATGTCGTAGTTGCCGGGGGAATGGAATCCATGTCTAATGTGCCTTTTTATATTCCAAAAGCGCGCTATGGCTATAAATACGGACATGGGCAACTTATTGATGGGCTAATGCACGATGGGCTATGGGAAGCCTATCACCATTTTCCAATGGGTAATTGCGCTGATCATACGGCTAAGGAAATGGGAATCTCAAGGCAAGACCAAGATCAGTATGCCATTCGTTCGTACAAGAGAGCTACAGCAGCATCAGAAGCTGGGAAATTCAAGAATGAGATCATCCCTATCGTGATTCCTCAACGAAATGGAGAACCCATAATAATGGATCAAGATGAAGAATATAAACAAGTGAAATTTGATAAAATCCCCTATCTAAAGCCAGTTTTCGACCCAGCGGGAACGGTTACAGCAGCCAACGCTTCGACCATTAATGACGGTGCAGCTGTCCTTATTCTAATCGGGAAGAAAAAAATGATTGAACTTGGGCTCAAACCAATTGCCAAAATTCGCGGTTTTGCAGATGCCGCGCAAGCACCTTTATGGTTTACCACAACCCCCTCTTTGGCTATTCCAAAAGCACTCAATCATGCCGGCATCAAATCAACAGAAGTTGATTTTTATGAAATTAATGAAGCCTTTTCCGTAGTGGCTATAGCCAACTGTCAGCTATTGAATTTGAACCCCGAAAAGGTAAATATATACGGAGGGGCTGTAGCACTTGGCCATCCATTAGGTGCTTCTGGCACCCGGATCATCACTACCTTGAACTCCGTACTACAAGATAAAGCAGGAACTATTGGCGTAGCGAGTATTTGTAATGGTGGCGGTGGGGCATCGGCCATCGTTATTGAAAAAGTATGATTGTTTTTTTGTACTATTTTAGCATAGAAAAAATTTAACTTATTTAAGTAATGAGGGCAAGCCTTCTCCTTAGTTTATTATGTCTTTTCGAGTTATGCTGGAGTCAAGAAGTAGTGAGAAACTATTATGAAGAGGATGAACGCACACTAAATGAAGAATATTTTATCATTTGGAAGGATACAGCGGTACTGCACGGCCCTTATAAAAAGCATGATTTAGAAGGAAATGTGATTGTAAAAGGTGCCTATGAAGGTAATTTGAAGACTGGTCTTTTTACGAATTATTACCCAAATGGTAAAATTCAAAGGACAACTCACTATAAAAAAGGACTAAAGGAGGGTGCCACCTTTGTTTATAACCTAAATGGAGAAGTCATTCAAGAAGCCACTTTCAGGCAAGATACCCTTACAGGTCAGGTGAGATTATATGATGAGGCAGGTGGCGTTAAAGGAAGCTCAGCCTTCGAAGATGGAAAACCTCAAGGAATGGTGACTACTTATTATACCAATGGGAATAAAAAAGAAGAAATAAATTATGAAGGCGGTAAGCCCAATGGCATTACTCGACAATTTTATAATACAGGCGTTATCATGTTAGAAGCCGAATACCAAGACGGCCTATTAAACGGCATTTACAAGACTTTTTACCCCAATGCTCGTTTAGAAATGGAAGTTTTCAATGATCGGGGTAAATTATCTGGATATATCAAAAAATATTATGATACCGGTCAACTTGCCTCTGTCGGGAATTATCGAAATGGACTATTGGAAGGCGCCTATTTATCTTATCATCCTGATGGGTCCATTAAAGCTGAATTAAATTATGATGATGGATTGCTATTGGGCGAGAATACCGAATATTATCCCAGCGGTCAAGTCATGAAAGTATCCCAATTTTCAAATAAAGGGCTCACTGGCGTCATTTCAGAATATCATCCCAATGGAACACTAGCAATAGAAAAATTCCTTAAAAATCAACTACCCTATGGCACCTGGCGTTATTTTTCTAAAAAAGGTATCTTAACCAAAATTGAGCCATTCGAGCTTGGGAAACACAATGGGGTCATTATTAAATTTAAGGATAGCGACACCCTTTCTACTCAAACCTATGTGAATGGCATAAAGTCAGGTCAATGGCACACTTTCTATGAAAATGGCAATGCAAAAACATGGGCAACTTACAAATTCAACAATTTAGAAGGCGTCTTCACCCATTTTCATGAAAATGGAAAAAAATCTTACACAGGAAACTTTTATCGCGGCAGAAGAGTGGGACAATGGACCTACTATTCAACAAAAGAAAAGGCGATATTAATTGAAACATATAAGAATGGTGAATTAATTTCGAAAGAAGTGTTAAACCACTCTTAAAGAGCATTTATCATCTCATTGAAACGCTTATATTTGTCCAAAATGAACCAAGGTATTAAATATACTGATTTTAATTTTCCAAACCAGACAGGAAAATATCAAGGAAAAGTCCGAGACGTCTACTTTTTAAATGATGTGCTGGTAATGGTCGCAAGTGATCGCATTTCTGCATTTGATGTAGTATTGCCCCCTGCGATTCCCTACAAGGGGCAAGTACTTAATCAAATTGCCGCTAAATTTTTGCGCGCCACCAAAGACATTGTTCCAAACTGGGTCCTTTCAGTGCCCGATTCCAACGTCACTATCGGTAAAAAATGCGAACCATTTCCTGTAGAAATGGTCATCAGGGGGTATTTGGCAGGGCATGCTTGGCGTGAATATCAATCAGGGAAAAGAGTACTTTGTGGGGTAGCATTACCAGATGGATTAACTGAAAACGATCCATTTCCTGTACCTATTATTACGCCAACAACAAAAGCACACGTAGGCCATGACATGGATATCTCAAAAACAGAAATCCTTCAGCAGGGATTAATTGAGGCCTCAGTTTATAAGGACTTGGAGCATTATACGCATGCATTATATCAAAGAGGGACGGAAATGGCTAAAGCTCAAGGCCTTATTTTGGTGGATACCAAATATGAATTTGGACTCTTTAATAATGAAATAACATTGATTGACGAAATTCACACACCCGATTCATCAAGGTATTTTTATCTAGATTCCTACCTAGACCTTCAGAAAAAAAATCTTCCACAACGCCAATTATCGAAGGAATTTGTTAGAAAATGGCTAATTGAACATGATTTCCAAGGTATTGAAGGGCAAATTATTCCAGAAATGTCCCAACAATTTATACAATCTGTTTCGGATAGATATATTGAATTATACGAAAAAATAACGGGCGAGCCTTTTATTAAATCAACTCAAGACGATATTATTAAGCGCATTGAACATAATGTTTTAAATTGGAACTTATAAGATGAAATACCATATCGATAAACAAGCGCAATATGCGGTGGTGACAGTTGAAGAAAAGATTTTAAACACCCATTTGTCACCCGATCTTAAAGCCATTTTTATTGATCTAGAAAGTGAAGGGTTTCAATATGTGATCATGGATATGTCACATATTAATTATTCCGACTCCTCTGGATTAAGTGCGTTAATCGCTGGAAACAGGCGTTTTAGTAGCCTTGGTGCATTTGTTATCTGTGGCCTGAATGACCATGTTGAAAAACTAATCATCATCAGCCAACTAGACAAAATATTAGATATTGTTCCCACAAGGGAAGAAGCAGCAGAATCAGTCATACTGACTGTGCTAGAAAAAAAACTTCAGAACGAATCATAATTGTCCATCTCTGTAAAAATATTAGGATCAAATTCGGCGTCATTTGCACATAATAGACATCAAACTTCCCAAGTTGTCGAAATTGATAATATTTTTTTTTTAGTCGACTGTGGAGAGGGTACTCAGATTCAAGCCAAACGATACAATGTTAAAATCTCAAAGATTGATTATATCCTGATCAGTCATCTCCATGGCGATCATTATTATGGCTTAATTGGTCTTATTTCCACCATGCATCTTTATGGCAGAAGAAAAACGCTTACACTTATCGGCCCTCCTGGGTTGCTTGAAATAATTACCCTCCAACTCAAGCATTCAGGAACCAATTTAGCATTCAAAATAAATTTAATAGAATGGAAGGTCGGTATACAAGAATTGATTTTGGACTTACCCAAGTTAACCATTAAAACCATTCCAATGAATCATTCGATTTCCTGCTCAGGATATCTTTTTGAGGAAAAAGAAAATTTGAGAAGGCTTAATGTCAATTGTTTACCTGAGCAATTAACACCGTTTGAGATAAAGACTCTAAAATCTGGAGCAGATCTATTAAATGCCGATGGTAGCGTGAGGTACGTAAATCAATTGGTGACGCTCCCACCAAAAAAACATGACTCTTATGCCTTTTGCTCAGATACTAGACACCAACCTGAAATATTGAATTGGATCAAAGGTGTAGATCTCTTGTATCATGAAACCACTTTTATGAATGACCTGGTGCAGCGTGCTCAAAAAACATATCACAGCACTACCAATCAAGCAGGTCAACTAGCTGCTGCTGCCAAAGTCAAAAAATTAATTATTGGTCATTTTTCAACCCGATATAGAGATTTGACTCCGCTACTTGATGAAGTAAAAGCCTGTTTTGACAAAACCTATCTTGCTACAGAAGGAAGTATATTTAAAACAGATGACTAATCAATCAAAGACCGAAAAGAAGCAGCATTTATTCCTAATGCTATCGGGCATTTTTCTCACCAACGCCTTGTTGGCAGAGATGGTTGGTGTTAAAATTTTTTCTGCTGAAAAACTACTAAGATTGCCGCACGCCAATATTGAAATTTTAGGGTTTCTCTTAGATTTTAACCTTACAGCCGGAGTGGTCTTGTGGCCGGTTGTTTTTTTAAGTACTGATATAATCAATGAATACTTTGGAAAAGAAGGAATCAAAAAAATAAGTCTGATGACGGCCGGGTTTATTGCCTTTTCTTTTGTCATCATTTACCTTATAACCTTACTTCCACCTGCCCAGTTTTGGTTGAAAATAAACGATCAGGATAACTTAGGCAACAACTTTAATATTGACTACGCATTTACAAAAATATTCACGCAAGGATTAGGGATCATCGTAGGTAGCTTGACTGCCTTTCTTTTAGGCCAATTTCTAGATGTGTTTATATTCCAAAAACTTCGTCGCTTAACCGGATCCAAAATGATTTGGTTGCGGGCGACAGGCTCCACGTTGATCTCCCAGCTAATAGATAGCTTCGTCGTATTATCGATTGCCTTTTATTTTCTTGCCCCTGAGGAAAATAGATGGCCTATTTCTCAGGTACTCGCTGTTGGCAGCATCAACTATATTTTTAAGTTTATCATAGCATTGCTAAGTACCCCAATCATCTATTTTGGACATTATCTAATTGAAAATTATTTAGGTCATGAATTGTCTCAAGAAATGTCTAATGAGGCGGCTCAAAAAAGTAACTCTTTTTTTTAAATTGATCTTTGAAGAATCTTATTCAAGGAGAGACTCCCTGCAAAAGCAATCCACATAAGTAGGCACCATAAGTACCCACAACATAACCAAACACCGCCAATAACACACCTACAGGGGCTAGAGAAGGACTGAAATAGGCCGCCACAATTGGGGCAGAGGCGGCCCCCCCTACATTGGCCTGACTACCGACTGCTACAAAAAAGTAGGGCGCCCGTATGATCTTAGCTACAATCACCAGTAATAAGGCATGAAAACTTATCCATATAAAACCAATCAAAAACAAACCAGGGTTTTCAAAAACAGCCATTATATTCATATTCATTCCTATAACAGCCACTAACACATACACAAAAATAGTCCCCAGATTAGACGCGCCAGCGCTTTCTAGGGACCTAACCTTAGTAAAGGAAAGCCCTACACCCAAAGTCGCTGCGATGACCACAATCCAGAAAAAACCAGAAGTCAAACTATAATCTTCCAACTGAGGATAATTTTCACTAAGGAAGGGGGAAATAAGGTCACTGAAAAAATGAGCAACTCCCGTACATCCAAATCCAATGGCCAATATTTTGATTAAATCACCCAATGATGGAATGCGAGATGATTTCTCTTGAAAAGTGGCCATTTTGATCTTGAGCTCCTCAATGGCAGTGTCATCTGCCTTGAGTATTTGATTGATCTGCTTATTTTTACCTATCCCAAACATTACCACCGCTAGCCACAAATTGCCCATAATAATATCAACAGCTACCATTTTAGAAAACAAACCCCCACTTACATTGAAGACTTCTTTCATCGCAGCCTGATTGGCAGAGCCCCCAATCCATGACCCTGCAATAGTGGTCATCCCTCTCCAGATTTCTTCCGTTGGCGGAGCTTCAATGACTCCTGGCGCAACGAATGAAATAAATAATAAAGCAATAGGTCCACCTAGAATAATACCCACTGACCCAGTTAAAAACATGATTAATGCCTTCGGGCCCAATTTGACCAATTCTTTGAGATCTACCGAAATAGTTAAGAGCACTAAGCTGGTTGGCAATAGATACCTAGAGGCCATAAAATACAAGTTAGATTCCGTAGGATCTACTACACCAAAACTAAAAAGCAAAGAGGGTAAAAAATAACACACCAATACAGTAGGCACCCAACCATAAAATTTTTTCCAAAACAACCGAGGGCTACTCGATGTATGAAAAACAAAGCCTAACACGAGCATTAACATACCAAAAATTACCGCGTCATTGTGAATCATTCCCTCCTTCATGTGTTTTTTATAAGTGTAATTAATTCGCTTAAAATCATAGCCGTAGCACCCCAAATAAATCTCTTATCAATATCAAAATAAGGCACCGTCAATTCAACATTCCGAATCTTAATATTCCTTTTCTTTATATTAACTGAGTCCAAAAGTGAACTCAATGGTAACTCAATAACTTCAAGAACCTCTTTATTATCTGGAAAGAAGGTAGGTTTTTTATTAAAAAAGCCTACTATAGGTAGCACGCTATGATTAGACGCCTCGATATGCAAAGAAGTCAACGAGCCTAGCACTCGAATCGTACTTCCTGAAATCCCTATTTCTTCTTCCGTTTCTCTTAGCGCAGTAGCTATTAAGGTTTTATCTGCTAACTCTTTTTTTCCGCCAGGGAAACTAATTTGACCACTGTGGATTCCGTCATATTCTGGTCGTTGAATTAAAGGTAGATACCATTCTTTAACCGCTTCCTTTTGATACAGCATGATCATCACCGCACTTTCCTTTGGAAGGGAATTTAATATGGGTTTTTCAAAATCTGAGTGATTAGCGTAAGCCTTCATCAGGTATTGCGCCTGCGCTCCTGGCAGTGCTCCTTCTAATCTGGTAATTAATCTTTCAATAAAATCAAATTCCCTCATGATGATCAAAATTATGAATTAATATCTATTGAGTAATACTATTTTGATTGGGTTGACTTAGGCATATGGAAAAACTACCTCTTCTCTTGGTATTTCGGCTGTTTTTGGCTCACCAGAGATCACCACGTTCTTATTTATTGCCTTTCTCGTCTTAATTACTTTATATAAAAGCGTATACTGTAGGTAATCCTTATGATGAATCATTGGATAACAGCACTTTCCTCTCTTTTTTAAACGAATTTTCTTACACTTTATGCCTTTTCCAGACAAGCGTGTAAGAGCAAGGAATTTGATCGCTTATCCCCATTGGCCAAAGACTTAGTCCACGCCTCACAAGCCAACTCAATTTGCCCACTTGACTCATACACTTTTCCAATCATAAAATAAACCTCAGGAAGGTCTGCTTGCATCTCTAGGGTTTGATTTAGATACCGTAAAGCTTGAGAGTAATCTTTTAATTTAAAAAAATAATACCCCTTATTGCGAAAGGCCCATGCGTTATCAGGACGTAACACAATGCTCTGGTTAATATCTGTGATTGCTTTTTGTAGTGAATCCATTTCCAATAACGTGAATCCTCTGTTGTTCAAAAAATAAGCATTGGTCGGAGCTAGCTGCAATGCTTTTTGAATGGCCTCATAGGCCAATTCCCATTCGTATAATTCAAGATATATTTGATTAAGCGTATTGTAGGCGTTGGCTTCTTCGGGATATTTTATCAAAATTTCTTGAAGCGTTGCTGCTGCGCGTCGATGATTTTCTTGATAATAGTCGATAATTGCTAAATTGATCATGGCATGAGCATCTTCTGGGTTTTTTAATAGGACTTTTTCAAATGCCGCAATTGCTTTGTCATATTTCTTTTGAGTGGTAAAAATCAATCCTCTTGCACTCTGATAAAGCACTGAATCTTTGTGGGCTATTAGTTTTTCATAATCCCATAAACTTTTTTCTAGATTACCTATTTGCTCATAAGCCATCGCGCGATTATGGAGACAATCCCAATAATCGGGATTTATCAACAGCGCATGGTTATAGTCTTGAATTGCCTCATGAGGTCTATCAAACTCCAATTTAGCCACTCCCCTGTTGTTGTAGGCCTGTGCAAAATTAGCATCTAGTCCAATGGCATTGGTAAATAGCTGAATACTTTGCTCGTAGGCTTTATTTTCGAGCGCTTCATTGCCCCGTCCAAAAAAGAGAGCTCGCTTTTCTTGATCGCTTTCACAAGCCATGCAAGAAAAAATTAAAAGAAAAATAATATTTTTACTCATAAAAAGGCCCTCACAAAAATAGGAAGGCCAAAACAGTTCTGATCTCTTTTATTAATATTTTTTTATCGAGCCCCCACTACTTGAATGAACATTTACTTTTAAAGGTTCCCCTCTGTACTTGATAGATCCTGCACTACTCGCATTCGCTTTCAATTCGTTATTAACTTTTAGAATCACACTACCGGCGCTACTCACATCAATGTCTACAATCTCAGAAATTAAATCGTGGGCGTCATAATCTCCCGCACTACTTACATCTATCACTTGCTCCGCCGCATTGCCTCGTAACACCACCTTACCCGCACTTGAAACATCTACATCCAATACTTTTGTACTGATTTGTAAGTTCACCTTGCCCGCGCTACTTACATCTATCTCTAAATTTTCAGTGGTTAACAAATCTAGAGAAGTTAACCTTCCTGCTGATGAAATGTCGATTTCTGAAAGCGATTGATACGTGACCACCACCGTTACCTTCCCATTAACTCTACGCATATTTTTTTCAAATCTGACCGAAAGTCTGTCACCGAAAACTTCAGTAATCACATCCTCTAAATCTATGTTAGACCCTGAAACATCAACTACTGCTTTTAAATCTGATCCCTTTTTGATAGATACTGATATGCCTTGACTCACTGAAATTTGCGAAAAAGGGGTCAACGCTCTCACCTCTTCTTGGGCATAAGCTACCACACATACAGTAGCAAATATTGAATAAGTAATGAATTTTTTAATCATAGCATTTATCTTTAAATTTCATCAAAGACCTTGCTACAGTAAAAAGGTTGCATCAAAGGGCGCTTTGATAGGTTTTTTGGAATTCTTCCCAGGGCGTATTTTTGTACTTCCTCTCTCCCATATATTTCACTATAGTATCGAAGGTGGGTGCATCCAAATATCCTGGGACTGGCTGAATGATTTGAAATTCTTCATTCATAAAAACTGTAGTAGGATAGCTTAACTGATTTTTCGTCAATGCAGCGGCCAATTCATGATATCCCTTCCGGCCTGAGGGAATAAATTTAAAAGTATATCCGTTAAAATTCACTTCTTCTGATCCTTCTGCGTCGAACTTTACCGCATAAAATTTTTCATTCACATATTTAATGATTTCCGTTCGACTATAGGTGTCATTATCCATTTTTTTACACCAACCACACCAATCCGTGTAAAGATCAATAATGATCATTCTTGGGTTTTTTTTATTCAGAGACACCGCTTCTTCAAAACTCACCCAATTAATTTCTTCATTTAAATTAGGTGCTGTCGGTAGGCTCGCTGAGCAAAAAAAACCAACTATTAAGAATAAAATAAATGATCTTAAAAAATTCATATAGTCAAATTTAATCAATCTGGCTTGAAAAACCATTATTCGAGAATAAGTTATGAGGCTCTCATGGAAAAGTCACTTTATTCAATTTCTCTGAGGAAATTAAAAAATTTAAGCAGACCAAAAAATAACTAATTCATTGTATTTAAGTTACCTACTTAAAAAAGTTAGCCCCTATTGGCAAAGGATAAAAGTATAAAAAAAACATTAATTTGCTCCAATGAAAGTAGGCCTTCTCTCAGACACTCATGGATTTTTAGATCCGAGTATTTTCTCGTACTTCAAAAACTGTGATGAGTTATGGCATGCTGGTGATATAGGCACTGTCGAATTATTTGAATCCCTCGAAAATTTCAAACCCTTAAGAGCAGTCTACGGAAATATAGATGGTCATGACCTTCGGATTCGAACAAAAGAAATTGAAATGATTGCCTGTGGTGGAATGAAAATTCTGATGACACATATCGCAGGGAAACCACCCGCTTATACCAAAACCATCAAACAACTCCTAATTACTAAAAAACCTGACATCCTTATATGTGGTCATTCACATATCTTGAAAATAACCTTTGATAAAAAAAACAATCTTCTCTTTATTAATCCCGGAGCCGCCGGAAAAAATGGGTTTCATCAAGTCAAGACTCTCATTAGATTTGAAATAGAAAATGACAAAATATTCAACATGGAGGTCATTGAAATTGGCCCAAGGGCCAAACAAACGTGATTAGTTTTTATTTCCTCGAAGGATCTTAAATTCTGAGCCCTCCTTCCATTTGGGCCAACTGGCATCATTGGCCAATTGCCAACCCAATTGATAATAAAGATCCCCATCTTGTTGGATCGCACCGAATTGCCATTCAGACTCAATAAATTCATCTGCTGGTCCATGGTATCTCTCGGCTTGATAATATTCGTATTTGGATCGGGTTAGGGCAGTTCCTCCATTGACCGCATCATAAGATGCGTAAGCAAAAAGAGAGGGTATTCCGATTTTAGCAAAGTTAAAATGATCCGATCTGAAAAAATAACCTTTACTCGGGTGTGGATCGGGATACACATAACGATCCTGTCGAATTGCTAGCTGCTCAGCTAGTTCCTCTAATTCTGACTGCCCATAGCCTATGATGGTTAGATCTTTCATTTTACCGTAGGCCGCAAGTCCATCAATATTGATCACAGCAACGGTTTTAGTAGGATCGAATATTGCATTATTGGCATAAAAAGCAGAGCCTAACAATCCCTGCTCCTCACCTGTCAATGCCAAAAAAACCACCGTCCGTTTTGGTGCCAACTGTAGTTTAAAAGCTTCCGCTAATGCAAGCAACATGGCCGTACCACTGGCATTGTCGTGAGCGCCATTGTATATTGAGTCATTATTGACCGGAAGTCCAATGCCTAAATGGTCCCAATGCGCACAATAAATAATTACTTCATCTGGATAATCTGTTCCCGCTATTTTGGCAATGACATTTTGAGAAACATCTTTTTTAATAACCAGGTCCATGTCAAACCAGATCCTTACCGACAGATCAACAGGGCGAAAATTTCTTGTACCTGCCATGGTCATCTCTTGATTCATATCTTTTCCTGAAAATTGAAAAAATTTTCCTGCTGCTTGCTGAGTAATCCATCCTTGAATATTACAAGTCGGGAGTCTGTTAGGATCGTCCAAGGTTAAATTTGCGCTTGATCCTGAATTTTCGAGAACGGCCCATGGATAACCGGCCGCCTCTGTTTCATGGATGATCATGATACCAGCCGCTCCTTGCCGAGCTGCCTCCTCAAACTTATAGGTCCACCTGCCATAATAAGTCATTTGGTCTCCCTTAAAAAATGTTGGATCGCCACTTTTAAATCCCGGATCGTTGATCATGACCAGAACAGTTTTTCCTTTGACATCGATACCTTCATAGTCGTCCCAATCATATTCAGGTGCCACGATTCCAAAACCGGCAAAAACAACTTCTGACGCATCTAGCGCTACCCGATCTTGATTTTGCTCAGTATTGCATACAAAATCAGATGAAAAGTCCAAATACAAGGTATCCACTCCATTTTTTATGATCATTTTGTCGGTTGGATATCGGGTCAATTCAAGCATCGGTACGGCTTGAAAAAAACTTTCGTTATTACCTGGCAATAAACCCAATTGCTCAAATTGCGTTTTCAAATAGGCCACTGTCTTTGTTTCACCCAACGTAAAAGGCTTTCGACCTTGGAAGTCATCTGAGGCCAATATTTTAATGTGGCGAGCTACGGTCACGGTATCAATCCAATTATTTCGGTCATTTCTTGTAACGGGAGATTGACAAGAAAAAATAATTAAAAGTCCAAAGTAGAATAACTGTTTCATGGATAATTTTAGTTGAAAGCGAAAGCTATGTGAAATTCTATTTAATTTGAGTCTTAATTCAAATTAGAAACAAAATTACACATGAAAAGAATTTGTCTCCTGCCGATTATCCTAATTTTTCTATCCGCGTGTACGCCTGAGGTTCAACCTGATGTTTCAACTCATCAAAATAATGACCCCCTCCTAAATAAGTACACCTCTTTCAAATTAACTTCAGATCTTTCTGATTTTAATGATTCTCAACGAACAATGATCTCAAAGCTCATTGATGCCGCCAAAATCATGGACACGCTGTTTTGGTATGAAGCATTTGGCAGCAAAGAAGACGCCTTAAATTTGGGGAACTCAGAGTCTTTGAGAGAATTTATTACCATCAACTATGGCCCATGGGACCGACTCAATAATAATCAATCTTTTATATCCGCCAAAGGTAAAAAACCTGCAGGGGCAAATTTCTATCCTATTGATATGACCAAAGAAGAATTTGAATCTTGGGAGATGGAAGAAAAAAAATCGCAATATACCTTCGTCAGAAGAGATGAAGACGGCAAGCTATTCACAATACCCTATCACATAATGTTTAGTGAACAAATACAAAAAGCATCAAATCTCTTGAGAGAATGTGCCTTACTTTCCGATGATGAAGGGTTCAGTCGGTATCTTTCTTTGAGAGCAGATGCCCTGTTAACAGATGAGTACCAAGCTTCTGACATTGCATGGATGGACATGAAGACCAACTCCATTGATGTGGTAATTGGCCCAATTGAGAACTACGAAGATGCCCTTTACAATTACAAGTCAGCACACGAGGCCTATGTGCTGATCAAAGACATGGAGTGGAGTGCTAAACTCGAGAAATACGTTGCCTATTTGCCAGAACTTCAAAAAGGAATTCCCGTATCAAATGCGTATAAGCAAGAGAAACCAGGTGCCAATGCAGACCTCAATGCCTATGACGTTGTTTATTATGCTGGTGATTGCAACGCTGGGTCTAAAACCATCGCCATCAACTTACCCAATGACGAACAAGTGCAACTCGAAAAAGGCTCTCGTCGTTTACAATTAAAAAATGCCATGCGTGCCAAATATGAAAAAATACTTCTGCCAATAGCGGATGCTTTGATCGATCCTGCACAACGAGAATTAATTTCTTTTGACGCGTTTTTTGCAAACACCATGTTTCATGAAGTAGCACATGGCCTTGGGATAAAAAATACCATTAATGGGAAGGGTACTGTTAGAGAAGCCTTGAAAGAAAATTATTCTGCACTGGAAGAAGGCAAAGCAGATGTACTAGGGCTTTATATGATTACCCAACTCCAAGAAAAAGGAGAAATAAAGGAAGAAATGGAAACCTTTTATGTCACCTTCATGGCAGGTATTTTTAGGTCAGTTCGTTTTGGGGCCTCTTCTGCTCACGGAAAGGCCAATATGCTGCGCTTTAATTTCTTTGAAGAACAGGGGGCATTCACCAAAAATAGTGAAACAGGTTATTATCATGTGAATTTTGACAAGATGAAATTGGCTATGAATGCGCTTTCTGAAAAAATATTAAGCCTTCAAGGCGATGGTAATTATGAGGGTGTTTCTGACTGGGTAGCTAATCAAGGAAGCATCAAATCCGACCTACAAGGTGACTTAGATCGATTGATTACTTTGGGCATACCTGTCGACATCATATTTGAACAAGGGGCAGAAGTTTTGGGACTATAACATAACTATAGATGGAGAAGATAAAAGAAATTAATGGGTTTAAGCACTTGCCCTTCAGCATAACTGAATATTCTCCTAAAGAACTCAAAGAAAAAGTAAATGATTTTTTTCAATTGATGAACGCCCGACGTACGGTACGAGATATTTCGAGTAGACCCGTAAATAGGGAGGTGATCTCTCAATTAATGATGACCGCTTCTACTGCCCCTTCTGGGGCACATAAGCAACCTTGGGTTTTTTGTGCCATCGCTGACCCCAAAGTCAAAAAATCAATCAGAAAAGCAGCAGAAGCCGAAGAAAAAGAAAGTTATGAAGGTAGAATGTCGCAACGTTGGTTGGAAGATCTCAAACCGATCGCCACCACTTGGGAAAAGCCTTTTTTAGAAAATGCCCCTTGGCTGATTGTGGTTTTTAAAAAGATTTATGAATTAAATGACGATGACAAGCAAAATAATTATTACGTCAATGAAAGTGTCGGGATCGCTTGTGGAATGCTCATAACGGCGATTCATAATGCAGGATTGGTCACCCTTACTCACACGCCTAGCCCAATGAATTTTTTAACAAAAATTTTGGATCGTCCAAAAAACGAACGACCCTTTTTGTTGCTCCCCATCGGATATGCATCCAAAGATGCCTATGTGCCCGATTTGAAAAGAAAGGAACTAGCAGATATTTCGATTTTCTACTAATTTGAGCTCAAATACTTAGTCAAAACGGGCTAAACTACATGTCCGTAAAATGTCCGTTAGCATACCTTCGACAGGCCATTGAATGCTTTAGCACCTCAGGTTTAAGAATTGATTTTTTCAACAACATGCGACAACATTCCTGAATACCTTCAATAATCGATGGATGAGGATGAATAAGCTCGGCCAATTGATCAATGCCCTTACCTTCAGAAATTAAGAGAGCTATGGCCTGAATCGCACTTGATGAGTGCTGACCAACCACTCGCATGCCTAGTATTTTTGAATCATCGTCACTTATAATAATTTTAATAAATCCCTCAGTATTACGCATCGCAACTGCCCTAGGAATACAACTATAATCCAAGCTTGCCACGCGATAATTGAGCCCTTTTTGTTGCGCTTGCAACTCATTCATTCCTACTCCAGATACTTCCGGGGCCAAGAACATAATCGTTGAGATATTTTCATAAGTCAGGGGTCTATCTGGTTTTCCGAAAATTCTCTCAATCGCATAACGACCTTCTAATTCTCCCACATTCACCAGAGAAATGTCAGCCGTAATATCCCCAACGGCATATATATTAGAAACGCTCGTCTGCGTAAGCTTATCGATAATGCCTCTATTGTCAAGATCTACACCTACTGAGGTATCTATAAGATTTTCATAATTGGGTATTCTACCTACCGAAATCAGTGCTTTCTCCACTTCAAAAACTTCCTCACGTCCGTCGTTATATTTCAAAGAATATTGCACTGCTTTATTGATCACTTTCATCTCAACTAGCTGAGAATTTCGATGGATCAAAACACCCATTTTTTCTAAACTATTTTCTATCACTTTGACCACATCTTCATCTTCAAATGGCAATATTCTATCTCCTTTGTCAATTAAATAAACTTTTGTATTACCGAAACCAGCAAAAATGGTAGCAAATTCACAACCAATGACTCCAGCACCCATGATCACTATACTCTTTGGGAATTGAGTCATACTTCCCAGCCCATCACTGGTAAACACAGTCTCCTCATCAATTGGGAGATTGGCTAATTTTCGTGGTCTACTTCCAGTTGCCAATATGATGTAATCCGTTTCGAGCAGCAATGTCTCATCCTTACCGACAACTTCGACTTGATTTTTTCCGATGACCTTAGCCGTGCCCTTGATGTATTCAAATAACTCCTGATCATAGACTTTATTAATGTCTTGCATATGATGGCTCAATTGTGAGACACGTCCGTCTAATGCTTGGTGTACTTCTTTTGAGATTTTTTCTAAATCGAAATCAAAATCTTTCGCATTCAAACTCGCACCATGACTTCTTAGCATAGCCGCTGACATTGAAATTTCCCATAACGTCTTACTCCAAAGTGCTCCATTATGTATTCCCGCGCCACCCAATTGATCCTTCTCGATCAGTGCAACCCGCTTATTAAAATCTACGGCACGCATAGCTGCTGCATATCCTGCGGGTCCCGCACCTATCACAATTACATCAAATTTTTTCATGACTACTAAAATGTTTGAACTTAAAACTAATGTTTTTATGATTGCGAATGACGATTTTTTAATTCTTCAATAATTTTTTTGAATGGGATTTCCTTGGCTTCTAAAAGGATCAAATAATGAAATAACAGATCTGCCGCCTCTCCCACAAACAACTCAGGATTATCATCTTTTGACTCAATAACCAATTCAACGGCCTCCTCTCCTACTTTTTGAGCGATTTTATTAATTCCTTTTTTAAATAGTGATGCCGTATAACTACGCTCAGCTGATTGATCTTTTCTTTCTGAAATAATTCTTTCTAAATAAGTAATAAACTTGACTGGATCCTCATTGATTTCATTGAAACAAGTATCTGCTCCGGTATGACAGACAGGCCCTTTGGGATTTACCTTAATCAATAGGGTATCACGATCACAATCAGGATGCAGCGAGACTACGTCTAAATAATTACCCGATGTTTCCCCTTTGGTCCAAAGTCTAGACTTGGTCCTACTGTAAAAGGTCACCTGACCCGATACAATCGTTTTTTCCAAAGCCGCTTTATTCATAAAAGCCACCATCAATACTTTATCAGTTTGGGCATCTTGTACCACCGCAGGCACTAACCCATTTAATTTGGTAAAATCAAGTTCCATCATAGCCTTATAGGTATTTGATTGGCCTGTAAATAATTCTTTAATTCCATAATGTCAATTTCTTTAAAATGAAAAATACTTGCGGCAAGCGCTGCATCTGCATATCCCGCTACAAAAATATCTAGAAAATGTTCAATCAAACCTCCCCCACCTGAAGCGATTACTGGGATTTTTACATTTCGAGAAATCTCACGAGTGAGTTCGACCGCAAAGCCGGACTTGGTGCCATCATGATCCATTGACGTAAGTAAAATCTCTCCTGCTCCCCTTTCTGCAACTTGTTTTGCCCAATCTATTGTTTTCAAATGAGTCCTTCTAGAGCCTCCGTGGGTATGCACATAAGGCGTACCTGAGATGGTTCGAGAATCTATCGCAACAATAAGACACTGAGCGCCAAAGTTAGCAGCCAATTGATCTATGAGCTCGGGCTTGGCAACCACCGAGGAATTAATTGAAACTTTATCGGCACCGGCACCTAAAAGAGCTGAAACGTCTGCCACTGACGAAATCCCTCCCCCCACGGTAAAAGGAATGGTCACTTTTTCGGCAACTGCCCTTACCAACTTAAGTAGCGTGGTGCGTGCCTCTAAGGTGGCACTTATGTCAAGGAAAACCAATTCGTCAGCCCCTTCATTGGCATAACGAACCGCCAACTCTACAGGATCTCCCGCATCACGCAAATTATTGAAATTTATGCCTTTGACAGTTCTGCCATTTTTAACATCTAAGCAAGGAATGATTCTTTTTGTCAACATTAAAATTTGGATAATTGATCTAAAGTAATGGTACCCTCGTAAATGGCTTTTCCAATAATGGCCCCATGCATTCCCATATCTCTCAACTTTTCAAGATCCATTATGGTGGTTACACCACCACTGGCAATCAACTTGATCCCAGGGTAATTGATGAGTATACTTTTATATAAATCAAAAGAGGGACCTTGCATCATTCCATCCTTGGTAATATCTGTGCAGATAACATATTGAATTCCTTGGGCAAGATAAAATGCGATAAATGCATCTAAGTCAAGTTTGGTTGCTTCCAACCAACCCCCTACCATGATCTTTCGGTTCAAGGTATCTGCACCTAAAATTAAACGCGCTGCACCAAATTTTGCAATCCATGAAATGAATGTATCAGGATCCTGCGCAGCAATTGATCCACCGGTCACTTGATATGCGCCAGAACTAAATACGGCTTCCAAATCTTCAATAGATTTAATTCCTCCACCAAAATCCACCTTAAGATCGGTAGCCGAGGTAATCTCTTTAAGAACGTTTAAGTTCACCACGTGCTTGGCTTTGGCTCCATCTAGATCTACCAAATGTAGGCGCTTAATACCCGCTTGTTCAAAAGACTTGGCCACTTCCAAAGGGTGTTCATAATAGATTTTTTTTCGATCATAATCACCCTTCTCTAATCTTACACATTGACCCTTAATAATATCTATAGCAGGGATAATTTCCATTTTAAATTTTTAAAAAATTATCAAGGATTTTCATTCCTCCATCGGCACTTTTTTCTGGGTGCGGTTGAATGGCATAAAAATTATTTTTCCTCAAAGCAGCACTAAATGGTTTATTATAATCCGCTTTTGCGATCGTACTGGTACAAACATTCACATAATAACTATGGACAAAATACAGATATTCATTTTCTTTCACTCCAGAGAACAGGCCACTCGCATCGTGCTGGACATTGTTCCATCCCATATGGGGTATTTTAATCGTGCCCGTAAATCTTTTGACTTCGGCATCTATTATTCCCAACCCTTGGGTATTATTTTCCTCAGAAAAGCGACACATTAATTGCATTCCCAAACAAATACCCAGTACAGGTTGCTTCAACTGTATGATCAATTGATCCAAGTTTCTTGCCCGTAAGTATTTCATCGCTGAGCTAGCCTCACCTTGACCAGGAAAGATCACCTTATCTGCCTTTTGAATGAGCCACTCGTCATCCGTAATCACCGGATCAACACCCAATCGATGTAATGCAAATTGTAGGGACTGCACATTGCCCGCATTGTATTTAATGATAACAACCGTCATGAGGCAATGCTATTCTTTCTGTATTTCTACTTATGTTCAAAATCATTGTCATTGATTACTTGCTAGGGTACCGGGAAACATCTCAAGCATCACTCGATCAATTTCCGGAATTGATTGATACAATTGCTCGTAAGAATTGATAACAAAATAAACGTCTTGAAAAACATCTTTGCGATAGCCAGTATTCATGATGTGCTGAATATCAAATTCATAACGCTTGGGCTGATCGGACAAACAATAAAAGGTCTCTCCTGCAGACGACAAAATTCCAGCTCCATAAATCTTCAATTGTTTGTGCTCACGAATCAAGCCAAACTCTACCGTGTACCAATAGACCCTTGATAGCATATTGATTGCAGCGTCATCACCGCAATACCTCAGGCCTATTTTGCTTAACTCCATAAGAAAATCAACAAAAAATTGATTTGTCAATAAGGGGACGTGAGCGAAAACATCATGAAACATATCCGGTTCTTTCAGGTAGTCCAATTCTTTCATTTTACGTAGCCAGGTAGTCGCTGGGAACTTTTTATTTGACATAAGCTCAAAAAATGTGTAATCAGGAACGAGGCCTGGTACGACCACTAACTCCCAACCAGTCTCCTTGATAAGAATGTGATTAATTTGATCAAATTTAGGGATTTCATCTTCATTGAAAGTTACTTTTTTCAATCCCTCCAAATGGCTGGTACTGGCTGACAAGGCTAATTGTTTTATCTGTCTTAAATACAATAAGTTCCAAACCTCAAAATCTTCTTGCTCGTAAAATTCGTAATGCTGTTTCATTTTGATCTAA
Source organism: Flammeovirgaceae bacterium (assembly GCA_013204595.1). Classification (GTDB taxonomy): domain Bacteria; phylum Bacteroidota; class Bacteroidia; order Cytophagales; family Cyclobacteriaceae; genus UBA4465. Next base: position 20,328 of record JABMNK010000044.1, read on the forward strand.
TCCTTTATCGCTGACACAAATGAACGAATCGCGTCATCTGAAGCATCTTGATTTAATTGATTGATAAACGCACTGCCAATGATCGCTCCTTGAGCAAATCGACACGCATTATCAAAAGTCTCTTTATTTGAAATTCCAAATCCTATCAGTTTATTTGTCTTAAGATTCATCTTTTGGACTCGACGAAAATAATCTATTTGAACATCCGAAACAGCCTGCTTGGCACCCGTGATACTCGCCGAGGACACCATATAAATAAACCCTTTTGAGTATTCATCTATTTTTTCAATCCTCACAACAGATGTTTGTGGGGTGATAAGAAAAATATTGAATAAATCATTTTGTTCAAAAAATACTTGGTACATTTCTTGATATTCTTGAAGCGGCAAATCTGGAAGAATCACCCCATCAATACCCACGTCCTTACAATCTACACAAAATTGCTCGATACCATATTGCAGAATAGGATTGATATATCCCATGAGAATAACCGGAATTTTAACATATCTCCGTAGTTCTTGAAGTTGATTCATCAATACTTTTAGGGACATCCCCCCCTCCAAAGCGGTTTCAGAAGAATTCTGAATGGTTGGTCCATCAGCTATTGGATCCGAATAAGGAATGCCAATTTCAATGATATCTGTGCCAGCTACTTCTAATGCCCTAGCAATCCGCAGCGTGTCGTCAGCTCTAGGGTATCCTGCTGTAAAATAGATATTCAGCACCCCCGATTTTTTTCGAGCAAAAAGTTCGTCTATTCTATTCATCTTAATATTTTCCCCATTTGATATAGGTATCCAAATCCTTATCTCCACGACCAGATAAGTTAATCACCACCACCTTGTCTTTAATGGCTATTTTGCTCAAAACAGCTATCGCATGAGCCGTTTCAATTGCGGGTATGATTCCTTCCAATCTGCTCAATTCAATCCCTGCTAACATCGCCTCTTCATCAGTGACCGCACAAAACTTGGCACGTCCTGAATCAAATAAATGGGCATGAATGGGCCCGATACCCGGATAATCTAGTCCTGCAGATATAGAATAGGGCTCAATTACTTGACCATCCGCTGTTTGCATCAATAACGTCCGGCTTCCATGAAGCACACCCTCTGAACCTAAAAAAGTAGTTGCCGCTGATTTATCTGTGTCAACGCCTAATCCGGCCGCCTCTGCTGCAACCAATTGAACTTGCGGTCGATCTAAATAATGATAATAGGCGCCGGCAGCATTGCTTCCACCCCCGACACAAGCAATGACCATGTCTGGATTTTCAGTACCAATTTGTTCTTTTAGTTGCCATTTAATTTCTTGACTTATAACAGATTGGAATCGTGCCACCAAATCTGGATACGGATGTGGACCTACGACGGAGCCTATGATATAATGCGTGTCGGTTGGATGATTAATCCAATGCCTCATCGCTTCATTAGTTGCATCTTTTAACGTTTGACTTCCTGATTGTGCCGCTCGTACTTCGGCACCAAGTATTTTCATGCGCTCCACATTGGGTCGCTGACGAACCATGTCCACTGCACCCATATAAATGATGCATTCCATACCCATTAAAGCACAGACGGTGGCCGTGGCTACGCCATGCTGCCCAGCACCCGTCTCAGCGATGATTTTCTTTTTGTTCAATGCTTTTGCCAGTAATATCTGACCGATGGTGTTGTTGACTTTGTGCGCTCCTGTATGGCAAAGATCTTCTCGTTTGAGATAGATTTGGGACTGATACTTTTGTGAAAGTCGTTGCGCCAAATAAAGCGGCGTTGGACGTCCGACATAGTCCTTCAATAAGTAATCAAACTCTTTTTTAAATGATGGACGATGGATAATCTCTAAGTAATTTTCCTGTAGTTCCAACACATTAGGAAGGAGCATCTCTGGAACAAATGCGCCCCCGAATTTTCCATAATAGCCCCGCGCGTCAACGTTGTAGTTCTGCCTATTTATACCCATAATTTTTGTAATTTTTGTACCAATCCGATATCCTTAATGGCCGGTGAAATTTCCACTTTACTATTTACGTCTATTCCGGCAAATGACGCATTCTGGATTAAATGCAAATTTTTAACATTCTCTGACGATACTCCTCCACTTACTAAAAAGGGGGTTTGAATCGGAAAGTTATCTAGGATATTCCATTGAAATTGTTTTCCTGAACCTCCGTATTGCTCACTAAACGTATCAAACAAATACATCTCTACGAACGTTGAAAAAGCGTTTATGGCATCCAATGGCAATTGATCATGAACCCTAAACACTTTTATGATTTTGACGCCAAGCGCGTGCACGGCCTGTGCATATTCTACCGTTTCATCGCCATGCAATTGGACGTAATCTAGTCCGTGCTTTTGAACAATCGAGGCTAGATCATTCAAAGATGCATTTACAAAAACGCCTACTTTTTTTGTTTTACCAAAATCTATATTTCCCAAATTCAAATCACCTACATACCGCACAGATGCTGGATAAAATATAAAACCCATTAAAGCTGGTTTGAGTTTCAAAACGGCTCTAATATTATCGATATCCCGCATACCACAAACCTTAAGTATACTCATGACATCACCGTTTTAATAAAGCCATCACAAGTTGACCCTGGATCTTCAGATCGCATAAAATGTTCCCCGATCAGGAAGCCTTCAAAACCATAAGTCATCAGTTCGGATACAACCCTTGGATCATCTATACCGCTCTCTGAGACTTTCAAAAAATCCTGCGGTATCTGAGCTGCTAACGATTTTGATACAGAAATATTTGTTTCAAACGTGGTTAAATTCCTGTTATTAACTCCCAATAAGTCAATGAACGGATTGATGCTCTTTTGCAATTCCTGCTCATTATGGACTTCCAATAACACCTCCATACCCATGGTTTTAGCAAACTCCCCTAGCATTCTAAGTTTGTTGGGAGGCAACACAGCGGCAATCAAGAGGATGACATCTGCACCAATAGATTTGGCTTCAATAATTTGATATTCATCTATGATAAAATCCTTGCGCAAAATCGGACAAGAATGGAGTGATCTGGCTCCTGCTAGGTCTTCACTTGCACCTCCAAAATATTCCATATCAGTCAAAATAGACAGCCCGGCGGCACCTCCTTGTAAATAACCCGTCGTTGCCTCTTCGATGCTTATCTGATTATTAATCACTCCTTTTGAAGGGCTTTTTCTTTTAAATTCGGCGATTATTCCCACCTGAGCCATTCTTCGGATGTTTGAAACTAGTGAGCAGGGCTTTCTTTCAAAATGAAGGGAACCCTCCAATACCTGCACGGATCGCAATTCTTTGCGTGCCAAAACTTCCTTTTTCTTACTGATAATAATGGTTTCCAAAATATTCATATCATCAACTATTGAGCCGTAAGAATTTGGTAAAAGTAGCCTTCGCCCTACCAGACAAAAGTGATTCCCGCGCCTCATACACTCCTCGTTCGAATGGAATTGACTTTATGGTTGCAATGCCCAAACCTGCATTGGCTACTACCGCATGATTTTGGGCATCAGTGCCTTTATTATCCAATACATCAATAAATAATTTTGCAGAAGCCTCGATATCTTTTCCTCCAGCAAGGCTAGAAGCTTTTAAGTAGGGCAAACCCAATAAATCAGGTGATCCAATGGCTTCCTCTTCTTTTGAGATGTATTTGAAATCCCCAGTTAAGGAGACCTCGTCATATCCGTCTAAGGCATGAATAATGAGAAAATTTTTATCCGTATTTTGATATAAGTAGCCATATAATCGTGCCAATTCCAAATTGAAAACCCCCACCATTTGATTGGCTGGGAAGGCTGGATTTACCATGGGCCCCAACATATTGAAAAAAGTTTTTACTCCCAACTCTTTTCGGATTGGCGCTACATTCTTCATCGCAGGATGAAACAAAGGGGCGTGCATAAAAGCGAAATTACTTTGATCAAAACTTTTCATGATTTGACCAATGTCGTTGGTAAACCTACAACCGACGTATTCCAATACATTTGATGATCCACATACAGATGAAACACCATAATTGCCATGTTTGGCCACCATATATCCTGCTCCGGCGACAACGAAAGATGCCAATGTCGAAATGTTAAAAGTATCTTTGCCATCGCCCCCCGTACCACATAAGTCAATAGCATTATAATCTTGGGCAGGCACTTTCACACATAGCTCTAACATGGCGTCACGAAACCCAGTGAGTTCGTCCACCGTGATATTTCGCATTAAAAATACGGTCATAAAAGCAGCTATTTGACTATTATTATAAGCACCTGACGCCAATTGTGTCAGAATCTCACTAGCTTCAGCCTTGTCAAGTGATTGATAACTAAATAATTTATTGAGGATATGTTTCATTTTCCAGAAAGTTCTAACCAATTGTGAATCATTTTTTTTCCGTATTCAGACATGATGGATTCAGGATGAAATTGGACACCGTGCAGATTATAGTCTCGATGCTTGATAGACATGATACACCCATCTTCGTCCATTGAGGTAAGGACCAGTTCTTGAGGTAAATTTTCATTTGATATGGCCCAAGAATGATACCTACACATTTTAAACTTACTTGGTATATCATTGAATAAAAAATCCGATCCAGTGACGATGATATTCGTCACTACACCATGATATACCTCTTTTAAATTATAAAGTCTCGCTCCGTATGTTTCACCGATTGCCTGATGACCAAGGCATACTCCCAAAATACTTTTGCGCGACCCATATTGCTCAATTAATTTGGGCATAATCCCAGCATCCCTTGGTAAGCCAGGGCCTGGTGACAATAAGATACAATCATAATTATCCACCTGATCAAGGTGAATTTTATCATTTCTATAAACCTCCAAATCATTGGAAAGACCAAAAGACCTTAAAATATGCACCAAATTAAAGGTGAAGCTATCGTAATTGTCTAATACCAATATCTTCATCTTTTCTTTGAATTCAATTCAGCCGCCTCCATCGCTCGCTCTAACGCGGCAAGCTTATTGTAAACTTCCTGAACTTCACTTTCTGGTTTTGACTTTGCCACAACCCCGGCACCTGCCCTGAAAATCAACTTTCTCCCACTACTAAGAAAAGTCCGAATCATGATCGCATGATTAAAACCACCGCCAAAATCCATAAAACCAATGGCTCCTCCATAATAACCACGAGAACTTTTTTCATATTGATCAATGAGCTCCATCGCACGATATTTAGGTGCCCCAGACAAAGTTCCTGCAGGAAATGTACTCGCCACTATGTCCAATTCATTGGAATTGGGTCCCAATTTACCGGTAACCTTGCTCACCAAATGAATCACATGGGAATAATACTGAACCTCTTTATACGTCTCAACAGCCACCTCTGAAGTGAATTTGCTCAAATCGTTTCGCGCGAGATCCACCAGCATGATGTGTTCTGCATTTTCTTTTGGATCATTTAAAAGTTGTCTTGCCAAATCCGCATCTGCCTTATCATCCCCTGTTCTTTTAAAGGTTCCAGCTATTGGATAAATAATCGCTTCTTGAGTGTTGATCACGATTTGAGCTTCTGGAGAAGATCCGAATATTTTGTAAGCCCCGTAATCAAAATAGAACAAATAAGGTGATGGGTTAATGGATCGCAAAGCACGATAAACCTGAAATTCATCTCCTTTGAATTCGGACTCGAACTGTCTAGAAAGAACTACTTGAAAAACATCCCCAAGATTGCAATGTTCGATCCCCTTTTTTATAACTTCCAAAAATTCATCATCCGAATGATCCGAAGAAATACCTCCTTGGCGCTCAAATGAAAAAGAAGGCGTCGTTTGTTTATGCAAAAGCTCAATGATTTCATCTATTTCGGAATCAGGCTCCTCTAAATACGCTTCGATTACATGACATTGATTTTTAAACTGATCAAACACGATGATATATTGAAATAACCCATATTTAATCTCAGGAATGGGTTTTAAAAGACCTTTTTGACTACTCGTTTTTAAGTCTTCAAAATAAGTCACAGCATCATAAGTCATATAGCCAAAAAGTCCCGTCTCACTGTATTTTACATTATTCCTTTTATAACCAAATGAATCTTTAAAGCTCTTTAATGCACTTAAGGGGTCTAAATTGATTTGTCTTTTTTCTTCACCAGGATACCTGACAATAGTTTGACCTTGAAAAGTTTCAAAGGTGGACAAAGGATTGCAGCATATATAAGAATAGCTGTTCTCCTCTCCATGATAATCAGAACTTTCAAGAAGCAACACATTGGCGTATTTATCACGCAACTTCAAATACGCCGAAACTGGCGTAATGGTGTCAGATAAAAAATGCTTTTCGCGCGTTTTTAATAAATATTTTTTCATTTTATTTTTCAAAAAAAAAGCCTGCTGTGAACAGCAGGCCTATGTTTCTTTTAACATACAACGTAGCGCTCACAAATCTGAAATTTGTAAATAGAGCCACCACCAATATGTTCTTGTCATTTTCATCACACTGCGAATTAAAATCATACTATTGTAAAACACAAATAAAGACGAGGATTAATATTTTGAAGGTTAAAAAAATTATACTTATTATTCACATGTGGTAAATATCCATTTATTTAATTATTTTCGTTTCATGCTTCCCATAGAAACAGAATTAAGTATTCTCATCCATCTTGCCAAGGCAGATGGATTCATCTCTCATGAGGAATTAGAAATTATTCAAAGATTAGGCCTCGAAAATAATTTGAGTACTGAGCAGGTCAATGACTTGGTTGAAAATGAAAATTCCATTGCGGTTTTTCAAAATCTGTCATTAGATGATAGGATTGAATTACTAATTTCGATGATTAAATTAATGAAAAGAGACAATAAAATTCATCAAAAGGAAATCAATTTCTGTCAGAAAATCGCATTACAATTAGGTTTTGGCACAGGAGTTATCGCAAAACTTTCGGCATACATTTTCGCAAGTGATCAAATCAATACAGATCCTGATGTGTTAATAAAAATGGCTACAAAATTCTATTCTGAGAACAATTAGCATTTTTACTAGCCAAAACGTAAGGTGATGACTAATCTTGGATTAATTTCATAGTTTCTTTTTGCGACATTTTTTATGGATCCGTCATTTTCAAAGAGCAAAAGATTATAGCTTATTTTATCTTTAAATAAATCGCAGGGATTACTTTCATAACTAAAACTCCCATTTCCTTTCATCAATTAAGATCTGCAAGGGATCAATTATCATTAATTTGGCAAGGGCTGATGCAAAATTTTATGTGCTACTGTTACCCAATAATCATAAGGTCCAACGGTCTTGATTAATAAAAAAATGATACATAATGAATAAACCTACACGGGCTGTGATTTTAGAATCACCTTTTAAATGGAATCACGTAGCCTACACTAATACCCGACTCCCAAAGATTGCTAATATCCGGAATATCCAAGGCACGGTCATCTGTCTTGATGAAATTACTGAGACCATAATTAAAATAGGCCTCAAACAATATTTGTCCAAGGCCCATTTTTCTTTGAAAACCAAGGCCTCCTTTCAAACCGTATCCATAGTTTTTATCTCGTACTGGGTCATACGTCCAGAAATCAGTCTTCGCATCCTTATCTTGAGGGTCCTTGGCAACATCATGAGACATTAAAAAATCAAAATTAATTCCTATCAAAATATAAACACGACTGGTTTCTGATCCTCTGTATAAAATTGACTCAATAGGTATGTTGAGGTAATCCATTCGAGACCTTACTGAATTTACATTGGCCAACGTATCTAAATAATTCTGATCCCACCCCTTCTGGATATAATCCACGCCAATTCTAATCCCCGTCTGAAGCCCATTATTAGTCCTTTTAGGGAAATACTGGATAAATAGTCCACTTTGATATAACCTTAACGGTTTTGACAAAAGATTTACTCGATAGATGCTGTGTTCGATATAACTAGAGGACAAATGAGTTCCTCCTTTTGCACCAAAAAACCACATTCCTTGGCCTATACAAGTAGTGCCCATTAGCAAGGTAAAAATAAGTAGCCCGTATCCCTTCATAATAAACTACAAATATCGCTTATTTTGAGCTAAGAAAAGCAGCCTACATCCTTCTATTCGTCTTTAAAAGCCATAGATTAGCCCATTTTATAATAAAAATAATGATTTCCGCACTCCAGTTATAACAAAATGAAAATAACTAATTCATAAAGGGTTAAGATAATATAAGCAATTTTAAAGATCCCCTATTGCATCAACATATGAGCAGAGAATTATGGATGACCCATTAATGGGAATACGCATTACCGAAAGCCTTATAGACCTATTCGCTGATTTGGAAGATGATGATTTCCAAAAGAATACTGATCATGATCACCAAAACTTAATTGTTTATGAAAGTTAAATAATAAAATTTTTCACTTTACCTTTGATTTGGCAAACGGATACGATCAGCTCCTGTTGAATCCCCCAGGTCCGGAAGGAAGCAAGGGCAGACGGTTGTAGCGATGCGATATTTCGTTTGCTTTTTTTTTATCCCATCTCAACTGTATTAGGAAATGAAATTTTTTATCGATACTGCCAATTTATCTGAAATTCAAGAAGCTTATGATTTAGGTATTCTTGACGGAGTTACAACCAATCCATCCCTTATGGCCAAGGAAGGTATAACTGGATCAGATAATATATTAAAGCACTATAAGGACATTTGTAATATTGTAGACGATAATGTCAGTGCAGAAGTCATTTCAGTTACATTGGACGAAATGCTCAAAGAAGGTAGGGCGCTTGCCAAGATAGATGATAAAATTGTAGTAAAAATACCGATGATTAAAGATGGTGTGAAGGCAATTAAAGTGCTCAGCAGTGAAGGAATTCGTACCAACTGCACCCTTATTTTTAATGCGGGTCAAGCCATTTTAGCCGCCAAAGCAGGCGCCTCATATGTATCCCCTTTTATGGGTAGATTAGATGATATCGGAACCGAAGGAATTCTGTTAATTGAACAAATTGTCCATATCTTTGATAACTATGGATTTGAGACAGAAGTACTCGCTGCGTCTGTTAGGCACAATATTCATCTCATTCAATGTGCTGAAGTAGGCGCGGACGTAGTCACTTGCCCATTAAAAGTGATCACCGGATTGCTTAAGCATCCATTGACCGATAGCGGTTTAGAACAATTTCTTGCTGATTACAAAAAAGGAAATTAATATTCTTGATCTAACATGTATATTATTAAAGTAAGAGGAAAGGCCAAAATTCCAGATTATATTCAATTTAGAGATGATCATTTTGCCCTAATCGCATACTTTAGAGCGGATAGACCATTGAAAAATATGGAAAAATATGGTCTTGAAGGACATGCGGAGAAACTTAAATCTATTATTGAAGCCATTCCTTTTGGGAAACTTGAAAAATTATACATTTAAATGTCATTGGATTCTGAATTTGTAATTGAAGTCAAAGATGCTACCATATTTCAAGACAATGAAACTGTGCTTGATCATGTTAACTTCTCAATAAAAAAGGGAGAATTTGTTTATCTAGTAGGTCAGACGGGAAGTGGCAAATCATCATTACTAAAAACATTGTATGCCGATCTTCCTTTAAAAATGGGCCATGTTAACGTCGTTGACTATAATATTCCAAACATAAAAGAAGATGAAATCCCCTTTTTACGTCGTAAGATTGGTATTATTTTCCAGGATTTTGAACTCTTTTATGACAGATCTGTAGCAGAAAATCTAGAATTTGTAATGCGCTCCACAGGATGGCGCGACCAATCTAAGATTAAAATCCGCTTGGCAGAAGTGCTGATGAGGGTAGGATTAGGTGGTGCAAATAATAAAATGCCGCATCAACTTTCGGGTGGGGAACAACAAAGAATTGTCATCGCTAGGGCCCTCATTAATGAACCTAAAATATTGATTGCGGATGAGCCCACAGGAAATCTAGATCCGGCTGTCAGCGAAGATATCTTCAAGTTATTTTTAGACATCAATAAATACGGTACTGCTGTGCTGATGGCGACGCATAATCACTATTTCATCGAAAAATATCCTGCTCGAATATTGAAGTGTGAAGGCCATAAATTACTTGATTCAGAAAAAGAAAAGTTTAACCTATCTCGAGGTTATTAATGTCTCATAGCCCATTAAGACTTAATTGGCTGCTTTTAATATCAAATCCCCATAACTCGAATTAATCAATATCTTTTGATCGATAGAACCCTTACCGATTTTTCCTCGGTATTCATTTTTGAAAGCCTCCTTACCCGAATAATCAAAATTGATTGGAACCCTATTTTTTAAATCTGAATGACGGAATTTCGCCTCGAGGACTGCATTCATACCTGAGGCAATGCCTAGTTCACAAGGACTATACTTGTTTTCCATAATGATAGACTCAAAATTTAATGATACCTCTTTTATTTCCAATGAACTAATAAATTTCCCCTCCAAATTCATTGATTTTAAAAGGTGCTGAATAGCAAAATCAGTAAAGGCGACATCTGCCACTATACGGCTCACTTGATTTATCCTTACCTTACCATATTTACTTTCTAATTTGAGATTTTCAATTTGATTAATTGAAACCGTTGAAAATGACTGAACCAAATCAAGGGAAGACACCGCTCCAAAAGCCATCTCTGAATATTTAACCCTTGCCGTTCCATTAGATATATTTCCCAACTCAGCAGAGGCAAAAGAAAGTCTGATATCCAAATCATCGGAAAAATTACCTGAAATTAATTTCCCATAAGAAAGTTCCAAAACAGTTGCGCCACTTCGGTCAGTCATCAAAATATCACCAAAACTATTTTCAAGGTGCAAGGAATTTTCAGCGGGTAACTTAACCCTATAATTGACTTGAAAATTACCGTTATCTTTTTCAGATGAGACACTTGTTTCAAATGAAATTCTTCCTTCACTCTCGATAATAATAATGTCAATACCTTCAAGAATCCTGAAAGAACGTACATCATTTATCACATCCGTGGAAATTTCGATGTGCACTTGAGCACTTGGAAGGTCGCTGTTTTCAATGGTTATGTTGCCGAATTTATTTTTGATGGCCAACAAATCTTGAGCTGCCATTGGATAGGTTTTATCAATGGTTTTTTTAGAATCGGACTGCCCAAAACTAAAGAAAACAACTAGCCCCATAAGGAAGGTGATCTTATATTTCAAATGTATTTTTTTCATCCCTATCTTTCATTTTTATGGATTTGATAATCATTAATTGTTCATTAAGAATTTGAATGCGCCATTCAAGGTTTGCCACCATGGCATGAGTGATTATTTCGTCAGATTGCTCATTAAGAAAGGTCTTTTGTAGCTCTTGATACATAAGGTCCAGTTCAAATAATTCATCCTGAAAATCATCCTTTAGGTCATCGGTGATCAGTATTGCCAATTCCTGCTTCTTGTCTAGTATCAATTGATTGTACGACGACTCAGTTATTAAAAATTGAGCACTGAAATATTCTTGTTCTTCAGTGTTGGATGTTAACTGATCAAACACGATCCATGCACCCAATAGCAATGAAAACATACTTGCCATTCTCCAAAACCTAATCACAGAGATTGATTTTTGCTTCCGCAGTTTTGACGGTATGGAACTCCAAACGCTGTCTGGGGCATCTTTTTCGTCAAAGGCCAATCGATTTTGCTCAATAAAACGTTCAAGTTGATCATTCATGATTCTTCCGTGTTTCTAATTTTTTTCTAATTTTTTCTTTTGCCCTACTATATTGAGATTTTGATGTTGACTCACTGATACCAAGTATTTCTGCTATCTCACTATGGTCATATCCTTCAAAAAGATATAAAGTCAATACCATCCTAAATCCATCTGAAAGACCCTTAATAGCCCCTTTTATCGCCTCCACCGTTAACGTAGGATCTGCTAAGTCTTCCCATTGATATTCAAAATGATCTTTTTCATTTAGGCTCGTCAATACCTCCGAGAACTGCTTGGATTTCTTTAGCGTACTAAGGGACTTATTGATAATAATTCTTTTCAACCACGCACCAAATGTGGACTCACCTCTATATTTGTCCATATGCTTAAATGCGTTGACAAATCCTTCTTGAAGCGCATCCTCAGCGTCTGATTCATTTCCACAAATCCTAATAGCTGTATTAAACATAGCGCGTTGATATAAATCATAAACCTCGCGTTGTGCTAGCGGATCTTGCTTCCTACATCTTTCGATGAGCTGTTTTTGACTAATTTTGACGGTTTCTAAATTCAAAATAAAATATTTCTCCTTACAAGGATCGATTAATTCACACTAAGTTGCACGATTCATTATAAAAATTCGATATTCGCAAACACCGAGTTTTGGATAAATATTTGTTCTGCTATGAAAATGATCTGCTCATGGTTTGTCTGCTGTCTCTTCTGCTTTCCTACATTGTCACAGCAATTAGACAGCTCAACAAATGTTAATGAGAAAAAACTAATGCTATTTTTAAAAGATAAGGAAGTAGGAGCTTATGCATTCGTCGGGACTGAATATGCTCCTGTTTTGGCCCATTGGGGGCTTCATGGGAACTTAGCATTTGGAATTACCTATGGGGGATACCTCGTCGGGTTTAGCTACCAGGAATTATTATATTCACCCACTGATTTATTGATTTTTCCAAATACTTTTTCATTAAAAATGAAGTCTGCTGGTGTGCAAATTGGGTTTCGTCTGCATGACTCAAATTGGGTAAACGCAATCCTCAATAGCAACTATCGATGGGGCGAAATAATTTGGCAAAAACCCCCATCAGATGGTGATCAATTCAGTAGCCATGTTCAAGTTTTGGAACCTGAAATAGCAATTAATATTGGCCCACTTAAATGGATTAAATTAACGGGGAAAATAGGTTATAGAACTGTTTTTGGCTTAAACTTACCCAAGGTCCAACCCAACGATTTTTCGGGATTAAGTAGTACATTGGGGTTAAGAATATGTTTAAATTATGCGCGGAATTAAAGTTTACGTACTCAGTCTACTCCTTTCATCCTGTTATTTTACAGAAGACCCAAAACCGCAAGATCAACAAGATTGGCCGTATGCCACCCCTGAAGAAATTGGATTAAATAACGATTATTTATTTAATATCAACAACAACCTCCTTGACCAGTACTATCAAAACGTCAATTCACTTGTAATCATTAAAGAAGATCAATTGATTTTTGAGAACTACTATCTTGGTCAGTCACGAGATAGTATCAATAATCTGAATACGGCAACCAATATACTAGCTTCTATAGCGATTGGTATGGCGATAGATGACGGGTATCTAATCTCTATTGAAACGCCGATTTTTCATTTTTTGCCTGAATATGAAGCTGCATTTTCCACCGATTCCTTAAAAAAAACAATCACGGTGTCCCAATTACTTAGCCATAGAAGCGGCTTATCTTGGAATGAGGTGGTTTCGCAACTTAGCGACCAAAATGACTTGATAAAAATGCTAAAAGAGGACGATTGGACAAAATACGTTTTGGACAAACGACTTGAGTCGATACCTGATAGCCGATACAATCTCAATAATGGCGGTGCTATGATTATTTCGAAAATCATCCAAAACATAACCGGTGAACCCTTTGCCAACTATGTCAATAGACGCTTATTTGAGCCATTAGATATTAAAAAATGGACTTGGGATTCTGATCTTACTGGTACAACAAACGCCACGACTGGCTTATCTCTCAACCAATTGGATTTCACCAAAATTGGATACTTGTTTCTGAAAAAAGGGTTTTGGAAAGGGGAATCAGTCCTTTCAGAAGATTGGATCATCGAATCAACAGCGCCAAAGCATCAACTGAGCAACCTCTACGACATAGGCTACTTGTGGTATCAGTTTTCTAACAATGCTAATTTTATTGATCCGCTCAATAATCAAACATATTATGTTCCAGGGGGCACTGGTTATCATCTTTATGTTAATCCAAATAAAAATGCAGTAGTGTGCATTGGTGCTGACAACTACAACTTTGGAATCTATAGCCCATCCATGATTCTTTATCTAAATCTAGTAAAAAGCATATAACTCAATCCGTTATGTACTTTTTAAAAAACATAAACCCTTAGATCAACGATACCGTTACCAAAATAAAAAATTATTTTTCATAAATTTTCAATATTAAATCTATTTATTTGAGTAAATAATATTTTTCTAGCAACCTTTTTCAAAGATGAAGTGTTTTAGATGTGTAAAGAATATTAAGTGAACATTGGATTTTCAGCGCTATATAACATAGAAAGTTTAGGCTGTAAATTTTTTAAAATCAGAAACGAATGATTGCTAACAAGGTATCTGCAGGATTAACAAAAGTATTGCAAGAAAAAAGGGTCACTCATTTCCCAGAATACCCACAGCCATTTATATCCGATCCTAATCAAAGAAATACATACATGAGGTTATTTGATCGGGCAATAGAAATAGATCAGTCACAAGATATGGTTTTCACTGAAAATCGTTCCTATAAAATCGCCTGACTATTTTAATTTAACTATTGAATTCTTAGTTAATATTTCGCTACCAAAATAGTAGCGAATACCTCACAAAATAATACCTCAGCTCGTCAGAATGAATACCAAACTAAGCCATATAAAGTTCTACTAACTAGTTAATATATGTGGTTTATCAATAATTTTTACCTTCAGAGTCGAGTCAAGTACTAGATAAATATCAATCATTCTTTAAATTTTTATCAATCATTTGTGTGGCTATCATCATTCAAAATTCTTAGCTGAAATAGGTATTGTTTTAATAATAGAATACCTTTTTATCGATATTTCCAAAGAAGGAAACTATATAGATAAGACCGGCCTTAGCCAAACGAATACCCATTTCTTTCCATTATAATCCATACACACATCCATCTATAGAGCCTGAATGAGGCCATAAGACAACTTTTTATGATTAAATGGAGTTCTAGCACTCGTTAAGTTCTTTGAATACTCAATGCCAAATACTGGTGAGATGATAAACAGCACCTTCAACTTCAAGCACTGTGTTAGGTGAAGTTAAACTCATCCGTGTAAAAGGCTGAGTCGGAAACAACTGCTCTGTGAATACAACATCCCCCTCATCATAAAAAATCTCTATAGACGATTGATCCAATAATACGCGGACCCTCATTTCATTGTTTGAGCTTATTCGTGGTGCCGTATGCTTACTCTGGTAGCTAGTTGAGAAGTTGAGAAGGGTAGCTTTTTCTCTATTAACAAAGTATTCTTCCGTGGCTTCGTCAAAACCAAATGCCAGCTCCTCATTTTTTTCATTAGACAATAAAAAATACCAAGAAGACATTTGCCCTGATTTTCTTAAAACGATATCTATGTCCAATAACGGCTCGGTAATCGAAAGATATTTAGACCAATCTTGTTCCCCTGAGAGTTTCAATGAATTAACCTTAAGGGTATCTTTTCTCAAATTATTTAATTCAATGACTGGATTTTGACGAATCCAAAAACGCACTGAATCTGTTAAAAGATTTATTTCTCGCGGCAAGGTCATTGCACTTCTCCATTTTATGGTCGGCGTTACTATCGCGTATTCCCAATTACTCATCCAACCTTGATATATTGTCCTATCCGCCAATTGTTGCGTATTGGCATAAGTAACCCCAGCGTAATTATCCCACCCAGCATCCATCCATTTGACTTCTGATGATGATGCTCCATTAATGAATTTAATCCCATCAAAATCCCCTACAAAGTATTGCGTGCAAGAACCTCTATTGGCTGGTCCTTGGTTGATAGAAGCGATAAGAATCCATTTGTATTCGTTCGTGCCTTCAACTTTTAAGGGAATCAAGTCAGGACATTCCCAAACGCCTCTGTGCTCCCCATCTTGATCTCCAAAACGACTCAAAAATTTCCAATCAATTAAATTGCCCGATCCAAAAAGCTCAACATGATCTCTAACCGCCAATATCATTATCCATTTACGACTTTCCTTATGCCAAAAAACTTTTGGATCACGAAAATCAGGCTGCCCCAAATTGGGTAAAACAGGATTATTTAAATACTTTGTCCAAGTCCTTCCTTTGTCCGAGCTATAGGCCAATCCTTGATACTGGTAATCCTTTCCTCCAGCTTCTTCAATAGCCCTATTGTGATAGGTGAAGAGTGCCACTAATACGGGCTTTTCCAGAGTGCCTAATCCCGTAGTATTGGCCTTGTCCAATACTACACTTCCGGAAAATATATAGCCCAATGAATCCGGAAACAAGGCAATAGGTAGGTGTTCCCAATGAATCAAATCAGTACTGATCGCATGTCCCCAATGCATAGGACCCCAAACCGTACTGTCCGGGTAATGCTGATAAAAAAGATGGTATTCCCCTTCATAATAAATCATTCCATTTGGATCATTCATCCAACCGCTGATTGGCGAAAAATGAACTTGGGGTCTATACGTCTCTTGATAATGATCCAATGGCAGCTGATTGATCTCATCAGCTGATTTAAATTGGGTATTTTCTTGTGACCCACATGCCAAAGCAAAGAAGATAAGAAAGGTGAGTTTTCTCAACATTTATAACGTTTTACCAAGATCTTCTAGTGAGCGTCCTTTGGTTTCCGGCATATATAAAAACACAAATACCCACTGGAGAACCATCATACAAGCAAACAACATAAACGTATTTGCTGGACCAATTTGAGCTGTCAATGCAGGGAAAATAGCGGCAATGCAAGCCGCCATGATCCAATGAGTAAAGCTCCCAACTGATTGCCCAAAAGCACGGACGTCATTTGGAAAAATCTCAGAGATGAATACCCATATAACAGCACCTTGGGAAAAAGCAAAAAAAGCAATATAAATAAATAAATAAATCGGCACTGACGTCATCTGATCAGGTCCTACGTGAAATGAATAGGCAACCATCGATAAGGTACCAATCAATCCAAAAGAGCCGATATGCATGAGCAGTCGGCGGCCTAATTTATCAATAAAAACAATTGCCAAAAGAGTGAACATAAAATTAATCACACCGATACCTACTGACGATAGAAGTGCGGAGGATTTACCAAGTCCTGCCATTTCAAAGATTCTAGGGGCATAATATATAATTGCATTGATCCCAGACACTTGATTAAATATGGCCAGCGTCACAGCTAAAAAAATTGGCTTTTTATAGTCCCAATACCTGATTTTCCCTTTCGCTTGAAGTACGCTAGATTGTTGAATTTCATTTATTTTGGACTCAATATCCTTTTCACCGGTCATTTGGAATATTTTCTTGGCCCCTTCGAGCTTCCCTAATTTAATAATTAACCAACGCGGACTATGAGGAACCGTAAACATCAACACGATAAATACAAATGCGGGTACGATTTCCACCCCTAGCATCCAACGCCACATGTTAACTCCACCCAGATCTGCAATCAGATAATTAGATAAAAAGGCAATCAGAATTCCAAGAACAATATTGAATTGAAACATGGCCACCAACCGCCCTCTTAGGTGTGCTGGGGCTATTTCTGAGATGTAAAGAGGCGCCGCTATTGATGATGCGCCAACACCCAAACCTCCCAACCATCTGAAAAACAAAAAGGCGTACCAATCGGTAGTGATCGCCGAACCTAAAGCAGATATAAAATAAAGAATCCCAATCCCTATTAAGGTATATTTACGGCCATATGTATCCGACGGAATACCCCCAAAAAAAGCACCCAAAACGGTACCAACCAGCGCTATAGACACCGTCAGTCCATGACTAAAAACATCCAATCCCCATAGCACTTGAATCGCTTGCTCTGCGCCAGAAATGACTGCAGTATCAAATCCAAAAAGAAATCCTCCCAAGGATACCACAAGAGCAAAATAAAATACGCGATTCTTCAATAGCTCATAATTTTTAATGCCTTGTAAGATAAGGTAATTTTCTATTGTTCTCCCAATGTTTGATCAAACAGCTCATAATTTTCAAGAAAATCGACGAGCTGCTCTACGTCTAGTTTTTTGGCGATAATCTTGCGTTGCTGATCGAGGACATACACCTGAGGTGTCGTTCTCACATTATATTCCATTCTGAAATTATCTTTATAAAGTGGATCGCCTAAATTAATCCAATCCAATTTTTGCTCTTTGATGAATGTCTTCCATTTATCCATATCTGTCGTGGTACAAACCGCCACTACCTCTGCCCCTATCTTTTTTAAATCAGCGTAGGCATCTTTAAGAATAGGGGTCTTTTTCTTGCAATGACCACAATCAGGATCATAGAAAAAATAAATCAAATATTTTTGATTTACTAGATCTAGAGAATAGGGACGCTTGGCAGTGTCCAACAAGTTCATCTTGGGGGCTAACCTGCCTATAAGATTCGGTCTTATAAACTTTATTTCTTCCTCAATTTCCGTCTTTTGTTCTGCTGTCATGAAGGTCACTCTATCTGTCAGAAAATATTGATCCGACAAGAAAACCATCACCCCATCCATACCCATTATCTTGGACTCCTGATATTTCTTGTACAAAGTCATCAACCAATAGCGAAATGCTTCGGGATTTTCATCAAATCGATCTAACCAATTTTTGATTTCTATATTCACTGAATCTGCTTGACGAACAACGAGCTCATCGAAATATTTCATGACGAAACCATGAATAACAGGCGTTCGCATCAATTCGTCTGCGTTATCTAGTACATCGAAATAATGACCTTTATAGTATTTAAATGCGATCATCCTTCGTTCAGCTTCATCCGTCACTTCCTTAAAATCCGGAGTCTTTACCCCTTCAATGATTTTCAAGAAGGATGCAAAATAAGTCTTGGGATGAGCGCTAATTAAGGAATCCCTAAATAGTTCAGATGTCAATCCTAATCCTCTTAATTGATCAATAATCACTAAAGAATCTTCAGGGGTAACTTCCGATAGTTGACCCGAAATCAATTCTTGTTCCTTTTGTATTTGCCCCATTCGGTTTTGAAAATGAGCGAACAGCTCATTATCCAAAGAACCGGAAACTTCCATAGCCTTATAACCTGATTTTGTGTCTACTTTTAGATCAAAGAACTGATCACTAACCACGAATTCATAATAAAAATTAGGAGAATAGAGGAAATAGATCCCTTTCTTAAGAGATTCTGTTCCTGAAATCTGAATAGTGTTATTCACAAATCGGGCCGTGTCTAAAATGAGCCGTTGATTACCAAAATGATACCCGACAATTGTTGCCGTATCTTGTATCCCTACTACTTCAATATTAATTTGATAACCCTGTTGAGGCTGAGCTGTACATTGTACTGTAATGACCGTTATCCCGACAATAAGCCCGATAAAATAAATTATTTCTTTAATTCTCATCCTTTTACTTATTTTATTTTTCCTCCTAAAAACCCTATTGAGGGTTGGCTTATTGAGCGCTATCTTCATTAATTGAAAAAACTAATTAATTCTATTTCAAAAGTAATTCCAAAACCACAGACAAACTTAAATAACCTCTGACTAAGTTGATTATTTAAAGCAAATTAAGGGAAATTAAGTCCCATAATTCAATTTGAAAGCTCTTTTCAAGGGGCCGCAATAAGAGATAATCTCACGCTTTTCAATTCAACCTCATTAAGTCCGCTTGACTTTAAGTACATCCGATGATTACCCGATGGTATCTCAATGGCACCTAACAAAACAGATCTCCATTTAAATTCATATACCTCACCTCTCACTACGCGATCAGGACTTACTATTAGACGCTTTGGGATCGCCAAATTAATATGAGTCGAATAAGGAAAACCATCAATCACTAAAGATAAAAGACCTTGAGAATCACTACAGGAGAGAAAAACCTCTAACTGATATTTTTGACTTTGAGTACTCATGAAATTCCAACTCACTAATGATTCATCTTCCCAGTCAACCAAATAATCATTGGCCCATCCAAATCCCCCTTTATAACGCGCTTTCAAAATTTGATTGGCTTCTTGAACCGGAAAGTCAATCATGGGAATTCCTTCATGACCTGTTTGAATAAGCTCCGGATCAATCCCCTTTGAAGTCGTTTTGATGAACCAATCTTCATACTTATTAAGATACTCATTGACCAATTCTGGATTCTCACTAGATAGATCCTCCTGCTGAGCTTCATCCTGATAGAGATCATAAAGTGCCGTGTCCGTCAATGTAACGGTAAGTAGGTATTGCTGACTCCTAATCGCTCCTGGAATCGTATCAAACTTACCTGAATATTGATGCGTATAAAAAAAACGATCGTCATCGACGGCACCCTTAATCATAGAGACCATACTACGCCCATCCACATCTTCTGGAATTGAAATCCCTGTCAATTCTAGGATTGTTGGCAGGATGTCTATGTGAGCGCCAAACGTGTTTTTTGAGATCCTTTTTGAGGACCAATCACCTGCTGGATAACGCAACAAGAAGGCGCTCCTGACCCCTCCTTCATCTACCTGACCCTTTTGACCTTTCAATACGCCATTATAGCGATCCGATCCATTGGGGCCATTATCAGACAAAAACATTACAATCGTTTCTTTAGACTGATCATGCTCCTCCAAGGTCTGAAGTAATTTCCCGATGTTATCATCTACATTTTCCATCATACCATAAATACAAGCATTTTTATCTGATAAACCCATTTCTTGATACTTTTCAAAATAGGCATCAGGAACTTGAAAAGGACTATGTGGCGTATTGAAAGTTATCATGGCGAAAAATGGCGCTGAGGCTTCATTCATAAATGCAATTGCCGAATCCGTTATAAGATCTGGAACATAACCAACTGAGGAAATGTTTTCCTGATTGTAGGACAAACTTGCATCAAAATAATTATTGAGATGACCCTCTTTAAAGCCATAAAAACGATCAAATCCTTGACCATTTGGATCATTTGGATATTGACGACCATTGTGCCATTTACCGAAAAGTCCCGTCCGGTAACCCTCATCTTTAAGAATTTCAGCGATCGTATGTTCTTCGGATCTCATGACCTCTTTGCGATGCGTTACCCAAGTAGTTCCCGTATTCAAATGATTTCGTCCCGTCAATATACTGGCCCTTGTGGGCGCGCAGACAGGTGAAACATAAAATCGCTCAATTTCTACAGACTGCCTCGCCAATAAATCTAATACCGGGGTTTGTACCAGTTCATTCCCATGAAAACCGTAATCGCCCCAACCAGCATCATCAATTAAAATTAATAGCACATTCGGTTTGTGTGTACTCGGTTCATCTATTGTACAACTTACGCTAAAAAGTAAGCTCAACAAGCATAAACATAGTATCCTGAAATTATTCATATATTTTTTCCAAATCATTTTCAAAAAGCATCCTTGAACTATTCCTAAAATTCCTGAAATCCGAAACGGCAGGATGATCTTCAAACGGTATATAATAATTTGCTGAATCACTATTAGCCCCAAACGTGATCCAACTTATTTTGATGCCAGGTGTCGCCCTAAGTGATGCTAAGATAAACTTTGTAAACCATTGCCTATCAGTGATTTGGTTTTGCCCAGTTTCCGAAACTGCAGCCAATTTATGCTTTGACTTCGCCTGCTGATCAATGAAGATAGTTACCTTGATGAAATCTGCTATATCAAGTTTTACGGAGGACCCTCCCGCATCCGCCAAAGCAACATTATAGGCCTTTACAGCCAAAGCATCCACATAATCATCACCAGGATAACCATAAAAATAATCTTTCTCTAAACTTTCAAAATCCATGACAGACGCTTCCGGGGAGTACACATAAATAAAATTGTGCACCTTTTTGATCTCCTTTAAATAATCGACTGTAAACTTCCATAGCGCGATAAATTCACTTTCTTCACAATGCGTTTTTCCCCACCAATAATTGGCCGAATTATGCCCGTCAAAAAGATTAAAAAGTATTGGCACCTTCAATGAAAAAGCAAATGAGGCCAGGTCATCAAGGGCTTCTAAAAAAGAGCTATGCCTACTGCCTGCTGGTAATACATCCTTTACGGAACTACCGAAGGCACCCCCCTTAGCTAACTCATTCAAGTGCCAAGTAAAAGAATTGATGCCCCCTCGTTGGTAGACTTCCCTTATCCAAACCTTCATTTCTGAGAACTTAACAGAGTCTATATTGTAAGTACCCTCAAGGCTGGCTACTTCCCAGCCATGAACCGCCGGATAAGACCCTACAGTTTCACGCACATCAGACCGACCCTTTTTAGCCTTCCAATTCACACCATAAGCCATGTCATATTGGTGTCCAAAAAGGGTATAGTCATCCGAAATAGTTGCTAGATTTTGATAAAGGTTACTCGTTTTAGTATTGGCCTGTTTATCCACAAGATTTTGAGAGAAGCTTTGAAGGCTTATACTTAACGTGATAAGAGGTAATAATATCTTGAACATTGCTTAACGTAATTAATCGGTCCTTTTTATTTAATGAAGAAGTTTAATTTTAAGAATAAATAAAATAAAATTAAAAAGTTAAATATTAAATATGAACCTTATTTTGAGCTCATAATCTTTAAATTTGGTCATAAATAAACGAATTATCAAAAAGGTCCTCTCCATATTACCTAGCTCATTGTACTACCTATTTTTTTGCCTGCTACTTGGGGTTTTTCAGCTTATCCAAATTGTATGCTATTATATTGGGGGCTATGGACCCCATCGCCAAAGCGTAATTGTCCTCAACCGATTATTGATGTTGAATTTAGGATGGATTGGAACCAGCTCTCATTTCCAAGGCTTAGATAAAATTCCAAAAGGGAGGGCCCTAATCGTTGTTTCTAATCATCAGAACATGTTGGATATCCCTCCATTAATTTGGGGTTTTAGACATCATCATCCAAAATTTATCTCAAAGAAAGAACTGGGAAAAGGTATTCCAAGTATTTCATTTAACTTAAAAAACGGAGGCTCTTTACTGATTGACAGAAAGTCTGGCACCACTGCCGTCAAGCAAATCTTTAATCACGGGAAACTCATGCAACAAAACAAACACGCCGTTATTATTTTTCCTGAAGGAACCAGAAGTAAAAATGCAGCATTAAATGAATTTAAATTGGGAGGAATCAAGGCGTTGGTTCAATCTATGCCCGAAGCAGTGCTCATACCATTTATCATTCATGATAACTTTAAGGTTTTTCAATCCGGCGGATTCCCTCTTGAAATAGGACATCAACTAAGGTATTCCGTTTTGGATCCAATTGACCCCAACGATTACCAAATAGAAACAATTCATGTTTTTTTGGAAGACCTCTTCAAAAAAGCGCTACATTCTTCTTAAGAACTAATTTACAGTAATTAAAATATTATCTTTTGAGGTGATCTCACCAATGGCTTGAAGAGATAGACCTTGGCTACTGGTTAATTTCAGGAATAATGAAACCTCCGTAGGCGCAACCGCGACCAATAAGCCCCCGCTGGTTTGTGGATCCGACAAAATCAACTTAGCAAAATCATCTACTGGTGCGACCTTATGCCCATAACTCTCCCAATTCCTAGTCGTCCCTCCTGGATAAGCTCCTTGGGCAATATAATTGGCTAATTCTGGAAATAACGGTATCTGCGCAAAATTCAGGTGAGCGCTGGTTGCTGATGCTTCACACATTTCAATCAAATGACCCAATAATCCAAAACCTGTCACATCCGTCATGGCATGAACACCTGGCAATTGACCAATATCAGCACCTATTTCATTAAGTTTCGTCATGGATGACACGGCCAACTCGAGACCAATATCGTTCAAAATCCCTTTTTTCATCGCGGTGGTCAGAATACCTACACCGATCGGCTTAGTCAAAAAGAGTAAATCTCCAGGCTGAGCACCTCCATTTTTCTTTAAATGTTTAAGTGCCAATTTACCCGTAACGGCCAATCCGAAAATAGGCTCTGGACTGTCTATACTATGACCTCCAGCCAAAGGGATACCTGCCTGCTGACACACAAAGCGAGCGCCCTCAATTACTTGATTTGCAACCTCTGCTGGAATTGTATTGATGGGCCATCCCAAAATAGCGATTGCCATAAATGGTTTGCCCCCCATGGCATAAATATCACTGATCGCATTGACAGAAGCTATTCTTCCAAAGTCAAAGGCATCATCTACTATAGGCATGAAAAAATCGGTCGTGCTAATGATTCCACTACCATCTCCCATGTCAAAAACAGCCGCATCATCTTTTTCCTGGTTACCTACTAAGAGATTGGGAAAATTCAAAGGCGCATTTGCCCCAAGTATGACATCTAGGACTTTAGGAGCAATTTTACATCCGCAACCTGCGCCATGACTGAATTGCGTCAATTTATATTCCATTTTTTTCTGCTATTTTAATAAGTTGATGTGCCACTTCTTGATCCGTTTGCTTATCGGGAGTGACTTGAACAGCCACTGTATACCCATTCTCATTCATTGACCTTTCATACGCCTTGTCATAATAACTAAGCGCAATTTTACAGGCAAGACTTCCGTCGTCCAACTCAATTGCAGCTAAGGCTTCCTTGAGATTTTGACCACCCAGTCTTTTTTCAATTTTGGCGAATGACCGGATAAGATCGACTTTATCAAATTTTCCGTAATCCGTTACCAATCGAACTACACGATCTTCAATAGAACGATTGATCACAAACATAGGCGCATTCCTCAATTTTTTATACAACAAATCAGGAATGAAAACTTGGCCTATAGAAGGACTTTCACTTTCTAGCCAAATCCTTTGATTGGGATCAAACGAAGGGAAGGTATTATACAAATTGTTCTCAAATTGTTCATTAGTGGGTTGGGGTTTCTCGCCAAGCATTCCAAAAACAGATCCTTTGTGATGGGCCAATCCTTCGATGTCTATCACTTGCTCTCCTAAGGATCTTAATTCGATTAAAATATCCGTTTTACCAGTCCCCGTTTTACCCCCGACTAAAATAAGACGAGCGGCTCGTTCCGTCAACACCTCACGGCAAAAAGCTCTGTAAGCCTTATACCCACCGTCTAGTAATTGCACATCAAAATCAGCGGCCTGCAACAAAGTCGCCATACTCTTACTTCTTAATCCACCTCGCCAACAATGCAGAATAACTTTCTTTAAAGGCGCTAATGAGGTGGCTTTCTGAACATAACCACTCAATTTAACTCCTACGAAATCCAATCCTTTGATAAATGCCTGCTCCTTACTCGCTCTTTTATAAAGTGTACCTACTTCGCTGCGCTCGGCGTCAGAAAATAACGGTAAGTTAAAAGCGCCAGGTATGTGCCCCTCTGCAAACTCCTGAGGGGATCGGACATCCAATAAGATTCGATTGCTCAATGATTCCCAAAGATGATCGGCCATTAAATTCTGCATGGCGGCAAATATAGACCTCTATTACAGAAGCATTAATTTTATTACAGGAAATTATCTGCCGCCCGATAGGCATCTATAACCGCTTGCTCACCTAATTTTCCAGGTTTCGAATTGCCATGCTCCATACCCAAAACTCCTTGATATCCTTTGGAATGTATGTGCTTAAAAATATTGAGGTAATTGATTTCGCCGGTTGAAGGTTCCTTACGGCCAGGATTGTCTCCAATTTGGAAATAGCCGATTTCCGACCATGCCTTATCAATATTCGGAATAATATTCCCTTCGGTAATTTGCTGATGGTACATGTCAAACAAAATTTTGCACGCTGGACTGTCAACAGCTCTGCAAATCTCGTATGCCTGTGGTATTTCAGTTAAAAACTGACCGGCATGATCTTGCCACCAATTAAGTGATTCCAACACCATGACTATTCCATGGGGCTCAAGTAGCGCTGCTGCCCTACGCAAGGTTTCGACCACGTTGGCCGTTTGATAGCCCATCTCTAACCCAAGATCTACATGGCCAGGCACGACGGTCATCCATCTTGCGTTGACCCGCTTAGCGACCTCAATGGAGTCTTTAATGTTTTGCAAAAATTCATTTCGCAACGCCTCATCACCACTAGTAAGATTGGCTTTCTGCCAATAAATTTTATGGGCCACGAATACACCCATGGTCATGTCATTTTTTGCCAGTGTTTTGGCTATTTTTTCCTGATCAGACACTGGCCTATTGCGCATATCATTGTCCTCAAAAGCCCTAAATCCCTGATTCGCCATGAATTGCAATTGATCTATTAAATCTGCGCCTGCAGTTTCCTTGAACATGCCAAAATGCGGCGCATACAAAAGATTAAAATTAGCAGACTGATTAATGCCCAGTGATTTTATTGAAACCCCTTCATTGGTAAGAAACGGAATTGAAGCTGCTGCTATACTGTTTTTTATAAAAAGTCTTCTTGACATCCCCTTAAAATTTAAATAAATCTAGTTTCCCCTGGAATAGGAATAGGATATTTCCCCTCAGCATCTGGCATTACCGGCGCCGCATCGTTAAAAGAGTTAAGTTCAGGAACCAATTTGAGGTCGGTAGCCAGCGCTTGTTCCCAAGTGATTAACTGCCCTGAATAAGTAGCCATCCTACCCAAAATCGCTGTCATTGTACTGTTTGCACCATTTTCAACATCATCAAACTTGTATACGCCTGACTTAATCGCCTCAAATAGCAAATTATGCTCTTGCTGATAAGGATCTATATCATCTTGATCAATATGCTGGTAAATTGACTTTCCACCAATTGCGTTCATTGAAGCAAAATTATTGCTATCGATTCGCAAATGGCCCTTTGCGCCTTGAAATACTTCCTCCACTCGATTGAGACAACCTCGCTGATGTCTACATTGACTGGAAATAACTTGACCATTGGGATAAAGAAACTCAACAAAATGATGATCAAAAATTTGACCATAATCGCGACCTTTCCTGGTTTCTCTACCGCCCATACCTTGTGCACTTATAGGCGTAGCCCCAATAAACCAATTGGCTACATCAATATTATGAATATGTTGCTCTAGGATGTGATCCCCACAAATCCAATTAAAATAATACCAGTTGCGCATCTGATATTCAAGCTCAGTCTGCTGATATTCCCTTGGCCTCACCCAAACACCGGCACTGTTCCAATAGACCTGTCCCGAAATGATTTCACCTATTTTTCCCTGACGAATCAACTCATGAGCCCTAAGATAATTTTTTTGATAATGACGCTGCAACCCCACTACAATATTTAGCTTTTTGGATTTGGCCAATTTACCTGCCGCTAACACTTTCTTGATGCCCACAACATCCGTTGCCACTGGTTTTTCCATAAAAATATGCTTGCCCTGTTGTACTGCATACTCAAAATGTAAGGGTCTAAATCCTGGTGGTGTGGTGAGAATCACTACGTCTGCCAAATCAATAGCTTTTTTATAAGCGTCAAAACCGACAAACATCGATCCTTCCGTCACCTTCATTTGACCCGAAGCACCAAATTTGGCCGATAACCCCTTGAAACTACTTTGAAGGTGATCTCCAAAAACATCCGCCATTGCCACTAGTCGGACCTCTGGATCTGCCTGAATGGCTTGTGCTGCCGCTCCCGTACCTCTGCCGCCACAACCTACGAGAGCTACCTTTATTTCGCCAGCTCCAGCGACGTACGCACTGGCACTTGCCGGAAGACTCCCGATCAACGCTCCGACCCCAGCCATCTTTGCTGAATTTTTCAAAAACAATCTTCTTGCCTCATTTGGATTTTTCTCAATCATATTCACTTAGATTTAATATTCTTCTATGGGGACCCCCCAATAATTTTCCAGTACTTCTAAATTAGGTATTTTTTTTGAACTTACTACCCTAAATCCTACATGGGAGGCGTCTGTAAGCCACCAAAGGCTTTTGGGAAACTGCGGATCTCTTTTTTTCCATTTAGGGCTAGAAAAATCACGCGCTGCCGATCGTAAAGATTCCTTTGGCTGATTAAAAGCCCCTCCACGAACCACCCGCGGATATAAGGTTCCACTGCTTAAAAACTGCTCTCCCATGGTAGGTTTCAAATCATAATAATGAGCATCATAGCTATCTAACACCCATTCTGCCACATTCCCGTGCATATCATACAATCCATATGGATTCGGTTTTTTTAGTCCGCTTTTATGTGCTGTACCCCCACTGTTTTGGTCGTACCAAGCATAATCATCTATAACTTGCTCTCCAAATGAATAGGCTTCTGTCGAACCTGCGCGACAGGCATATTCCCATTCGGCCTCGGTGGGTAATCGATAAAACCTACCTGTTTTAGCTGATAACCATTTGCAAAAGGTGGAAGCGGCGTATTGGGTAATATCAATAACTGGATAACCTGGTTTATTGAAATTTACATATGGCATAGTTGCGCCTGAGACGGCATCCAAACCTAAAGAAAGTTGACCGTAATTAGTGGATTTTACTTGATCTGCAGTTCTATACAAAAACTGCTCATAAATATCCCATGAAATTTCAATCGAACTCATCCAAAATGCATCAACATTTACTTGATGCATTGGACCCTCATCGACCTCATGCCCTGCTTCCCCTACCGGACTACCCGCCAAATAACTACCTCCAGGAATGGCCACCATTTTTAATGCAAGATTAGCTCCTGGGATAAGTTCGGTATAATCCTCAGCCTGAGGATGTTTTGATACTTCTTCTTTCATGAAGAATATAGCTAGTACCACTAATAATAAATTAAACGCAGGATACATTACAAGGGGTTTAAATTGGGTTCAAAAAATTTTGATTAATTAAGAATCTTTAATGTATAACAAATAATCCAAAACTTTAAAGCAAACACCCACTTCATCAAAATAAAATTAAAGATTATTGATCTAACTTATGAAAGGTTGATAAATTCATTTACATAAAAATATATTAAATTTGTAGGTATGAAAGTATACAAATTATTAATTATCCTATTTATACTCTCGAGCTGCCAAATAGTAGATAACATTGATCTGGCTTACTATTTTGAACCCAATATTCCAAATATAGAAATTTATAAAATTGATTCAACTGTTAAGCGAGATTCCAAAGGAAAATTGAGATATAACAATGAACTTTTTTCTGGATACCTCGTGCAGAAAAATGCTACGGGTCAACTATTAGTCAAAACTGGTTTTGTAGAAGGCCTTGAGGAAGGCGATATGTTGGGTTTTTATCCCAATGGCGATAAAAGATACATTCGTCCTTATGTGCATGGCGAAAAGCATGGCACGCATCAGGGATGGTACCCTTCTGGGCAGCTTCAGTTTCAATACCATTTTGAAATGGGATTGAGTGTAGGCAATCACATGGATTGGTTCCCTGATGGCTCACCCTTGCAGGACATGAATTATGTCGCTGGACATCATTTTGGTACTCAAAAGGTATGGAGAGCTGACGGTAAAATACGTTCCAATTATGTGATAAGAGAAAATGGCAAGCGCTATGGCCTCATGGGGATCAAAAGATGCACCAAAATAGATACCAAAACTCAAAAATTAGATCCCTATAAGGGTTAGCCAAATGAAGCAGTTAGTTTACATTCTTTTCCCAATTCTTATAATTGGTTGTGGTCAATCAGCTCAAAAAATAGCTACAGAGGATCAAAACGTTACAGAAATTGAATTACCCTTTTTCAATGAGCCAACGTTCACTCCAGAGTGGATCGACAAAGAAAGCCCAGACTATGCAAATATTCATACAATTCCACCTTTCAACCTTCAAAATCAAAATGGGGAATGGATAAAACAAAGTGATCTGGATGGCAAAGTATATGTGGCCAATTTTTTCTTCTCCATCTGCCCCAATGTATGTCCTATGATGACGGGCAACCTACTCATATTACAAGAGGCCTTTCAATCCAACCCTAACGTGAAAATAGTTTCACATACGGTCATGCCTTGGATTGATTCAGTAGCTACTTTGAAAGAATATGAAGAATTTAATGGCATAGATGGGAGTCACTGGTATTTGTTGACTGGTGAAAAAAGGGAGATCTACAAACTAGGTAGAGATGCTTATTATGCCGACGAAGGTTTTGGTAAAACGGTTACCGATGAAGATGACTTTCTTCACACAGAAAATTTTATTCTTATCGATCAAAAACGAAGAATAAGAGGTGTGTACAATGGGACGCTTCAAATAGAGGCTAAACGACTTATTGAGGACATAAATTCTCTACTGGAAAAGGCCTCCATTAATCCTTATAAAACTTCACTCTAGCAAAAAAAAAGCAGCCTATTAGATTAATTTTTTTGAGTATTTTCAATACCTTGTGAATAAACGTAAATAAAATTAACTTTAACACATTCAATACAAGCAAATTTCAACCATAAATAACTAAATAAAATCATGATAAGCAAACTTTACCTGATACAGCGGATATCCATACTTTTTGTTTTCGTTATCGGCTTGATCTTTTTTACCGGCTGTGGCGGTAGTACAGAAGATGATGTGACTTGTACTGAAGCCACTTGGTACAAAGATGCGGACGGAGACGGGTCTGGCAATATGCTTGAAAGTCTTGTAGCCTGTGAACAACCAACCGGATATGTATCCAATTCTAATGACAAAAACGATCAAGATAGTTCAACTATTGAAGAAGGTACAGATGATACAGGTGATACAGGTGATACAGGTGATACAACTGACGACAATTGTGTGACTTCGACTGCCGACAATGACATGGCAGTGCTTGCTTGTAAATTCTATAATGATGCGTCACTCACCGTTGTGGTAAATGACAATACCATTAAAATTACCTCGACGAGTGAGCCTGACCATAAGAGCATGTACTACGCCACAAGCAATTCCTTGTATCAGGCCTATGACAACACCGCGAATGACCCGGATTTCAAAAAGAATCCTAACACGATTGGTGCCATGAATTACACCTTTACTATTCCAAGATTTCCGACATCAGCAAGCAATAAGAAAGCCACTGGCTTTGGAGCAATGGGTGTTTCCCTCAATAGTGTTGTTTTTTATAATCAAGTGGCTGCACCTGGTGACGATATTTTGGAAGAACTCCATACCTTCGATCAATACGCAGGACATCCTACCAACACAGGCTCTTATCACTATCATATCGAACCTACTTGGTTGACTGAACTTAAAGGGAGTGACACATTCCTAGGTTTCTTGTTAGATGGATTTCCTGTCTACGGCCCTTATGAAAATGACGTAGAAATTACAAACGATGACCTTGACGATTACCATGGCCATACGGGTGTAACCGCAGATTTTCCAGCAGGAATTTATCACTATCACATTACAACTGATTTTCCTTGGATAAATGGAGACGGATATTATGGAACAGCCGGAACTGTGACACAATAATATTTAACCAGACGCATTAAAAAACCCACCCAATGAGTGGGTTTTTTAATGCCTTACAAATACCTCTGCAATTGATTTTTTTAGTCCTCTCTTCAAATTACCTATTAGATCCAAAAAAGGATTTTCCGTACTTAACCTAGGTTAAAAAACCTTTTGTTGTTAAAAATAATAATAAATTTGAAGTTAAAATTAACTATCGTGCTTCACAAAATATTATATTATGGCCTAGTGTACCCTCTCTCAAAATTGCCTTTTTTCATTCTTTATAGAATATCAGATGCGCTCTATTTGATACTATATCATATCATTCGTTTTCGAAAGGAGGTCGTCAAACAAAATCTTAAAAACTCTTTTCCAAATGAATCTAAAACGAGATTAAACAACATTGAGAGGAGTTTTTATAGGCATTTTTGTGACCTATTTGTGGAGAGTATCAAAGCCTTTACGATCTGCGAAGAGGATTCAAAAAAAAGAATGATTTACAAAAATGTCCAGCTTTTCAATTCATTGGCCACAAAAAAAAGAAATGTAACCTTAATGGGAGGGCATTATGGAAATTGGGAATTACTCGCAATTTCCATCAATGCAATCATGCCCCATCAATGCATTGCACTTTATAATCCATTAAAAAATTTATTTTGGGAAGGTGTGATGAAAAAAAGCCGCAGTCGATTTGGCCTACAATTGACGAGTATAAAAAATCCCACAGCCATTGTCAGATTAAAAGGTCAACTGAGCTGCACCATCTATGGATCAGATCAATCTCCAAGAAATCCGAATAGTGCCCATTGGACTACCTTTCTCAATCAAGAAACAGGGTTTCAACGTGGGGCTGAAAGATTTGCTCGCGATAAAAAGGACGCCATCGTCTTTGCTCGTATCCGAAAAATAAAAAGGGGGTTTTACGAAACCGAATTTAACCTTATGTACGAAGAAGGCACGGAACTGCCACCCAATCGCATTATGGAAGATTACAAAATGAGACTAGAGGCTCAGATTATTGAGGATCCTAGATATTATCTGTGGACACACAAAAGATGGAAGCACAAAAGACCCTTAACCCCGACCATAGACAAAACTATTTCTTCGTGAATTATTAGACTTTGATGAGTTTTATTTTTGTGATGACCACTTGTGCCAACAATACCATTCCAACATTGAATACCACTAAAGAAGCAGTTCCTAGGTGAAAGAAATTTTGGCCTTGTATTTTAATAATAATCTCCTCACTCAAAAGTGAAAGGCCAAAACCAATTAACATCAACCCTAAAACGGAATAACAAATCCGTTAAATTATAATTCCCCCCAATTTCAGGACAGCTAGTTAAAGTGTAAATTTAACAGTTGTATATGAGAAAAGAAAGACGAAAATTCAGTGCTGCCTTCAAGACGA
>JABMNK010000045.1 GCA_013204595.1 Flammeovirgaceae bacterium
AGAAGATAATTTATCCGACATCGCAAAATAACTATCACCCTCTTTCATCCCCTTTTTTATTACCCCTTTTTAGGGTCGGCAAATATACCTAATTACTGTAATGATACGCTATAAGTGATGATTATTTTAAAAATAAAACAGGACACTTTATGGGAATCTTAACACCCCCCTCTTCCTTACTAAAAAATCATTTAGGCCGCTTATAAACTGGCACCGTACTACAAGGCTCTCCATACATCAAGATAGAAACTAGTGGCAACAGCTTTTGGGTCAATTTTGAATAGGCATAGTCTCTTTGGCTTACTTTGCCACAGCCTTTGATGACAACTCTTGCGTCTTTCATCTGACTGAGCTCCACTTGATCAATTGCACGATCAATGGTCAGTTTTTCCAAATCATACTGGGTACCAATAGCAATCCAGTCGGTCAAGGGTGCCAATTTTGCCATAACGAGCATATAGGCCCAGGATGGTATGATCGCATCTATTGAACAGGTCAACAGTACAACGCAATTTCTATGAATTTCCCAGTCTTCAGACTTCAACTCAGCTCGAAAATCTTTCTCTTTTAACACGATCCCTTGAAATAGATAATCCTTGAGGTCTATGACCGTTGACTCAATTTGAAACAAGTTATCCTCGAGATCAATCGTAATCAATCCTGAGCTTTCTACGCGATTCAATATAAACTCTTGTTCTTTCATTTACGGGGTCTCTTTTTTAGAGGGCGTTGTATAAAATTCTTTGAGATAGTTGGGTTCAAAATCAGACACATCCTCAAAATCATTATTTTCAAACTTTATCAATGCTAGTATTCCCATATATTGAGCTTTGGGACTAATCCCCTCTACGATCGTCATCGCTGGATGGGTAAGGTATTCTTGACACTTAATCGCACCGTCACCCATGAGCATTAAAGGGTATTGATCGTAAACGCTAAATAAATCTGGTGATAAAACCACCGCTTGAGTTTCTTTTATCTCCTGACCTGATTGATCGACAAGCTTGGTGTAAACTTCCATCCTTCTAGCATCTATCATAGGGGCAAGATAAGTACTCTTTCCGACGAATATTCTCATTTCGGCTATCATAATATCGAGTGAGCTAATTGAAACCAATGGGATGCCAAGTCCATTGCATAATCCCTTTGCTGTGGCCGCTCCTATTCTCAGTCCCGTGTAAGAACCCGGACCATTCGAAACTGCTATCGCCTTAAGCGCCTTTTTATCGACTTTCACATTTTCCAATAGCTGTTTTATGATTTCTGGCATCAATATAGCATGCGACTTTGGTAAATTATAGAGCTGCTCCGCAATCAATAATCCTTCATCATGCAATGCAATTGAACAGATGGGGGTCGAGGTTTCGATACTTAGAATCAAATTAATTCGATTTTAATAGCCGTTGATAAAACTCCATATCGCTTAGCACCTCCAAGGCACGGACAATGTCGGGGTCATCGTCAAAAGTAGTTTCAATAATACCCCCTTGAAGATAATATCTACTGACTATGTCTTGCTCAAGTAATTGTATTATTTCGCTTTTATAAGTATTGAGGTCCGCCACTTTGTCATGGTTGATCAGCAATTGTAACTGAGCAATATCTTCTTTAATAAGGGCACTTCTAGACTCCTTTTTGGCCATATTTGACAGCTCTTCAACTTTTACCTCTAATGGCGTAGTGTAATCAAAATTCATTTTTGAAAGCCACTCCGCAAATTGCTCGAAATCGTCGTCTGTCAGCTTAAAATCTCGGGCCTCAGCTATTTTTTCATGCTCAAAATAATATCTTGTAGCATAATCAAAAATTAAATTTTTTCTCATCAATTGATAAGACACTTGAGAGAATTCTTCAGGGTCAACCGCAATATCAGGATCAACGCCACCACCATCGTAAACCAACCTTCCATTAGCCGTTTGGAATTCGGACTTCAAAGAATCTGCAATCTTGCCAACACTACCGTCTTCATTTCTAGTACTATAGTCTATGGCTTGTATGCATCTACCGCTTGGGATGTAATATTTGGCTGTCGTGACCTTTATCTGTGCATTATAGGCAAGGGGTCTTGTTTGTTGAACCAAGCCCTTGCCATACGTTTTTCTGCCAACCAAGATACCTCGATCATAATCCTGAACAACTCCAGCAACAATTTCTGAAGCCGAGGCACTACTGTTATCAGTCAAAATTACCAACGGTATCTCAATGTCAATCGGTTGATTCTGTGTATTATAGACTTTGGTCCAAGACTCCAATTTACCTCGAGTACTGACAACTTCATTTCCCTTTGGGAGAAAAATATTTGAAACATTAATCGCCTCGCCCAGAAGTCCCCCTGGATTTCCCCTCAAGTCCAAAATGATTTTTGAAGCCCCTTGGGACTTTAATGAAGTTAACGCATTGGCCACTTCTTCACCAGCCTGTGAGGTGAAATCGGTCAATTTGATGTAGCCTACTTCGTTGGCAATGAGGCCAGCATATGGGACATTTTTGATGGTTATTGTCTGCGTATTCAAATTGACGATAAAACTTTCCGGACGATTCAACCTCTGTATTTCTAGTTCTAGTGTTGAGTTCGTCTGACTTCTTAACAATTTACCTATTTCGTGAGATCTCTTATTTGACAAATCAACGCCATTTATTTTTAATATCTGATCTCCAATTAACAGTCCTGCCCTGATCGCAGGTGAGTTCTCATACGGCATTACAATGGTATTGATCCCTCCCTTTCGAGCTACGATTGCTCCAATCCCACCGTATTCACCGGTAGTCATGGTTCTGTAATCCTCAATGTCATCTTCTGGGATGTAATCGGTATAAGGATCCAATGAAGAGAGCATGGCATCAATGCCTATCTTCATAAGTTCACCGGGATTGATCTCCTCGACATAATAGGCATTAACCTCTTTGAATAGGGTGGTAAAAATATCGAGGTTCTTAACGATTTGAAAATACCTATCATCCTCATTTACTGACCTGAAAGCCAAAAAGGTAAAAACAATAACGACAATGAGGACAAGTTTTCTATTCTTCATCGATACATAAAATTAGATAATTGACGCCTTATCAATGGGTAAACGATTAAAAAGAACGGTAAGTTGTGTTACAACTTCTTCATAAGTAGGCATTTGAGGCGAAATATACAAAATCGCCATGAGATATCCATTACTAGGACTGGCAACTAGTTGCTTGTTTTGTCTGTAAAATTCACGAATTAAACGTTTGATACGATTACGATCAACAGCTAACTTGTGTCTCTTCTTGGGAACGCTGATCAGCACTTCTTTTCCTAGTGCTAGCGGCTGAAGTAAAAGGATAACACGAAAAAATTTAAAATTAAAAGAGGAACCCTTTTTAAAAAGCTCCTCTATCTTTCGTTTGCTATGTAACCGCTCTGACTTAGAGAATGTATAGCTAGGCTTTGATAGGGCTGAAACACTCATGCCCCATTAATTATTTTGATCGTTTCTCGTCAGAAACTGATAATTTCTTTCTTCCCTTTGCCCTTCTTCTGGCAAGCACAGTTCTTCCACTAGGGGTTTCCATCCTAGACCTAAATCCATGCTTGTTCTTTCTTTTCCTTACCGACGGTTGAAATGTCCTTTTCATTTACTTGTGTATTATGTTTTAGAAAAACGGAGTGCAAAAATAAGATAATAACAATGTATTTACAAAGGAGGACTTACTTTTTATTATTTAATAGCTCAAGAACTTCCATAATCTCGCTTTTAGAAAGTCTCGGGCCATATTGCGACACAATCTTCGCAGCAACAAGACTCGCTAATTTGCCTGAATCCGGATAAGATAACCCATTATTGATCCCATAAAGAAAGGCCCCAGCATAAATATCCCCTGCTCCGGTTGTATCTACCGCCGCAACTTTATTGGCCGCAACTTCATAAAGAATATCACCATCCCACAATTGAGCACCTTGACTACCCTTGGTTAAAACGAATGACTTGGTTATTTTTTTTAGCTCCAAAATCGCTGCATCACAATCTGCAGTACTCGTGTACAGCATTGCTTCTTCTTCATTGCAAAAAAGTAAATCCACGCCATCTCCAATAAGCTCAGTGATCTGCGAAGCAAAATACTTTACCATGCTAGGATCAGAAAAAGTCAGCGACACTTTCACGCCATGTAATTGGGCAAATTCTTTTGCTTCCTTGATTGCAACAAATCCGGTTTCACTCGTTACTAAATAGCCCTCAATAAATAAAAAATTTGAATTCTTAAGAACTTCCGGTATCACTTCTTTCGAAGAAAGACTAGAAGAAATACCCAAAAAGGTATTCATGGTTCGCTCTGCATCTGGACTCACCATCACCAAACATTTCCCTGTTTGTCCACCTTCAAGGTCACCACCAGTCAAGTTGGTGTCGACACCTTGCGCAACTAAATCCTTTTGATAAAATA
Source organism: Flammeovirgaceae bacterium (assembly GCA_013204595.1). Classification (GTDB taxonomy): domain Bacteria; phylum Bacteroidota; class Bacteroidia; order Cytophagales; family Cyclobacteriaceae; genus UBA4465. The sequence goes on from JABMNK010000045.1 coordinate 4,414, forward strand.
CCCCCTCTTCATCCGACGCCACCTTACAAGAATAAAAGCCTTTTCCACCAAACTGCGCAAGCGCTACTATTGAGTTCGCAGCAGATCCTCCTGCTTGCTTTTTCCTGATTTTGCTTGCGGCAGCCTTCAATAAAGTAGCCTGACGTTGCTCATCCACCAAGGTCATTAATCCTTTTTCAACCCCATTTTCCTCTAAAAAAACATCGTCAATCTCTATTTCAAAATCAACTATCGCATTTCCAATGGCATATACGTCGTATTTTTTTTTAGTCATTTTTTCTTTTTAACAAATCAATGGCAATATTAGGATAATCTGTGATCAATCCGTCAACTCCCCACCGCATTAATTGCTTCATTTCTAGCGTATCATTGACGGTCCATGGTATGACTTGCATATCCGCGGCTTTTAACTGCCCTATAACCACTGAGTCAAGTAAAATAAATTCACAACTATAAACTTGAGGTAGAAATCCCAAGGAATCTATGTTAGACTCCCACGGGAGCTCATTTTCTATAAGGAGTGCTAATTTTACTTGAGGGTAAGCGCTATGAAAATATTGAAGCACGCGAAAATCAAAAGATTGAATGGTCACCCTTTGCCAATCTGTTTTTTGGTCTATCAATTGATAGACCAAATCCGCAAAGATATTCGGTGCTGGATGAAAAATGTTATCCGTAACTACGGAGGACTTCAATTCGATGTTGTAATTAATTAACTGATGTTGTTGACTACTCATCCATTCAATTCGATCAAGCACCTCTGACAATAAAGGTTTGATCGATGGCTCTTTCAATTGATTTGGAAAATTAATTAAGGGTAAAGAACCGCAATCAAACAAGGAAACATCCTGATAATCCATCTGATAAATATTGTAGAAAAAAGGTTGTATCGAATCTAAAAAATCTCCATTCGGCCATGTGCATAAGGTTGGTAATATAAAAGGATCATGCGTCACTACAAGTTGTCCATCCATTGATACCGCCAGATCCATCTCCAAGGTGGTTACACCCATTTCAAATGCTTTGACAAATCCTTGAATACTGTTTTCTGGGAAGAGTCCCCTTGCCCCTCTGTGCCCTTGAAGATCGAACATTGAGTGTTGATCATCTGTGTTACTCCCCTCATTACACGAGACAACAAGTGCCATAATACCCAAAAATAAAAGCCTCTTCATATTCAACTTAATAATTTTATTCTGGCAAAAACATAATCTAGTGAATCCTCATTGATTACCATTCGAAAGAAATCGGTGCCCGTAAGTGGCTCTGGGTCATAGCCTGTGACCTGTAAATATTTCTTGGATATACTTTGGTCAAACCAATGAATGAGCCTGATTTTTCCATCGGCTATTTCCAAGCAAGTGATCCCTCTTTTTCCAATAACAGTTCCCGAATTAAAAAGACAGGGAATGGCGAGCACCTGATGATAAATGAAACTCTTCAAGTTTTTCAATTTCTCCATGCGATGGCTTTTTTCTAATTCGGATTGATAAAACTTAATCGAATTGACAATGGCACTTTTATTGGGTTTCGAAGGTTCCAAATAGTCGCGACACAATTGATCAATTTTAAATCTCAAACGATCAACTTTATGTAATGATTCGAAAAGCGGTCGATGCGTATGGCCAATAATACCGATCTGCTTGTTTTTGATCGCGTACTCATAAGCCCGTTTTTCGATTTTATATTGCTTTTTACTTGAATGAGACACGGAGTAATTCTTTATTCGTAGCGGGTTAGCAAAATACTTTAGGGTAAAGCCTACAAGATGATTTTGTGATTGATACTTTTTTGAGGCTTGGTGTCCATGATATATGAAAATATCATCAGATCCGTAAGATAATTTACAAGCTTCCGTCATTTGATAATCATACGGAGGCGGGTCAACACTCAATTGTAGGTCGTGATTACCATAATTTTTTACTAATCCCTTACCCTTATTAAATAAATCAAATAGCCCATAAATATCTTTCCATTGCTTTAAAATGTCTGATAATTTGAATCGTTGTAATTCTTCCACATCCCCATTGAGCAACAATGCATATTCATTGACTAAATAATAGTCTTTCAATACACTTTTAAATAACTCCGAATTGGTCTTAAAATCATCAGTAGCACCACCATCCCCCATGTGGAGGTCACTGAAAATTACCCACCTAGATTGATCAGCTAAATCTCTCCTATATGCGTCCTTGAAAATTTGATCCAGATGGGTGCTAATATTATTGGGTTCCTCTTGACTCATTTTCCTAAATTAAATAGGCCGCGCCAAAAACACCCGCACTATCCCCCAACAAAGGTTTAAGAAAAACAGTCTCGAGTTCCTTATTGAAAACATGTTTTTTTACTTCTTTAATTCCAGCAGTGTACAATAAATCTATATTACCCACACCACCGCCTATTACAATCGCATCCGGGTCCAAGATATTTATTATTACTGCCATCGCCTTTCCAAATTGCGTTATCAATCTGTTAATTGTATGCGTGTCATTTGGGGAATTCCCACCTAGGTGGTCTTGATAAATATTTTTTAGCAGTTTCCGTTCCTTGAATTTCTCCTGATGATAACGCTCTAAATTTTTGCCCGACAGCACCTGCTCGACACAGCCCACCTTCCCGCAATAGCAAGCGCCTCCTGAGATATCTAGGAAATTATGCCCCCATTCACCCCCAATTCCTTGACGTCCATAGATTGCCTGTCCATTAACGACAATACCACCTCCCACACCAGTGCCCATAATAACCCCGAAAACAACCCTTGCCTCCGGCATATGTTTTGAAATTGCACCCATTTTATACTCCGCTAATGCAAAACAATTGGCGTCATTGGCCATTGCGACGGGTATGCCCAACCCCAACTCCAAATCTTTTTTAAAGGGTTGACCATTTAAAATGGTCGTATTAGAATTTTTCATCAGCCCTCCCCTTGGATCCAAAACACCGGGTGTAGCAATGCCTATTTTCTCTGGTCGATACCCAACTTCTTGGCTCATTTGATCAATCAAAAATTTGATTCTACCAATGATGTGTTGGTAACCGTCTTTAGATTCTGTAAATATGCGCTTTCTAAGCAGCACCTCTGGGTTTTCTGGCCCTTCCAAAATAACTCCCTCAACTTTGGTCCCCCCTAGATCTATTCCCCAAATTGGCATTTTTTCTTATTTTAAATTTAAATACTGGATTTATTTCCAGCCATTCGAACTTCAAGTAATCTAATTTAACTTAACGACTGACCAAAGTATCCAATTCTATGAAATCCTTTCCTTTACAAGGTAAAATAAATTATTTTTAATTTCGATAATAATTAACGCGTATCGGGTTGAGGGACTGAGGATTTCTTTGCGTCATCTTTTAAATACTGATTGAAACATGGTTGGATTAGAAACTTTAGATTGGATCGTCATTGGCGTTTATTTTGCGGTGTTGATAAGCGTTGCTATTTGGGTAATTCTTCAAAAGCAAAATAATACAGAAGACTTTTTTTTAGCAGGACGTAATGTGGGATGGTTCGTCATCGGCTCATCTATATTTGCTTCGAACATTGGGTCTGAACATGTCGTTGGATTGGCAGGCACAGGTGCAGAAAGTGGTATGCCCATGGCACATTATGAGCTGCATGCTTGGATCGTATTGCTACTGGGTTGGGTATTTCTTCCTTTTTATATGAGAGGAAATGTTTTTACCATGCCAGAATTTCTTGAAAAGAGATTTGATAGTAAGTCAAGATGGTTTTTATCCATTTTTTCCATTATCGGATATGTCTTGACCAAAGTGTCAGTCACCATTTATGCAGGCGGAGTGGTTGTCTCACAATTGCTGGGCGTATCCTTTTTGACTGGGTCGGTTGGTATCGTAGTGATCACCGGTCTTTATACGGCGCTAGGAGGAATGCGTGCGGTGGTCTATACAGAAACCATCCAAACAGTCATATTAATTTCAGGGTCTGCCTTACTGACTTATCTAGGATTCCAAGCTGTCGGTGGTTGGGCTGAATTAAAAATAGCCGCCGGCGCTGAACATTTCAATATGTGGCGTCCTATGTCTGATCCCGATTATCCCTGGACCGGGATGGTGTTTGGGGGTACGATAGTAGGAATATGGTATTGGTGTACCGATCAATATATCGTGCAGCGTACCTTATCCGCTCGAAACATTAAAATTGGTAGACGAGGGGCTATATTCGGAGCCTATCTTAAATTGCTTCCTATTTTCATTTTCTTGATTCCTGGTATTATTGCTTTTGCGCTGAAACAAAAAGGACTCATTAGTTATGAAAAAAGTGATGAAGTCTTTCCAGTACTAGTAGCTACGTTACTCCCTACAGGAATCAAAGGATTGGTCGCCGGAGGGTTAATGGCTGCTTTGATGAGTTCATTGGCCTCCGTTTTTAATTCAAGTTCTACGTTGTTTACCGTTGATATCTTTAAAAAAATGTACCCCGACACCGCGGAAGAAAAATTAGTATCCATTGGTAAAATCGCAACGATATTCGTAGTGGTACTAGGTATGTTGTGGATTCCTATTATGGAAAAAATTGGTGGAGGAGTCCTTTATAATTACTTGCAGAGTGTACAATCCTACATCGCTCCACCTATCACTACGGTATTCTTGTTGGGCATTCTTTGGAAACGAGTGAATGCCCAGGGGGCCATCGCCACCTTATTTTTTGGATTGACAATGGCTACGCTCAGGATCATAGCAGAATTATTTGCCACTGAAACGGATGGAATCTTCTATCTATTTGCTACCATCAACTTCTCTCACATGGCCATATTTATGTTTCTCGCTTGCGTTGTTGTCTGTATTTCGGTGAGTGTGGTTACCAACCCTCCCGATTTTTCCAGAATTAAGGGCTTGGCGTTTGGTACCCTCGATACAAAACAGAAAATTGATACCCAAAATAGCTTTGATAAAATAGATGTAATCGTCTCGGTGATATTAGTTGCCATTATTGCATGGATTTTGATGTATTTTAGAGGTTAATAGTAAATATATTATGCAATTTCTTGGTATAGATTTGGGGAGTTCATCGGTAAAGGTGAGCGTATTTGATTTGGACGAGGGACGAATCCTTGCAAAGGCTTTTTATCCTAAAACCGAATTAGTAATAGCCGTCAACTCCCCTATGTGGGCAGAACAAACACCTGAGACCTGGTGGGAAAGTCTAAAAGGTGCCTTGCAGGAGATCAAGGCTGTGGTCAACCTCAAAAATATCAAAGCCATTGGCATTAGTTATCAAATGCACGGTTTGGTCGCAATTGATAAGAATTTAGCACCCGTAAGACCTGCCATTATCTGGTGTGATTCTAGGGCAGTTGCTTTGGGAGCTGATGCTTTCACGGGTATGGGAGAAGATAACTGCCTGACCAATCTTTTAAATTCGCCAGGAAATTTTACTGCATCCAAACTAGCCTGGGTCAAAAAATATGAGCCCCAAACCTATGCCAAAATCTGGAAATTTATGCTCCCTGGGGATTATATAGCCTTAAAGTTGAGTGGCGTAGTCACCACAACCACTAGTGGTCTTTCAGAAGGGATATTCTGGGACTTTGAAAAAAAAGAAGTATCCCAGGAGCTCCTGACTTATTTTGGTTTTGAAAGGGATATGATCCCAAACATCGTACCTACTGTTGGTTTTCAATGCACCCTATCGCGAGCAGTCTCCGATGAATTGGGATTCAGCGCCAATGTCCCGATCACTTACCGAGCAGGCGATCAACCCAATAATGCGATGTCATTGAATGTGCTAGCCCCTGGTGAGTTGGCCACCACTGCTGGGACCTCGGCGGTAATCTACGCAGTCACTCAGGATAATTTATATGACAAAAAATCGAGGATCAATACTTTCGTGCATGTCAATGATACCATCAAAAATACCAGAAACGGGGTCTTACTATGCGTAAATGGTGCAGGTATTTTATATAGTTGGCTAAAGAAGTTATTAAATGTTACGCAGAGTAATGTCGACTATCAAGAACTCAATGACCTAAGCAAACAAGCGCCTATTGGCTCAGACGGTCTGCACTTTTTCCCTTTCGGGAATGGTGCTGAACGTATCCTTGAAAATAAGCACTTAGGTGGACAACTCATGCATGTAGACTTCAATGTGCATCAAACGACCCATATTATCCGTGCAGCAAAAGAAGGGATCGTCTTTGCAATGAACTATGGACTTGAAATCATCCGGGAAATGGGTGTTCCAACCTCCCACATTAAGGCAGGCAATAGCAATTTATTTCAAAGCCCCCTATTCAGATCAATTTTTGTAAATACCACACAGATACCTTTAGCCCTCTATGATACTGATGGTGCAGAAGGTGCCGCGCGTGCCGCATCAGCTGGTCTGAATACGCAATCTTTGGTCACTGTTTTTGGTGATTTAAAACCTATTGAAACCATGGAACCTGAAGGTGCTTTGTCCAATGCGTATCAAATCCATTATGAAACATGGAAAGCCCAACTCAATAAACTTTTGAAGATAAATTAACTCAACTTTCAAACTAAAAAAATGGCAATTATTGGCACAAAGGAATATTTTAAGGGAATTGGAACCATACCATTTGAAGGCAAGGATACCCGCAACCCCTTGGCATATAAATACTACAATCCGGATCAAGTGGTACTCGGGAAAAAAATGCGTGAGCACCTGAAATTTGCGGTAGCCTATTGGCATACATTCTGTAATACGGGTGGCGATCCATTTGGCATAGGCCCCAAAGAATTTCCATGGAATAAAAATGCAGATCCTATTCAAAAAGCCAAGGATAAAATGGACGCTGCTTTCGAATTTATCTCAAAATTGGGCTTAGAGTATTTTTGCTTTCATGATTTCGATTTAATCGATGAAGGTGCCTCGTTATCGGAATCTGAATTGCGGCTTAGGGCCATTACAGAATATGGCCAACAAAAGCGAAAAGGAACCAATATCAAGGTATTGTGGGGAACAGCAAATTTGTTTAACAATCCCCGCTACATGAACGGTGCCGCTACCAATCCTGATTTCAATGTGGTCGCATATGCCAGTGCTCAGGTAAAAAATGCCATCGATACGACGATCGCGCTAGGTGGAGAAAATTATGTTTTCTGGGGTGGCAGAGAGGGGTATATCAGTCTACTGAACACCAATATGCAAAAAGAAATTGACCATTTGGCTATGTTTCTACACAAGGCCAAAGATTACGCGAGAAGTCAAGGATTTAAAGGGCATTTTTTTATAGAACCAAAACCCGCTGAACCTTCCAAGCATCAATATGACTTTGACAGTGCTACTGTTATCGGATTTTTAAATAAATATGGTTTAGCAAATGATTTTAAAATCAATATAGAGGTAAATCATGCTACCCTAGCCGGTCACACTTTTCAACATGAACTACAAGTAGCCGCCGATGCGGGTATGCTCCGAAGTATCGATGCCAATAGAGGTGATTATCAGAACGGATGGGATACGGACCAATTTCCAACCAACCTTGGTGAAATCGTCGAAGCCATGATCGTCATTATTAGAAGTGGCGGAATTCAAGGCGGAGGAGTAAATTTTGATGCTAAAACACGGAGAAATTCAACCGATTTAGAAGATATTTTTTATGCCCATATCGGGGGTATTGATACCTTTTCCCGTGCGCTACTAATCACAGAAAAAGTGCTTTCTCATACAGATTTTGAAAAAATCTTAAAGAATAGGTATCGCAGTTTTGATTCAGGTGATGGCAAAGCATTTGAAGACGGTAAATTAGATTTTACAGCGCTCCATCAAATGGCTCATTCATTTGGAGAGCCGCTCCAGACTAGCGGTAGGCAAGAAATGCTAGAAAATTTAATTAACGATTGTATCTAAAAACATGCTTATTAAATCACGAAGAAGAGATTTAATAAGCTTTCTTCGTGATTAACTTACCATTTATATAATTCCCTATTCTTTCGCCTTGATCTAAGCCATTATCAATGGCCATCCGATAGTGAATACCTCCGTAAAGACGTGACAAAGCCGCCTCCTGAGAAGCTTCCAAGAAGCCTTCAAACGTGCGTGAGGATAACCCATATTCCATCTCACTCGTATCCTCAAAAGAAAAATTTGGCCCATATAGCGCTGTTAAGGTGATCGCAGCCGCCCTCGAAATGACGCTGTGGCCACTGGTATACTCTGGAAATGGTGGCGTTTGCAACAAGGGCGTCCAATCTTCATCAATGTACTGATTAATCAAGGTTTCAGGTCTTACGACCACCGATCGCCATTTTTCATCCCAGCAACTGATAAATCCATCAAAGAGGGCGATGGCAACTCTTGCATTTGCGTGTATGGTTTCTGCATAAGTACTCTTAGCCTGGCTTGTCGTAATCGACGTTATTTCCATCCAATGACCTCCTGGGGTTATTTTTTTTGTGGCGAACATGGCATGTCCGCGATGATGGGATACATAAGGATTGCAATCCCAAAATTTAGCAATGTCCTCTCCTCCATTTCCTGTAGATCCCCCCACCTCATAAACTTCCATTAATTCATTATAAAAATCACTACCCTTTTCCAAATTGAACGGCAATGGAGGAATTGGAATAAATTGCTGAGCAGAATCCATTGCCATCGGACGAATTTTATTCCAATGCGGCTCGATTCCTTCCATATAATCTGGGGGTGTTGGCTTCCAATATTCTGGCTGAGGTCGTATGGTATATTTTGGATGGGTTCTGGTCTGCTTGTACCTATCACCATCGGCCCATTGAAGGATGTGCTGGGCTACTTGGTCTCCATATACCATTGAATGTTCCAATACCGCATCTGAGAGCCCCCTCTTTTGCAAAGAATCATAAGTATGATCCATAAAGACCTGCATTTTATCTTCTGAAAAAATGAGCGCTTTGCCTACCTGAAAAAAAGCGTGTAAGGCAGCCATATGATAATTGATCTTAGGGTCTGTTGACTTGGGAATGGGGGTTAATTGATTTAATTGGCCGGCCAAAGACACAAATTGGTCTGGGTGTGCGATAGCCACTACCTCATATGCCGCGATATTGGAGTAGGCATATATCCGGGATGCTACCGGCGGTGAAAAAATATCATGGACGATGACATCTGTTAACTGCTTCATCGCACCACTGTAAAGCGCTGGGCTGTCTAAGTTCTCTTTGTATGCTTCGTTCTCTCTGCAACTAACTACCAACAAAACCAAGGCGAAAATTAAGGCCTTACGTATCATTTCTATTTGTGTTTTTTTCAGCCTTAAAATTAATCAATTTTGTCTTAAATTGGCTTTATAAGATCTGTTGCTTACAAGAATTACCTCCTTATTTAATCAACTTGATTTTAGCCCAAACGCTACCTTTCAACCTAACGCTGATACGGGATAAACTTCTTTAATGAAAATATTATTTGGATCAAGGCAATTTCCTGACCAAATAAAACATGTATTACGACTAATGCTTAACGATCTTTTTGACCTTCATTAACTTAGTATTTTGCACTTTTATCAAATACACGCCCCTATTTAAATGGGCAATATTGATGCTTTGATCAACGATAAATCCTTTCTTAATCAGTTGACCTTCCATATTGAAAATTGCATATTGGTCGAATACCATTTTTGAAGAAATGCTAATCTTATCCTCGGTCGGATTGGGATATAATTCAAGTAAATTCTCCTCATCGTCATTGATACTAAGTAAGTAATTTTCTGGCATCCAGGCTATGTGGTTTTCGATTGGGCTATCGGTGTAAATACCAAAATCCGAAGGCCCTAAGGTTATTATCTCTTCTAAATCAGTAACCTCAAGCGACTTGCCAGTCAAATAGTTGTACCAGGTACCTGTCTTGGTGAAATGGCGTGTCGTTTCTTGATCCGTTTTGGTAAAATTTCCATAGAGCACTAGGTCTAGGTCTGGATGCTGATATCGAATCCATTTTATGTCTCCATCCGACGCCCATTCAAAATATTGATCATCCAAATAGTTTGTTTGTGTCTTTAAATTGATCATCGCTTGATAAACAGCGAATATCTTCAATCTATCATCATCCAATAAATATTCCCACTTGGTAGGCTTAATCCCCAAGCGATCCTCATTCAATCCTACATCATAGCCAAACTCGCTAAATTGCCATATCATTTTTGGTCCTGGGGTTGCTAAAAAAAAAGCTGTACTTTGCATTAATCTTTTTATTTGGGTAGAAAAGGCCTCATCAGACCTGTTGGCCACCTCATAAAACATTCGTTCTTCATCATGACTTTCCATATAACCAATGAGTCCATTTTGAGCCCATCCTCTATTCTTATAATAACTCCATTTTAGATCGGACGGAATACCCATCGCAGTATTTAAAAAAGTCCCGCCCAGATTACCCCAAAGCATCATGCCATAGTCGGCCAATTCAAATTCTTCTGTATTTTCAGAAAAATGTTCTAAAATCACATACGCTTTGGGATCTACTTGCCAGATGACATCTGCCAGTCTTTTCAATAATATCACACGACTTGCATCATATTTGCCCCAATCACCCACATTACCAAGTGTATTTTTTTGAGTGAATCCTTTTGATAAATCAAATCGATAGCCATCCACATGGTATTCTTCAATCCAATACTGAACGACTCGATCCACATAAGCCTGTGTGTAGGCACTTTCATGATTGATGTCATACCCTACATTGTAGTCATGCTTGGAGATGGTATTGAACCAAGGATTTCCGGTGGTTGGAGGGCCGTAATCCCCTGAACTATACATGCGGACCATCGAATTTCTGCCAAAATGATGATTCAATACCATATCTAAAATGACCGCAATTCCCTTTTGATGACAGGCGTCAATTAATTTTTTTAAGTCCATCTCAGTGCCGTAGTACTTGTCGACGGCAAATTCAAAAGCCGGATTATATCCCCAACTTAAATTTCCTTCAAACTCCATTATCGGCATTAATTCTATGGCATTGATACCTAAAGAATCTAGATAATCTAATTTATCGAGGACTGCTTGAAAAGAACGCTGATCCGTAAAATCTCTAACTAATAGTTCGTAGATGACCAAGTCCTCTTTTTCAGGTCGCTCAAAGTCATTCAACGACCAATCATAGCTAGGCGCTGAGGTTTGGATCACGGAAGCTTCAAATTGGGTTAAATCAAATGGATAGGAGATCAAATTTGGATATCGATTGTCCTTTATAATTTCCACATCGTCAAATGGCGATATGATTTTTTCACTAAAAGGATCTGCTACGAGAATCGAACCGTCAATGAGATATTGAAAAATGTATTCCTTTTCTGCTTCAAGTCCCTCAATGGTTATCCAAAAACGATCCCCATCTTGATGTAATTGGTAGGCTCGATTTAAAGACCAATCATTGAAGTCTCCCAGCACAAAAACACTTTTTTTATTGGGTGCCGTCAATACCAATTCCACCTTGGTATCGTCCCCTTCTCGATAATTTATTCCATCCTTTAATCCCGCTGGCATGGATTGATTCGCTGTTGTAGGGTCTACGATATAAGTATGTATAAATCCTATTGAATCAGTGGCCGTCACAGCCGAGAGGGCTATTTTATGAATGTTTTGATCCGCTAAAACCAAATGGCTTCCCGTAAAAATAGTACCCACTTCTGATGCCTTCTTTTCCCCGTCTAGGTAATAAGAAAGGATCGCGGTTTCTGAAGTCTTCAAGTCAATATTGATGACTGATCCCACGTCATAAAATTGATAACGTCCTATCGGCTGATCTACCCTAAGTGTAAATCCGGAACTCAACTCAAGAAAAATATCACTCGCACCATCTGCCTTTCCTTCCTTTGAAGCATCTGCACTTCTAAAAACAAAGGCCAATTTTAATATTTCCTCACCTTCGGGTACTCCAAAATATTCCTGAATGCTTGGTCCTATGCTCAGTTGATAGACATCAGTAGAAACCTTCATCAATTTGGTCTCGGAGGTGTTTTCCCCCCAATTGGTTTTCACATATTTCCAATCGCTCGGAGAAACGCTCTTCTCTGTAATGACTCCGACATGTGCGTATACCTCCCCAGTAAATCCCTTCAATCCGCCTGTCCCTTGGGCCGCATTAAAGTTCACGACCACAGAATTCGATGCTTTTGGAAAAGTAGGTGTTGACGTAATCACTTGGCCAATGGCTCGTTGCGTAAAAAAGAAAAAAATCATAAAGATTATGACTCTTTGCTGGCTAGCGATCCCACGAAAAAAAGTGAAATAACTCAGTATTTTAGATAATGAATCTTTAACAAAAAAACGCAGTGAAAAATAATAAGCTAGGAAAAATAGCTTTAGTCTATTACGCAATAAAAAAAGAATGCTCAAGACAAATAAGGAGATTTCATACATCAACTTAATATCCAAAAATCTGTACATAATCATTATTTCTAGCAACAAGAATGGCAGGTTTTCCCTGTACAATGATTGGTTCAATATACCTGATTTGACCCTCGAGATAAAGCTCATGAATACTATTGGGCAAATAAGTCAATCCTCGGCTCTCACTTATATATAGCGCGCCATAATCCTCGCTGTATCTCCCTTCTTCTATTGAAGATCCATGAAAGTTGCCTGCCATTAAGAAGTCTGGGACACTGTCTCTATTGAAGTCTAAAATGATAATTGAACGGACCATACTCATTTGAGTGTGATTATCAAATGGTTCAAAATCAAATTGACCATTGTTATTGATATAGACTCCTGATCGAAATTCCTGGGCCTCAAGCATCTTGGCAGCCTTCCATTCGTTCTCCCCAAAAACAAGTTCAGGCGTAGATTGCGCATAGGTTTTATAGTCGAGAAATTTCTTTTTAAGACTCGGCAATTGCTTGGTCAAATCTTTTTTCGGAACAAAAATAGATTCTTTGGCTTGTTTATAATAAGTAAGAATAGGATCTAAACGATCGTTATTATCAAAATCCCTCAAATACAAACGAACCGGCTCCTGAGCGCTCGCTTGTAATTTGGAGTTAAGTCCTAAGTTGCCTGCAATCAGATCTAAATCACCATCTTGGTCATAATCAATTGCCTCAACAGTCTGCCACCAACCCTTATCTGTAGCAATTGAAATGGGCTCGGACAATTTCCTTGAATGCGAATAACAAATTTTAATCGGCTGCCAAAGGGCTGCCAATATCAAATCCTTCTCTCCATTGCCATCTAGATCCGCCCAAAGGGCATCTTTGACCATCCCTGCCTCCGCAAACAGCTCATAACTATCCGGGGCCACCTCAAACTTTACTCCTTTTTGATTAAGCAATAAATGACTAGTTGGACTCTTTCCATAATGCCAAGGAACCGAAACTCTTCCTAAGAAAATATCTTGATATCCGTCTCCATTAACATCATAAATAGCTACGACAGCGCCTGTTTCATAAAGATCAGGTAGTAATCCTTCGGCTTTGCTAAAATGTCCCGCTCCATCATTTAGATAAATCCTAGAAAGTTCCTCTGGCGCATTTTTATCAAATTCATTTCCCCCTGTAACTACCAGCAAATCAAGATCTCCATCAAGTTCAATATCAAAAAAAATAGCATCAACATCTTCAAAAATCTGATCCTCGAGAAAGACTTGCGCCAATAGGAAGCCTGCTGATTCTTGTATGTATAATCTACCTGGCTGATTCTTTGCACCTCCAACATAAAAATCATCCCTCCCATCACCATCGACGTCGGCCACCGAAATAGCCGGACCCTCTTGACTATTCATATGCGGAATCAGCGGCTCTCGATTAAATTCTACAAAACTATTTTCTGCATGTTTAAAGTCAATCTTGAGGGCTGCCGTCAAATCCTTAAACATCGCTTGGGATAGTTTTTTAGGAGGACTAGTAGGGTACAATGGAGCAGCTGGCATGCTAAAAGTCAGGCCTTGATTGGCCTTGAATAATCCCTTTTTTTGAATGGCCCCATTTGGCCACCTTATGATCAACGAATCAACGGCACCATCATGTCCTAATCCTATTAATAGCTCATTAGCTGTAGCTGATTGAAACCCACGTACCTGATAAACCTCGTGAAATTGCTTCTTCCCTTTAGCAAAAGATTCGACCTTAGTTCCCAATACTGAATGACCATTATCCGAAAAAAACTTCAATTTTAAGAAATTTGAAGTTTGTCTGGTCGTATCATTTTCAATAGTAAGATTTTGAAGAATTTCGGAGGGTTCATTTAAATTATTCAAAACTAAATCCAAATCCCCATCATTGTCCAAATCGGCATATGCCGTTCCGTTAGTGATTTTAGCAGTTGACTGAATCCAAGAATCACTGACATCTTCAAAACTTAAATCTCGGCTGTTTGAATAAAAATAATTTTTAACTACCCCTTTTGGCATTTGGGCCACAAAAGCCGCATCAGAGAGAGACGCATTGGCTTTGACTTCTTGATCAGAAATAAAATCAATATAATCGAGATCATTGGGCCGTCTGACGATCCCATTGCTGATAAACAAGTCTTTCCACCCGTCATTATCAAAATCGGCAAATAAAGGAGACCAACTCCAATCGGTCGCATGGATACCTGCAAGCATAGCAATATCTGAAAATTTACCTCCTCGATTGAGCATCAATGTGTTTCTACTATATTGGTTCATATAGCCATAAGAAAGCTTCATCTTGAAAATTTCATAGGGATCCTCACCAACCGATTGTTTGCGCACTACTTCATCTTCTGGAAGCATATCTAAAGTAATGATGTCTACTAACCCATCATTATTAAAATCGGCAATATCATTGCCCATGGAAAAGCGACTTGTATGATGCGCCATTTTTGTCAAGCTTTCGGTAAACGTTTTATCTCCATTATTAAGATAGAGATAATCATTTTCACTAAAATCATTGGAAATATACAAATCTGTAAACCCGTCCTGATTAAAGTCTGAAAGTCCTACGCCTAACCCATAACCAATCTGAGAGGAATAAATTCCTGTAGCCCCAGTTATATCGAAAAATTTTCCCTCAATATTTTCCAAAATTCGATCCCCACTAAGACTATCAATATCTTGTCTGAGTGAAGCCCTGCCATGACTTTTTTGTGTATGGACGGCATGATTTAATAAATACACATCTAAATCGCCATCATTATCCATATCAAAAAAAGCAACCTGAGTAGAGAGTCCCTTGAAATCAAGGCCAAATTTGTCCGCGCTTTCGGTAAAAGTTAAATCGCCATTGTTGATGTATAATTCATTGTGTCCTTCAAGACCCTTATAACCACTAACCCGACAAACATAAATGTCCAGTAATTGGTCCCCATTTACATCTATCATGCTCACGCCTGTTTTCCATTTTCCATGACTGGCCACGCCAGCCAATTCGGTAATGTCTTCAAATTGTAAGGCGCCTTTGTTTAAATAGAGTTGATTATCGCCTTCATTGGAAGAAAATAAAATATCAAGCAAGCCATCTGCATTAATGTCGCCAATTGCAACGCCGCCACCATTGTAATAATACAAGTAGTCAACGATATTAAAAGATTCCTCTTCAGCTAATATATTGGAAAAATTAATTTTTGATTGTTCGGGAGGAACGGAAACAAATCGAAAAGAAGCTTCCTTCTTGGTCCCACATGATCCAAAAATAAATACAATCAATAACCCTATGATTGCTGAAAATTTCAATGTCCCCTATTGTAAATAGTAGGTTCAAAAACTTTAACCGCAGCATTGTTATTTGCTACGATCAACGCCATTCCTTGTGAGGTTTTGATAAAGGCCAAATTTCTCACTTCTTGATCCAATTTAATGCCTGATAATTTAGGTTGTATGACTTCAAAATGACCCGCTCCATCTCCTGAGAGTAAGGTGCCGTAACTAGCGTCATAGCGGCCCATTTCTGGCTTGGAGGCATAAAAATTTCCACCAAAAAGTAAATCCAAATGCCCGTCAAAATTATAATCTGCAATTCCGATGGCATATACACAAGAATATTGAACTGCAGGTGGGAGTGTGATACGCTCAAATTGCAAGGAACCCCTATTTAGATAGAGTCCAGACGCTAAATCGTGGGCGGTCAAATCTATGGATTCATTGAGCATCTTTTGATCAAAAACATCCTTGATCTCTTGATCTTTGTAACTTTCGTATTTGAGGTATTTCTTTTTGATTCCTGGCATTTGTTTTGCTAAATCATGACGAAGGGACAAAGGAAATAATTTGTCCCCTTCGTATTGACAAATGATCTGCTCGATAGTCCCATTATTGTCAAAGTCCTTCACAAACATATGTAACGGTCGTTCTTGAGAAGCTTTAAATCGACTATTCAAGCCATGATTCCCAACAATCAGGTCCATGAGTCCATCGCCATTCAAATCGGCAGTCTCGATTACATTCCACCAACCTGAAGATTTCGGAATCACCTCTTTCAACTTAAATTGACCTGCTTCATTAATCAAAAAAGTAATGGGCATCCATTCACCTACCAACACCAAATCTAGATCTAGATCTTGGTCAAGATCTACCCATTTCGCATCAGTAATCATACCGATTTGCGCCAGTTCTTGAGCTATTTCATCAGCAACATTGGTATAATTTCCAACCCCATCATTATTCAAGATATAGCCATTTCGAGGAAATCCATAGGAATACGTCTGGATTCTTCCTCCCACAAATAAATCAATGTCTCCATCTCCATCGTAATCTGCCGGGGCTACCACAGAAGTGCTTTCAAATTTATCGACAGGCAAGATTTGTTTGCTTTTGCTGAACGATAATTGAGGGTTTGAAATATAAAGGCGATCTCCTAATCGCGGCGCACCGACTTCAAATTCATTGCCGCCACTGACGACATAGAGGTCTAAAAAGCCATCTCCATTCGCATCAAAAAACGCACAATCAACATCTTCTGATCCCTTATCCTTTTCAAATACCTCAAAATCAATTCGATCAAAGGTGCCTGAAGCATTCTGTAAGGCCAAATATCCTTCTTGATCCTTTGCTCCACCAATATAAACATCTTCAAGGCCATCTTTATTCAGATCGGCTTTACAAAGACACGGCCCTTGCGTAGAAATCATCTGAAAAGTAAGCCGATCTCGATCAAAATCGACGAAGGTGTTTTCGATATGTCGGTAGTCCTTAAGCAGCAGCTCATTCTCGCTATAAATTGGCAACGACGCCGTCATTTGAACCTGTCTCCATTCCCCATCTACTTCCTTTAATTTGAGCGTTTGATTTACGGCCACTTCTTTCAATAAAGTAGTCTTTCCCAAAGGCCAGTGGATCCTGATCGAATCCACCTTCTGTACAGTACCTAGGCCAAATAAAGGCCTATTGTCAACGGTGGATTCAAATCCACGAGTAGGCAGGTGTTCCAGATAATAAGCACTATGCCCTACATAAACAGTAATATTGGTTCCGAGAGCATTGGTGTTTCCGGCCTCCCCAGTTAACACAAATCTCAGATAACTATGATCCGGATAGCGTTCAGATGACTTATTTTCATAAAGAAAAAATGGCATATTGGTATTGTTCACTACCAAATCCAAATCTCCATCGTTGTCAAGATCCCCATATGCAGCGCCACTTGAAAAACTTGGCGTGGCCAAGCCGAGTAGATCCGCCTGATTATCAAAAGTTAAATTTCTATTATTAAGATACGCATGATTGGAGATAGGGACACTAGGAATGTAATCAATGAGCATTTTATAATCTACCTTGCCTGCTGCCGTAATTTTTTGAGAGACTTCATCTTCGGTCACAAATTGTAAAAAATCCTGATTGGTCAAGTCTTGATAAATGCCATTTGCAATGAAAATATCTTTAAACCCATCATTTTCAAAATCAAAAATCAACGCGCCCCAACTCCAGTCACTGGCTTCAACGCCAGCATATCGTCCAATTTCACTAAAAGTACCATCTCCATTATTTAATTGAAGGGTATTTCGGGTAAACTGATTTCCATATCCATTCTCAAGTTGGTATTGAAAGCGATCCCAACTATCAAAAGTGGTGACGGTTTTGATTCTTTCATTGTTGTCAGGCAGCATGTCCGTCACAAATACTTCAGGAAATCCGTCATTATTCAAATCGGCCATATCAGCGCCCATGGAAGCTGCGCTAGTACTTTTGATGCCTTCCTCGAGGACTTCATTAAATGCCCCATTTTGATCATTGATATAAAGATAATCTCGCTCAAAAAAATCATTTGAAACATAAATATCAAGCCAACCATCCCTGTCAATATCGCCAACCGTAACACCTAAGCCAAACCCGATGATACTACCAAAAATATTCGCTTCTTCACTTACGTCGGTAAAATGATTATTATCGTTTCGATACAATTTATCCCCTCCTACCAAATCTCTATTGGGTCGCTCATTTCGACGAAGATTAAAACTACCAATGGCCTGATATGAATTGTTCAACAAATACATATCTACATCACCGTCTTTATCATAATCGAAAAAAGCCGCATGGGTCGAAAATCCTCTATCTGCCAAGCCATACTGCTCAGCCGACTCGCTAAAAGTACCATCTGCATTGTTTATAAATAATTCGTTCTGTTTATTATCCCCGGCGATATCTCCCGAATTACATACGTAGATGTCCAGCCAGCCATCTGCATTGATGTCCACGACACTGACGCCAGTACTCCACGCACGCTTACCTCCAGTACCTGAAATTTGGGTAACGTCAGTGAAATGAAGATTTCCGTCATTTTGGTAAAGCCTATTGGTTGATATATTAGCAACAATGTAAATATCGCTTAAGCCATCATTGTTAAAATCCGCTATGGCTACCCCACCACCATTATAAAAATTGCGGTATTTGAAAATATTAAAATCATCATCAAATTTTAAATTGTTTGAAAATTCGATACCCGAATCCGAAGATGAGACGGATCTAAAAAGCGTTTTTTCTGATTGCTCAGAGCAGGAAATTGCAAAAAAAAGTATACCCACGCATACTAACCTTTTGACGCGCTTCATAACCCTTCGAGTTTAAATGGGTATTTCTTCAAATCCGTAAAATTAGCCACGACCAACCTATCATCTTTCATATAGAGATCTATCTGACGGTTTCCGTCTATTTTATAATAATGCGGGCCCTTCTTATCCTTTATTTTGATAAACTTATTTCCTCCATACCATCCTTCCAAAATAGCTGGTAAGACCTTAAGTAAATATCCCGATTGGAGCTCTTTATTCCAAGGCGCCCAAGAAACATAATGGAAGGTCGCCCGGTACTTGTGTGTTTTATTATCCAAAAATTCTGGATAAAAATTAAACGAAATGTCAACGTCATTTAAATCTTTCAACGCATATAAAACAGACATATTTTCAGTGCCATGGGTCACAATGCCCTCTCGATTGATCTTCCAACAATGATCATAAAATGCTTGTTTGTCAATTCCAAAATAAAGTCCCAAAAACAACGAGTCCTGGACGACGCCTGATGAAATTTCTTCTTCTGCCAACGAGCTAAGCTCATTTTTGGGATCGCATCCAAATGCTGAAAAGAAAATTAGCGCAATAATATAGTTACTTACTCTCATGGTTTTTAAAAAATACTTGAGGCGGTTCATTATTAACGCCAAATACTAGCGCCACATGTCCATCAATGTTGAACTGTTCAATACTTCTCACCTCTCCGGCTATCTTGATACCCGTAACTGAATTGGGAACAAAACTAAATTGGCCGGTTCCGTCACCTTCCAACCACGATGAAAAACCAGCCATATTACTTCCCATTTCTGGTTTCGATTTTAAAAAGTTACCTGCGGCTAACATGTCCAAATGTCCGTCAGCATTGAAATCATGCAATAAAATATCATAAACAGGAAAAAGTTGTGTCTGGAAAGGTAAATTTAAAACTTTATAATTTCCTTTGGGGTCATTCAGCCAAACAAATGAATGCAATTCTGTAACCTTCAAATGATACCCTCCCTTGTTAATTTTCTCACCAAATACTTGATCCAAGGTGGCTGATTTGTAATCATTAAACTTCAAATAATTCTTCTTAATCTTTGGCAATTGCATGGAGAGCTCTTTCAATTGGGCCAAAGGATATGCTACTCCATCGAAATACATAGAATGAACCAAGTCAAGCGCGCTATTCTGGTCAAAATCATTTACTAATAGCCCCAATGGTTCTTTTTTGGAGGCATGAAACCTAGTGTTGGTCCCCTGATTACCAAAAATCAAATCTGCTGCTCCGTCAGCGTTAACATCCCCCGTTGCCACACAGTTATATAATCCAGCATAAGCATCAAGACCGAAATCTCGACTGATCTCGACAAAAACAGACCCGCTATATTTAAAGATTTTTGGAGACATCCACTGTCCCACAATTACCAATTCAAGACCATTTGAGCCATCCAAATCAACTGCGAGCGCGTCGGTAATCATGCCCAATTTGATAAAATCAGGCGCCACCTGTTTGCTGACATCAATGAAAGTACCCGCACCATCGTTTTGTAGCAAATAGGAATCTATCGGTACTCCATAATAATTTGGTCTTTGACGCCCGCCTACAAAGAGGTCCATATCACCGTCCTGATCAAAATCAAAAGGCACTATAGTGCTGGTTGACTCTTTACCATTGACGGGTAAGGCCTGATGGGAATCTTTGAACCCACCTGTGCCATCTCCAAAATACAAATGATCGGACAATCCTGATGCGAATGATTCAAATTCACTACTTCCAGAGGCCACATACAAATCAAGATGACCATCTCTATTGGCATCAAAAAAAGCACAAGCCACTTCTTCTGATTCTATTGCGCCCTCAAAGGGTAGTTGAACTTTAGAAAATCCACCTATCTTTTGATTAAATAAAGCCCCTGATTGACCTGAAGCCCCTCCCAAATATACATCCTCCAATCCATCATGATTGACGTCCCCTTTGCATAGGCAAGGGCCTTCTGTAGAACTCATTTGATAGATCAATCGATCTTTATCGAAATCTACATACGGTCTTTCAATATGTTTAAAATTTAGTATGTCTGATTTCTTGGTGTAATACCCTATTGTGTCCTCCACCTCAATGATTAATTCCTTTTGACCATTATTTTGATCAATAATGAGGAGCTCATTAGATGCTACTTCCTTAATGCTTGTCTGATAACCATTTGGCCAGATGACTTGGATCGAATCTACACTTGCCTGTCCCAATCCAAAAACAAGCTTTGAATCAATAGTCGACTCGAAACCCCTAAATGGATTCAACTCTTGATAAAGAATATTGCTCCCAACATAGATCTTTACTTTGCTCCCAATAGCCTGAACATTCTTATCAATGCCAAGAAGTTTGATCGTCAAATGATTATTGGGCGTACTTACTTTTTCGGACTGATTCTCATAGATCCAAGATGGCATATTGACATTATTAATCACTAAATCTAAATCCCCATCATTATCCAAATCACCGTAAGCTGAACCACTCGTAAAAGTCGCCTCATTCATGCCCCAGTCAGAAGCCCTATTTTTAAAAGCATTATCACCTTGATTTTGAAACGCATAATTCAGCAATGGTTCCGAAGGAATCAAGTCAATCATCGTCTTAATAGCATTCTTTGTTGTTTCAATTATGTTTTTGATCTGTCCGGGCTGTGACATGAAATTGACATAATCAAGATCCAGCAAATCCTTATAAATACCATTGGCTACGAAAATATCCTTAAGGCCATCGTTGTCCATATCAAAAATTAAGGCCCCCCAACTCCAATCAGTAGCTTCAACCCCTGCATACCTACTGATTTCTGAAAAAGTATTATCTCCATTGTTAAGTTGCAGCACATTGCGTCCAAATTGATTACCATAACCTCTCTCAATCATCAACTGATGCTTATCCCAAGTTTCAAAAATAGCCTTAGACATCAGTCTATCATGACGCTCAGGTAACATCTCCGTCACAAATATCTCACTTTGAGCATCATTATTGATGTCGGCAAAATCAGCCCCCATAGAGCCCATAGACATCTCTTTGATATAGTTTTCTATAACTTCAGAAAATGAACCATTCTGATTATTTATATAGAGGTAATCCCGTTCAAAGAAATCATTGGACACATAAATATCTGGCCAATTGTCTTGATTAATGTCTCCAATTGTTACTCCCAAACCAAATCCAATATCGCTAGAATAGATTCCAGACTGTGCCGTGATGTCGTTAAAAAAACCATCATCATTTCTGAGTAATTTGTTTCCACCCAATGAATCTGGGATATTTCTTTGGTCTTTGATCAAATCATAGCCTCCAACCGACTTAATCGAATTATTAAGTAAATAACAATCCAAATCGCCATCTCGATCATAATCAAAAAAAGCGGCGTGACTTGACAAGCCTTCATTGTTTAAACCATACTTGGCCGATTCCTCCCGAAAAGTGAGATCCCCGTTATTTATAAAAAGTTCATTGTGCCTCTTAAGGCCTCCCGGGGGTCCTGACTTGCATACATAAATATCCAATAAACCATCCGCATTTAGGTCTACCATACTTACCCCGGCACTCCATACCTCAAGTGAGGCAAGCCCAGCCGTCAACGTAATGTCTTCGAATTTCAAATGGCCTTTATTGAGATAAAGTTTGTTGGAAGCCTGATTTCCACAAAAGAAAATATCGGGAAGTCCATCATTATTGATATCCCCTATGCCTACGCCGCCGCCGTTATAGAAATTTTTATAGGTATAAGGATTGACTTGCTCTGTATATGTCAAAATATTCTCAAAGCTAATGCCCGATGCATGCGGCTCCAATCTATTAAAAAGCACTTCATTTTTCCCTCTACAAGAAATTAATAAAAAAGGCAATAAAATATATATAACACCTCTCATATACGAATTAGTGGTAATTTTCGGTGATTGGAAATAAAAAAGCAAGTGGTCAAACCACTTGCTTTTTATTTAAAATTTAAACTTTGCTCTTAATACTTAGGATTCTGAGTCAAGGTAGTATTAACATCCATTTGAGGCTGTGGGATAGGAAATACCTCATACTTCGAATCAGACGTACCTTTTTCCCACCAGGTACCACCAAATGTTCCAAAACGAATTTGATCTTGTCGTCTACTCAATTCAGCAAACATCTCACGACCCCTTTCTCCCAATAAATTCTCATCGGTCAAAGTTGTATAAGGTGTAACTCCGGCCCTTGCCCTAACTGCATTAACATCAGTAAGTGCCGCTGCTGAATTACCCAATCTGTAATTGGCCTCAGCTCTAACAAGCAACATATCTCCCCAACGAAAAATTACAAAGTCATTGGACATGTTATTCGTTCCACCTTGCTCATAAGCATATTTACCAATTCTAGCACCACCTTGTCTCCATCCATTTGGATATATAGCATTGATAAATGGAGTGAAATTAAGACCCGCACCGTCAGGATCGTCGTCATCAGCTGCTGGATCCTCCGCTTGAGTTCGGTCTGGCTTAAGCTGCGGCCCTACCACAAAGTTGCTCAATCTTGAATCTTGAGTTCCTAGGCTATTAGGTACAGAAAGGTCATTGCCAGGAGTTGCTAAGCCTCTCCAAACAGGTCCAACCGTTCCTGGATTATTTACAGTATCAATGTAAGAATTATAAAACTCCTCTACTGTAGAATATCCATTCCATGGCTGAGCTGTTAATTCAAACACATTTTGACTAGCATAATGTAGCGTCATCATCGGCCAATTAAATCCAGTTGCAAAAACCTTATCATAAGGTACCACAAATATATTTTCCGAAGAACTACTATTTTCCTGTGCGAAATTGGCCGCATAGAGACTTTCTAGTGAATACCCAAATGCTTCTACCTTGTTCACCATATCTATCGCCTTTGCCCATTGGGCAGTTCCCGTATAAACTTCGGCGTTCAAATAAAGTTTTGCCAAGGCCGCGTAGGCAGTTGCTTGATTGACTCGGGCATAAGCATTTCCTCCCACGTTCGAATCCAAATCTCCAACAACTGCTAGTAATTCGGATTCAACTAAGTTGTAAGCTTCCGTACGACCTGCCTGAAAATCTGAGTTGTTCTTTGGAACGTCATCTGTAAATCCCGTCACCAACGGTACATTTCCAAAAGCATCCATTGCCCACATATACCAAATGGCACGTATAGCCCTTAATTCATTGATATAGGCTGTAGAATTATCCGATTCTATACCTTCGAATTGAGCAATCAATCGGTTACAAGTATTAATTCCACTGTACAAAAATCCCCAGGTATTGTTAAAAAATCCATTATCTGGTGTCCATTCATGTTGGTGCAATTGAAGTAAAACTCCTCCATCATACCAATCACCTCCTTTTGTAGTAATAACCATTTCATCAGATGAAATTTCATTTGACGACCACAAATTAGAATGATTTCCAATTCCGTAAAATGACGAGTAAGCCGATCCTAAGGCCGAAATAAACTCATCATCCGTTTGGAAAAAATTATCATCAGTAACGTCACTGTACAATTCTTCTTCTAAATCTGTACATGCTGGGGCGAAGAAAAGCAACCCTAACAGCATTACGTAAAACTTTTTATCAAATATATTTTTCATGTTTCTATTCATGTTTCAATTAAAAACCAATATTGATACATGCCGAAACAGTATTTGTTGTGAAGTAAGTATTTCTTCTTTCAATACCTGGAGCAAGTGCGTTGTTACCCTCTATGTCAACATATCGCACCTCTGGGTCAATACCAGTATATCCTGTTAGCACAAAAGCATTTTGAACCGATAAGTATATCCTCATCTTTCTAAAGCCAACTTTATTTTCTCCTAAAGGTAATGTATAACCCAATGTCGCATTATCTAATTTAACAAAGCTACCAGACTCAACATGCGTGTCATTGACAGCAGCATCGGTAAGGCTAGGATCTAAATCAGATCCCTTAACAACATTCCAGTTACTTATTACGGTAGGACTATAATTTTCATAAAATCCTCTGTAAGAGTTTAGAATGTCATGACCAAACGCCCCTCTAAAGAAAATATTCAAATCAAAATTACCAAAGTTCAGACTGTTGTTCCAACCCAAAGTGAAATCAGGTAATCCATTACCTGCCACTTGCTTGTCATCATTACAATCACAATAAGAACCATCACCAGACAAATCTTTCATAGTAGGTGCTCCTGTATCAGGATCAGGTCCATTGTAAACGGGTAACCAAAGTTGACCTAACTCCTCGCCAACCGCTACACGTGCTAAATCAACTGCACTCTGACCTGGTGATCCCATCGATGCTTGATACAACGGTGATACTTCCAATTTGTCAATAATAGTTTTAAATGTCGCAAAGTTTATAGACGTGCTGTATGAAACGTTTGACGTCTTTAAAACTTCATAATTCAAAGTAATTTCAACTCCAGAATTCGTCATTTCGCCAACATTTTTCCATGTCTGGCTATATAAGTTTGGAGGAACGGGTACATCTATTAAGAAAAGTAAATCAGAAGTAACTCGCTGATACCAGTCAATACTTCCGCTCAATTTACCATTGAGTATGGCAAAGTCAACTCCAACATCAAACTCGTCTTTCTCCTCCCATTTCAAATCAGGATTTGGATTACTTTGAGGGCCATAACTTGGCACATAAGCTCCTCCATAGTAAAAGCTTCCACTAGGTCCATATCTACGTAGAGACAAATAACTATCCGCTGGCTGCGCACCTGTCTTACCCCAACTAGCTCTCAATTTCAATTGATCAACACCACTTAAATCAAGAATATTGTCAAGATTAACACCCGCGCTTACCGCTGGAAATAAACCCCATTTGTTGTCTGCACCAAACCTTGTCGATCCTTCTTGACGTACACTTGCCGAAACAAAATAATTGTCCGAGAAATTTAAGTTTACTCTACCAAAAAAGGCAACCAATTTATTGGAATTGGCATAACTCTGAACACTACCTAACCCATTGGGAAAATCGAGCGATGCGCCCATATTGTTATAGGTAAAAGCATCTGTAAGGAAGTTCGATCCTCGCATTCCAAAACCCTCGGCAAAAAATTCTTGATAGGAATATCCTGCCAGCACTGACAAATCAGCACCACCTAACGTTTTACTATAATTTAACGTCGTTTCAAATAGTTCATTTTGATTTCCAGCATAATTTCTGCTACCAACACCGTTTCGACCGTTTACAAAATAGGATGTTTTAGTAAAGTATTGAGCTCTTTCATCCGTCTGTCTTTGTTGAGAATAAAAGATGCCCGCTGAAAAGCCATCGATAACATCACTAAAATCATAATCTATCTTAGCACTTCCCAATAATCTCAAGTCAGTACCATTATTGATGTTCTGTTCCGAAATAGATACTGGATTGAAAAAATCAAAAATATCTCGCTCCGAGTATCCCCCTGTAACAGCACCGCCTGTTATTCCTCCTCCAGAAGCGCTTGAATAAACAGGCATGGTTGGATTAGCTGCAATCGCATATCTAAAAGA
Source organism: Flammeovirgaceae bacterium (assembly GCA_013204595.1). Classification (GTDB taxonomy): domain Bacteria; phylum Bacteroidota; class Bacteroidia; order Cytophagales; family Cyclobacteriaceae; genus UBA4465. Next base: position 30,742 of record JABMNK010000045.1, read on the forward strand.
CTCCGTGAATCCATATTCAGAATCTTTAGTAGTGGCAGAAAGATTCACACTTATCGTCATTCTATTATTCAATGCTTTCTGTTGAAGATTTAATCTAGTGTTGATCTGATCATAACCGGAATTAATTCCCACACCGGTTACATCTCTAACGTTAACGGACGCCCTGTAAGTAGTACTATTGTTACCTCCAGAGAGAGAGACATTGTGAATTTGAGAAACACCAGTTCCTGTAACTTCATCTAACCAATCGGTACTTCCACCTAAGTCAACTGCACCTGGAAGCTTTTTATATTCCGCTGCATCCATGAATTCAATACTGTTGGCGACATTTTCAAAGGCAACTGAACCATTGTATTCTACCGTCGCTTTACCCGACTGTCCTGTTTTAGTTGTAATAAGTATCACACCTGCAGATCCACGTGAGCCATAAATTGCCGCTGCCGAACCATCTTTTAAAACATCTATAGCCGCAATATCATTCGGATCGACTGTATTTAAAGATCCTCCGATAACTCCATCTATAACTATTAATGGCGACGCATTGGCTCCAAAAGTTGAAACGCCTCGTAACCTCAGTGTATAACTTCCATTCGGGTCACCGCCTGGCTTAACAATAGTCAAACCACCCACTTTACCTTGGATGAGCTGAAGTGGATCATTCACCATCCCCTTGTTAAAGTCTTTGGCCTTAACACTAGAAACGGCACTTGTCACCTCTTTCTTTTCTTGGGTTCCATAACCCGTCACAACGATCTCGTCCAGTTCTGACACATCAACGTTCATGGACGCATCTACAACGGACCTCGATCCGATTTCATTTTCTTGAGTCACAAGACCAATAAATGAAAAAACAAGAGTTCCTCCAGCTTCGGGCACTTCTAAACGATAATTACCGTCGAAGTCTGTGATCGTTCCGGTAGACGTTCCTTTCAGAATCACATTTACACCCGGAATAGCACTGCCGTCATCACTCGAAGTCACCCGACCAGTAACTGTTCTCTGAGCCCAAGCGGTGCCCAGCAGGAACAGAAAGGAGATGCTTAAAAGCAGAATCTTCTTCATATTTAATTTAGTTTTTAAAACAGTTAACATTAATTAATTCAAACCTAACGTTCCCTTCATTTGGTAAACTAAAAAAACGTTTATTAACGTATTTTATTAACAATTTTTAACATACGCAACTTTTTAATGGAAATATTCTCATACAAACGTTTGCATTTGTATGGTATTGCAAAATTCGCAACTGAGAAGTCCAAAATCATAAACTATACCTTTTTTAAAGAATAAAAATTATCGATCATTTTTCTCTCAAAAAGTGGTCCTCTTTTATTACCTTAGTCATCACTTGAGTTTGTTTTTTTTAAAATATCATCTGTATTTAATGAAAAAAAAACCGATAACTATTCTCGATATAGGCGAGGAATTAAATATTTCAGCATCCACTGTTTCACGGGCATTGGCCGATAGCTCTTTAGTTAATTCAGAGACCAAAAAAAAGGTGGTCGAGCTTGCTAAAAAATATAATTATCAACCCAATTTCACAGCCCTTAGCCTACAAAGTAATTCTACCAAAACCATTGGGGTATTAATTCCAAATGTCGTTCATGAATTCTTTGGCTTGGTGCTTCGCGGAGTGGAGGATCACTGCCATTCATCGGGTTATAGCTGCATCGTGTACCCTACAAATGAAGACCCAGACCGAGAGATCTCCGGTATTAAAGCCTTGATGACGGGACGTGTTGATGGCGTACTTTTATCCTTCAGAGGTAAAACGAATCTTCACATTAAACAATTAATTGAGAGAAACATCCCGCTGGTGTTTTTTGATACGGCAGATGAGTCATTTGCAACTCATAGAGTCCTTATTGACGATAAAAAAGCAGGCTATCTTGCCACCAAACATCTCATCGAGGTTGGATCAAAAAAGATTGGCTTTATCGGGGGATCAGAAAACATCAATAATCAACTTAGATTGGAAGGATACAAACAAGCCGTAAGCGAAGCTGGAATAACTATAGACCCACAACTAATCGTATACAGCTTGGACAAAAGTCAAGATGAAATGGGATTAGAGGACTCAGAAAAATTACTCTCTGTTAAAGGGATCGATGGGATATTTGCAACAACAGACATGTTCGCTGTTGGTGTTTTGAAAAATTTAAAAAAAATTAATTTGAAATGTCCTGAGGACATTGCCGTGATCGGATTCAGTAATTGGGCCATTTCACGAGTTTATGAACCCTCTCTGTCAACTGTAGAGCAGCCTGGCTATGAAATGGGAATAAAAGCTGCTGAACTACTTATTGATCAAATAAAAAATCCAGAGACCCCCTCAGATTTTAAAACAGTACTTATCCCTACAGAAGTGATTGTAAGGACAAGTACCGCAAGAGGTAATAACGTCGCTCACTCCACGTAATCATATGTTATGAATGTCCCATCTTCGGACAAATTAATTCTAATAAAGAACTTAAATCGAATCCCCGAGTCCTTTTAGTGAGAACTAATAGCCACCGAAAACGCCAGAAAATAAAATACACCCTTCTATGACCAGATAAATGGCATCTCGTTGAAACGTCGTTTGCACTGTATTTGCATTATCTTGAGCATCTTCTAAAAGGGTTTGTATTTGGTTTTTTTCCCTTTTTAAGAAGTGAAATATTCACACTAAATATAGATTATCCATTCATTTCTTGAATAGAAGAGTATAGAAGGAAATCACTCAATTTAATTATATCTATTCGTACCTGCACGCAGAATCGAAAGAATAAGTCAGTTTAATCCAAGCTGCCTCTTGGTGACTTGATGCAAGTTGAAATAATTTATTAATAGTTCCCACCTTCTTGATCAAGCATTTGAATTAAGTTTCAGCCCATTAAACGACCATCATCTCCCAATATTAGAAATCTCCCGCTATTAGAAAAAATAAGCAGAAATCTCAAGTAATTAACTACCTGGGTATTATTGGAAGAATTATCTTAGACGGGTGTTCTTTATCATGAAAGACTGTATTTATTGCTTTATTAAGTTTCACGTCTGTAGCAATTTCATTCCCTGTATTTGGATTTGCATCGTAATGTGGTGTCATACTACTTGTAATGTCTAGTCTGATTTTATGCCCTTTAGCGAAAAGATTTGAAGTATAGACCTGCCGAATCGAGATTTTATAAACCTCATCAGGTATCATTAATTCCTGTTTATCTAATCCATTTCGGTACCTCATTCGCAAAAATCCGGCATCCATCCCATGCACATTTATAGACGTTCCATCGGGAGAAACGTCGCATAACGTAAATGAAAAATCCGTATCCCTGGCGGAAGAACTCACATATAATTCGACAATAAGTTCTCCGCTTACTTCGACCGGTTGTGCTAATGACTCAGATGTGTAAACCAGTACATCTTTCCTTGATTCAATATCATGTTGGTTGTATGGGTATGATTTAAGATACGATTTATCCCAAACTGGATTTTCTGGGTCAAACGTGTAAAAGTCTGGCCTCTCTTTGCTAGGTGTTATAAGGGACAGTAAGCCCTCATTCATGTTGAATGCTGATTGTCCTGCACCGTGTATATAATATGAAGTTGCGATTGCCCTTTTGAGTGGCCATTCATTTTCTGAACGCCACTTATTTTCACCCATTATAAAAATACTCACAGGGGGGAGTGACCGCTTATCCTTATCCTCTTTTAACACTTCATCAAACCAACCCAATAATTTCGCATCGTAATCAAATCCCGCATTTGTTCCAAAATCTATTTCACCAAATTGCGTTTTACGGCTATTCAAAGAGGTATGATTCCAAGGGCCAAGTATTAAATGGGTCATCTCTTTGGCTTTTTCGGTAGCTGCTTGCGCTTTCATTTTTTTGAATCCTCTAGTAGCGCCCTCCGGGCCATAAGTGGCATCATACCAGCCACTTAATAGAAAGGTTGGATTTTTAAACTTTTTAAAATCTTGTTCTACATTAAGGAAATCCCACCATGAACTCGAATCGGGATGGGTAAGCCATTGATAGTACTCTGGAGCATAGGCCTTAAGCAAAGGCATGTCCACCATCGGTCTGTAATCGTACCATGATTTTCGGTCAGAGCCTTCCCACTGGCTTTCAGCTAGTTGATCATTCCAAGGCCCTGAAGGATCATTGGCTCGTTTCATTTTGTCTGGCAGAATATAAGGCATGAACCAATCTATCCAGAGATGAGAAAATGCACCTCCGTAATACATAAAATGATGACTTCCTATAGGTGTCATTTCGGGCGCGGCTGCAAAGAGATGTGGTGGTGATTCAGCCATGGCTTGCCACTGGACTATTCCTGGATACGACCCTCCATAAGTACCCACTTTGCCATTTGAAAGTGGATGTGCCGCAACCCATTCTATCAGATCATAACCATCCTCTTTTTCGTTTCTATAAGCTTCAAACTCCCCTTCACTACGAAATCGTCCACGCACATCAACTAAAAAGACAAGATAACCTTGCCGAGCTGCTTTAATGGGAAATTCGGCCGAAGAATCATAATCATCTACACCATAAGGCGTTCGGTAAACCAACGTCGGGTATGAACCAGCTTCCTCTGGATGATATAAAATTGCTCCTAATTTGACACCGTCACGCATTGGAATCATTACATCCTCCCTTGTAATATTCAGCATATGCTGCCCACTTATGGGAATAGATATGCTAAAGAGCAATAGCCATAAAAGTATTTTATAGTCTAATTTCTTCCTACTAATTTTTTTCATCCAGCTATTATTTTTAATACTGCGTCAATCAATTGTTGCACTTAAAAGACAACTCTCATAATACTGAAGAGCTTTGGAGAGATCTTTTAATATCGCAGTTCTTTCTTCCTCACTTCGGTAAGCATCACTTGTTGTTGCTGCCTTTTCAAGACGGTTAATCCATGCTATAAAATAGTTGGCTGAAGATTTTGAACTAATTTTTTTGCCCTTGGATCTCACATAAATGGGACTTGTACTTGCATAAGGATAGCAATCAGGTATGTCTGGATGAGCCTCTGAATTCCACGCACGCAAAAGCAACCAACCTGATCCTTCTACTTGAATGGTGCCTTTAAAATCTACATTCCTTCTTCCCTCTTTCCATTTGTATTTCTTAATTACTTCACCATTCCAAATTAATTCCAGATGTTCAATTGAAATCGCGCTTCTCAAAAACGATTCGAAATTAAATGTCATTTTATTTTCAGTAGTTTCAATGATATCTCCAGGTGCTGCTTGATCAACTTTAAGCCCAATTAATGGACCATTGGTTACAAAACTTCTGCCACTTTTAATTCCTTCAACCACTGAATTACTATTAAAATCATTCATTTTTTTAATATAAACCCTGTTCAATCCTATAGGTCCTCTTAGGCTGGAGTAATTGGCCATAGCATCGGTGCCTGCTCCAGCAGGAATTCGCAAACCGCAGTTCAAAAGCTTATACCATACGGCTTCAGACGCTTTGTGGTGGGCAAAGCCGATCAATTCATAATAATCAATATTTCCCAATGCTGCATCAACCGGCAATGCGTTATTAAGTGTTTCGGATTGCCTCGGAAATATGTCAGAATCTAAAAACGGATGAACATAGCCCACTATCCCATTTTGCTTATGTGCTGCATCCGCGATAAAACTATTATGGGGAAAAAGGCTTGCCACCGCGGTATAGGGATAGCCAACATAATCTGGAAGAATATAATGCTCTGTGAGGTTAAGAAGTCCCAAATGCCCCCAAAAACTAGTATGGTATTCTTGCCCCTGAAGAATCATTACCTCATTTTTAGATTCATGCGCTTTTGGTGGTACGAAATAAGAAATATCGGGGATGCGCTGTTCCTTATTGACAATCAAATTATAAATGAAATTTAGATTCTCAGCATTGGCTTGTTTGCGTAGGTTCTCTGGCTTGTTGCGGTAATTTCCTCCATAATTCATATGAACATGTAAATCACCACTCCAATATTCGCCATATTGTTGTGGGATTTGTAATTGCTCCATAGTAAGTCTTATGGTATCTTTTGATCCCTCATCAAGATTTAATTCAATTAATGATTTATTATAATCTGGACCTTTTTGTGCTTGAATGATCATTGCATCTAATGGACAGGAGACTACCGTAATACCCGAAGAGTGAAAGTAATGCGATTCAAATTTTTGTCTCTTTGGATAAATCGCGTCATCACCATGAATCCAAGCAGTTTTAGAGGCATAAAATTTACCTTGAGAATCTATTACACTCACTCGGGCAGGAATAGGATTGCCATTTGTATCTTGGGTTTTAATAATAATATTTTTACGAGGCTTTATGAATTTTCGGTGTCTAGTTATTATTTGTTGTTGTTCGCCTGTATAGGCATCAACAATCCAAAGAGAGGTATTGCCTTCTCTATTAGATATAAAGGCAATATTTTTACCGTCAGGTGACCAACTAGGATTTATGTTATCATAATCACCGTAGGTAATCTGAATAGGATATCCACCTTTTGTGGGTAAGAGCCACAGTTGATTCCAACTTCGTCCTAAATAGCTACTATATACCATTCGAGAACCATCAGGAGAAATCGCTGGCTTTGTCCTCCATGCCGTTTCCTCATTGTGGATTTTAGATTGTACGCCTAGATTATCTAACGACATTGAAACAATATTTCCAGTTCCATGAGCTATCTCCTTGTTCGAAACAAAATATATTTTTTTTCCATCCGGTGCCCAGGTCGGATTGATGGCATGGTCGTAAGCGCTGTAGTAATAGCGCTTTACGGCACTTTTCCTGTCTGGTGTGAGAGTAATTAATGCGTCAAGTTTATTCTGCACTAATTTGGCTTTTTGCAATAAGAAATGTCCTGAGTTTACAGTGGACACAAATGCGATTGATTGACCGTCAGGTGACCACGTGGGTTCTAAATTCACTGCATTATTGGTTGTCAATGCTGTGGTTTTTCCCGATGATAGTTCAAGTAGCATTAGCTCAATCGATTGACCATTGTTTCGTACAAAAATTATTTTATTGCCCTCTGGGGACCAATCCGGTTGGTAATCGTAGCCAGAATCATCGGTAAGTTGAATAGCCGTTTGGCTAGTTATCTCTTGAATCCAAAGGCTCCCTCCCATAGAAAACACAAGTTTTTTGCTATCGGGTGACCAAGTTGCAGACAGTGGACCACTTGTAAGTTGCGGGATATATAATTCTCGAAAATAGTAGCTATGCGGTAGATCAATTTGTGATAAAACCGGAATACGTTGACTATATAAATTATTGCTAAATGCAACAAGCAACGCAATTAAGCATATTGAGTGTATTTTAAAAATGAGTGTTGGGGATTTCATTTACTCTTGGGATGTATGTTTAAGCCAATTGGTTACTGCTTATTTTATGCCAGACATTAGTGTTTTCTAATTCTGAAGAAATATTACCCTTATTAATGAGTTGGCCTACACGAGTGACGTTCAGATTGTACGACAACTTTTTCATAACAACTGATTCCATACGCGCAATGCTATTCATGCCTCCGGATTTTTTTCTAAAAGAATATTCTCAAGGATTACTGATAATTTAATCATAGATCTTTTCGCTTGTTCTTCTAGAAGTAACGCATCAACGCTTAGGTCAACCTCATTAAACTTTTCATTTGTGTCTGTCTAATCAGCGTTCCCCAGTAGGATAGTATAAATGGTAATAATTTTTCTAGGTATTTCTGCTCGCCTTTCAGTATGCACTTTTTTTTGTAATACTACTTTCCAGAGGGGATACGTTTTCTTACACTTTGAGCTGTTAACATCTTATCTAGAATTAGCTGTTCTTCTGTTTCTTCCAGAGTATTTTCTCTTGATGAAGAATGGTACTTCCCTGTTAAAAAAAAAGAGAATTACTACCTTCCATTGTGATTCCTTTATTGTAAGGAAAAAATCAATATTTTATTTTTTGAGATACCCCCTCAAATATTCTATATTAATCTTAATCTTGGAAGATATTAAATTATCTCCTCAATGTCACTGATTAGATTGAAATATAAAACTAAGAGATCATAATTCCTTGCCTCCTCTTGATTATTGTAATTTCAAGGGCATTTAAGCCAAAGGGCATAAAAAAAGCCCTGTTTTAAGGGCTTTTAGAAATTAATTGTAGAAGTGGGCGCTGAGGGATTCGAACCCCCGACCCCCTCGGTGTAAACGAGGTGCTCTGAACCA